>NZ_CP120742.1:3560000-3860000 GCF_029581275.1 Micromonospora sp. WMMD1155
TGCTCTCCGCGTCGCACAACCCGATGCCCGACAACGGCATCAAGCTCTTCGCCGCCGGCGGGCACAAGTTGCCCGACGAGATCGAGATGCAGATCGAGGCGGCCGTCGAGACGAACGCCACCACCGCCTGGGAGCGTCCGATCGGCGCCGGCGTCGGTCGCGTGCACGACCTGCTCGACGGTGCCGACCACTACGTCCAGCACCTGGTCAGCACCGTGCCGCACCGGCTCGACGGGATCAAGGTCGTGGTCGACTGCGCCAACGGTGCCGCCGCCGAGGTCGCGCCCGTCGCCTACCGGGAGGCCGGTGCGGAGGTCGTCGCGATCTACGCGGAGCCCGACGGCCTGAACATCAACGACGACTGTGGCTCCAACCACATCGAGGCGCTACGCGCCGCCGTGGTCGAGCACGGCGCCCACCTGGGCATCGCCCACGACGGCGACGCCGACCGCTGCCTGGCGGTCACCGCCGACGGCGACGAGGTCGACGGCGACCAGGTGATGGCGATCCTGGCGCTGGCCATGCGCGAAGCCGGGACCCTCACCCAGGACACCCTCGTCGCCACCGTGATGAGCAACCTCGGTCTGCGGCTCGCGATGTCCGCGCAGGGCATCCGGCTGATCGAGACCAAGGTCGGCGACCGGTACGTGCTGGAGGAGCTGCGCGCCTCGGGCCTCGCGCTCGGCGGTGAGCAGAGCGGTCACATCGTGATGCCCGCGCACGCCACCACCGGCGACGGCGTGCTCACCGGCCTGCACCTGATGGCCCGGATGGCGGCCACCGGCCAGTCCCTCGCCGAGCTGGCCTCGGTGGTCACCAAGCTGCCCCAGGTGCTGATCAACGTGCCGGTCGGGGACCGGACCGTGGGCGCCAACGCGCCGGCCGTCCGCGCCGAGGCCGAGCGGGCCGAGGCGGAGTTGGGTGAGACCGGTCGGGTGCTGCTGCGCCCGTCGGGCACCGAGCCGCTGGTCCGGGTGATGGTCGAGGCCGCCACCGAGGCGACCGCCCGCGAGGTCGCCGAACGGATCGCCGAGCAGGTCCGCACCGCCAGCCCCGTGGCCTGACGGCCCGAGCTGTCACAGCCGTAGCCGGGCGGCCCGCTCGTACGTGTCGGCCGGGTCCTCGCCGTCGGTGAGGTCGAGGTCTTCGGTGACGCGTCCGTCGTTGAGACGGACCAGTCGGTCGCAGCGGGCGGCGATGGACTGTTCGTGTGTGGCGAGCAGGATGGTCATGCCGTGCCGGTCACGAAGGTCGAGCAGCAGGTCGAGGATCTGGCCGCCGGTGACGGAGTCGAGGTTTCCGGTGGGCTCGTCAGCCAGCAGCAGGCCCGGGGCCCCCATCAGCGCCCGGGCGATGGCGACCCGCTGCTGCTGGCCGCCGGAGAGCTGCGGGGGCAGGGCCCGCTCCCGCCCGGCCAGGCCGACCGCGTCCAGTAGCTCCCGCGCTCGTGCCGCGTGATCGGCCCGGCCCCGGCGGGGGAGGACGGGCGCGATCACGTTGTCCAGCACTGTCAACGCCGGCAGCAGGTGGTAGCGCTGGAACACGAACCCGACCCGTTGCCGGTAGCGGGCCAACGCGGCCCTGCGCAGGCTGCTGACCACCATGCCGTCGACGGTGACGGTCCCTTCGTCGGGCTGCTCGATCGCGCCGATCAGGTGCAGCAGCGTCGACTTCCCCGACCCGCTCGGCCCGGTCAGCGCCACCACCGAACCGGCCGCGATGGTCAGTGAGACGTCGTCGACGGCCGTCAACCGGTCCGCGCCGGTGCCGAATCGTCGGACCAGGTGGTCGACCGCGATCGTGCTGCCGCTCTGCTCGCTCACCATCTGCTACTCCTCTGCCAGAAGTCGGGCGGGCCGTAGACGCGGCAACAGGGCGGCGGGCACCAGCGCGGCGAGGGCGCTGACCAGCGCGCCAGCCAGTGCCGTCAGCGCGGCGACCAGGAGCAGCGCTTCGGGCAGGTCGCCGATCAGCCAGCCCGCGCCGGCCAGACCGATCGCCGCTCCGGTCGTCGCGCCGACGACGCCCAAGGCCAGCCCTTCGTAGCCGACCAGCCGCCCGAGGTCGGCGTCGGTCCAGCCGATCGCGCGAAGGGTGGCCAGCTCGGCGGCCCGGTCGCGGATGTTCAGGTAGAGCACGTCCGCGACCGCCGCGGCACCGAGCAGCACGGTGGCGGCGGCGGCCACAGTGTCCGCCCCGCGCACGCTCAACGAGACCACGTCGCCGAGCAGACTGCCGACGATCGCGCCCCGGAACGCCCACGCGGCGGCGGCGACCAGCGTCAACGCGGCCACCCCGATCGCCAGCGCACCGGCGCCGAGGAAGGTGCGCCCCGGGGTGCGGGCCAGGTTGACCAGGGCCAGGCCGAGCAGGGTGCGCGGTCGGCGTACCCAGCCGGCGGGAGCGACGATCGGACGGAGGGCGGCGGCCGGGTGGGCGCGCGCCGCCCGCAGCGCCGGCACCAGGCCCGCAGCCAGCGCGAGGAGCAGGGCGATGGGTACGGCCAGGGCCGCCCGCCGCCAGTCGACGTCCATGCCGAGCGCCGTCCCGAGCGGCACCGCGAGGGCGAGCGAGAGCAGGCCGGCGACGAGCCCGAGCAGGGCGACCTCACCGAGGAGTAGCGCCGCGATGCGGCGGGCCGGCCAGCCGAGGCAGGCGAGCACCGCCAGCTCGGAGCGGCGGTCGCGGACGGCGGCGCTGACCGCGTTGCCCAGGAACAGCACGCAGACCACCAGCACCAGCACGAAGAGCACCAGGCTCTTGTGGTCCACCGCCTGAGTGATGACCGATGCCACACCGAGGGCCGACCAGTCCTCGGTCAGCCGCAGCATCGGCCGGCCGAACGAGCCGGCGGGCAACTCCACGGTCTGTGGTGCGGCCGACGAGCCGAGGGTGACGTCGACGTCCAGCCCGGTGCGTGCTGCGATCTGTTCGGCGACCAGCCGGACCCGCTCGGCCGACTGTTCGGTGTAGCCGCCCACGTCCGCCACGCGTACCCGGATCGCGCTGATCGGCGCCTTGGCCTGCGCCCCGCCGCCCTCCAGGAGTTTCGGCACACTGCCGAGGTTGGTGAGGAGCAACGGCGGCGCCGAGAGGTAGCCGGCGGGATTGCCGCTGGGCGTCAACGGCCGGCCGCCCAATGCGGCCCGGCTGCGGTCGTCGGCACCCTGCGCCACCGGCGCCTGGTAGGTCTCCAGCGGCAGGCGGCCGAGGTCGCTGAACCCGGTCAGTCGGCTCGGGTCGAAGACACCGACGGCCCGCCAGAATCGAATGGTCGCGTTACCGCCAGTGGGTAGTGGCAGCGCGCGTACCGTTCGCGAGCCACTGTCGTCGGCGAGCCAGGGGCGGGGTAGCGGGTTGAACGCCTCCTCCTTGCCGTACACCTCCGGGTCGCCGGGTGGCTGCGACCGGGCGCGCAGGCTGCCGTCGGGTAGTCGGTCGTACTGCACTTCGCCCGACTGCACGACCGTCTGCAGTTGGCCGTGGCAGCACCCGGCCAGGGAGAGCTCTTCGGTGAGCATCGCCTGGTGCCCGGCGGTGAGGTCGTACCGGCCGGACCCGGCCGGAGTCCCGCCCGGGCGGCTCAACGTCTGCTCCAGGTCGATCGCCTCCACCCCGGCGGGGCTGAGCGCGAGCCGGGTGAATCTGGCCGTCAGCGACTCGTCGATGAAGGGTCGGTTGGTGACGAGGACCGGGACCTCCAGGTTGTCGGCCGAGCCCCGGCGGTCGACGGCCGCCGTGTCGTCGGTGCGCACGGCTCGGCCCGTGACCACCGCGTCGTCGAGGCCGACAAGTCGCTCCTCGGCCGCCGGGTCGACAGCGGCCAGGAGGAACGGCACGGTCAGGTCGTACGCCATCACCAGCCGGTCGGTGGGTGTCGAGGAGCCGTCCCGATCGGTCGCGAGGACATGGGAGTCGGCTTGGAATCGACCGTCGGGCAGCAGTTGGACGGCGTGCAGCGACCAGCCCTCGCGCTCGGAGTAGGTGCCCGGGTTACCCAGCAGCGCGTATCCCGGGTCGCAGATGGGGAGGCTGCGCCCGTCCGGCTGCACCTCGCGGGAGACCGGCCCACACGTGTCCGACCAGGGATAGGACCGCCCGTCGGAGTACGGTACGGCGTCCCTGTCGATCTCCCTCTCGATCCGGGGATGGATCAACGGCTTCGTCGTCACGTACACGTACCGGGGTTTGCCCGGTGCGCTGGAGAGACCGCGTTCGGCGTGGAAGGTCGGATCGACACGGATGACCTGGCGATCGAGCGAGCGGTCGACGGCCTCGGTGAGGTCGATCGGCGTCGGCAGCAGAGTGGTCGAATGGCCGAGCATCGCGATCGGTGCCGCCACCTCGATGCCGGGGATCTGCTTCACCTGCTCGTACTGCTGGGTCGTGATGCCGCCGAAGAGCCCGGAGAGGTAGTTGGGGCGGACCAACCCGCGCTCGGCCTCCAGCGGTGTGCGGGTGCCTGCCGGTCGGACCAGGACCTCGTAGCCGACCTGAGTGTTGCGCTCGATCGTGCCGACGACGTTCAACTGAGAAGTGGTGGTGGCACTGGTCAGGACCACGAAACCGGTGGTGGCCACCAGCACGCCGACCAACAGCGCCACCGACCGCCCCGCACGGCCGCGCAGCTGCCTCCAGATGAAGCCGAGCATGTCGCGCCTCCCCGTGTGCTGTCCCCCCACTCTGCGCGATACATTGTGACAATGCAAGACCCGTACCGGAGGTGACATGGCGATCCAGCACGCCGTCCTGGCCCTGCTCGCGGCCGGCCCCAGCCACGGCTACCAGCTCAAGGGCGCGTTCGAGGCCGCCGTCGGCCCGCAGTGGGGGCCGCTGAACATCGGCCACCTCTACCAGATCCTCGACCGGCTCTCCCGGGACGAGCTGGTCGTCGCCGAACGACAACCGCAGCCGATCAAGCCGGACCGGGTGGTCTACGAGATCACCCCGGGCGGCCGAGCGGAGTTGGCGCGGTGGCTGGCCGAACCGAGCCCGCGAAGTGGCGGATTCCGGGACGACTTCTTCCTCAAGGTCACCGCCGCCGCCCGATCCGGCTCGGCAGCCACCGTTCGTGCGGTCCTCACGAACCAGCGCGGGCACCTGCTGCGCGAGCTGCGCAATCTGGACGGCCTACGACGGGCCGCCGACGACCCGGTGGTCGGGTTGCTCCTCACCGCGGCGAGCCGGCACGTGACGGCGGACCTGTCGTTCGTGGACGACGCCGAATCGGTGCTGCTCGGCGACGAGGGCCGACTGCTCACCCGACTCGCGTCGTCCACCCCGGAACAGTCGACGACCGATTCGGAGCCGACCGGCTCCGGGCCGGTCAGCGGGTCGGGCGCAGACCGCGCAGCCGGGTGACCGCCTCGGTCAGCACCTCCGGGCGCTTGCAGAAGGCGAAGCGGACCAGTCGCCGGCCGGCGTCGGTGTCGTCGTAGAAGACCTGGGTCGGCACCGCCACCACCCCGCAACGCTCCGGCAGGGAACGGCAGAACTCCACCCCGTCCCGGCCGCCGAGAGCTGTCACGTCGGCGGTCACGAAGTACGTCCCCTCCGAACTGAGCACGTCGAACCCGGCGTCGGTGAGACCGTCGACGAGTTGGTCCCGCCGTTGCTGGAGCCCGTCCCGGAAGCCGGTGTAGTAGTCGTCCGGCAGGGACAGCGCCACGGCCACCGCCGGTTGCAGCGGCGCGGCGTTGACGTAGGTGAGGAACTGCTTCACCCGGAGCATCGCCGACACCAGCGCCGCCGGACCGCTCGCCCACCCGACCTTCCAGCCCGTGCAGGAGAACGTCTTGCCGGCCGATGAGATGCGCAGCGTCCGCTCCCGCATCCCGGGCAGGGTGGCCAGCGACACGTGCGGGCTCGCCGCGTCGGTGAACACCAGGTGCTCGTACACCTCGTCGGTGACCGCGTACGCGCCGAACTCCTGGCACAGCTCGGCGACCAGTGCCGACTCGGCCGGGGTGAAGACCTTGCCGGTCGGGTTGTGCGGGGAGTTGAGCAGCACCAACCGGGTGCGCGGACCGAACGCCGCGCGAAGCGCCGCCGGGTCGAACGCGTACCGGCCGTCGGCCTTCGGGCGCAGGGTCACCGGCCGCCGGACCGCACCGGCGAGGGCGATCGAGGCGGCGTACGAGTCGTAGTACGGCTCGAAGCAGACCACCTCGTCGCCCGGTTCGCAGAGCGCGAGAATGCTCGCCGCGACGGCCTCGGTGGCACCCGCGGTGATGACGATCTCGCCGTCCGGGTCGTACTCCAGGTTCTGGAACCGTTGCTGATGGGCCGCGACCGCCGCGCGCAGGGCGGGGATCCCCGGGCCGGGTGGGTACTGGTTCTGCCCACCGCGCAACGCCTCGGCGGCGGCGGCCAACATCTCCGGTGGGCCGTCGGTGTCGGGGAATCCCTGGCCGAGGTTGACCGCTCCGGTACGTACGGCGAGGGCGGACATCTCGGCGAAGATCGTCGTGCCGAACGGCCGCATCCGGGCCACCAGCGGGTCGACATCGGTGCTCGTCACCTGCGCCAGCCTAAGGCCACCCGCGGCTGAACCCCAGACCCGTCACGCCCGCGCCCGCCCGCCCGCGCCCGCTCGTCCGCGCCCGCTCGCCCGCCCACCCGCTTGATCGACACGAGATCGCCGATATCGGGGTATCAGCGGCGTTCCGATACCCCGACATCGGCGAACCGGCGTCGATCAAGCGGGATCGGCCACGCTCAGGCTCACTCCGGCGTGCAGGAGATGGCGTAATACCCCTGTTCCTTGATGACCACCGGCTTTCCGACGCCGGTGATCGTGACGGTGCAGTCGATCGGCGTGGCGTTGTTGATGTCGGGCCCGGTGGCCTCCACCATCACCCTGGTCTTGCCGTTGGTCCGGATGGTGGTGCGCCACGGCAACGTCGCGCCGTCGACATGCATGAGATCGCTCTCGGCGTCGTAGTACGCGATGTCGGCCTCGCCCGATCCGGTGACCTCGTAGACCACTGTCACCGGGGCCGGCCCCGACGTCGGCCGGGTGATCGGCTGCTTGCTCGGGGTCGGGGACGCGGGGCTGGGGATCCGGGGCGCGGAGCTGGGTCGCCCGGGGATGGGCGCGCTCGTGGTGGGTGCTGCCCAACCGTCGTCGGGAACGCCCCACGGCTCCTCGGCGACCGGCTCCGAGCCGGTCCCGTCGAGCAGGAAACCGGCCGCGCATAGGCAGCCACAGACGAGCACGACCAGCACCACGAAGGCCGCGACGACGATTCCGACGATCCGCCCGGCGTTCGTGGTCCGGCCAGCGCTGGCCTGCGGATAGCCGGGGTAGGCGTACGGCGGCGGGTAGCCGTACGGCTGCCATCCGGCCTGCGGCTGCCAGCCGCCCGTTGGTGGCTCCCCGCCGGGTGCGGACCAGCCGGTAGGCGGTGGCCACCCGGCGTGCGAAGGCGAACCGGCGTGGGTCGGGTCCGAGGCTGAACCGGCGTGGGTCGGGTCCGAGGCTGAACCGGCGTGGGTCGGGTCCGAGGCTGAACCGGCGTGGGTCGGGTCCGAGGCTGAACCGGCCTGGTTCGGGTCCGAGGCGTCGGGCGGTTGCGGTCCCCAGGGGGACGCCGGCGGGCCAGGCGTCCAGGAAGACCCTGGTGGTACAGGCGCCCACGGGGACGCGGGTGACCCGGGCGTCCATGGGGACGGTGATCCGGGCGTCCATGGGGGCGGTGATCCGGGCGTCCACGGGGGCGTGGGCGGTGGTGGGGTCCACTCCGTGGTGGGCGGGGACGGTGTCCAGGGAGCCGGTGGTGCCCACGGCTGGCCCGCAGCGAGCGGGTCGGGTGGCGGGATCGGAGCCGAGGACGGCGGCGCAGTCGGATCCGGCGGCTGCGGGCTGGGCGTCGAACCCGGCGGCTCCGGGCTGGGCGTCGGATCCGGCGGCTGCGGGCTGGGCGTCGGATCCGGCGGCTGCGGGCTGGGCGTCGGATCCGACGGGGAGGAGGGGGACGGATCGGGCGACGGCGCGTCGGACATGGCTGCTCCGGACGGGATCGGGTATGGGACGAACGGGCCGAGGGCAGGCGCGCCGAACCCGCCGAGAGACTGTCGTAACCGCAGGCGTGCCGCAACCCCGTGGGCTCCCGTCCCTTCCCGCGTGGGCTGTGACGCTCGTCCCGTTGCGACCCGCCAACCATCTATCGCTCAGATTCCGTGATTGATAACCCGACTTTCGAGCACCCATCGTGAGTGAAACTGGGTTAGGCTGCGGGCCATGTGTGGAATCGTGGGATACGCGGGCGCGCGCCCCGCACTGGGCATCGTGCTCGACGGACTGCGGCGGCTGGAATACCGCGGCTACGACTCGGCGGGCGTCGCGATCGTCTGCGACGACCAGCTGCTGACCGAGAAGAAGGCCGGCAAGCTGGCCAACCTCGAGAAGGTGCTCTCCGAGCGGGCCGCCGACGACCCGACCTCCTGCGCGGCCAGCCCGATCGGCATCGGTGACGGCACCACCGGCATCGGCCACACCCGGTGGGCCACCCACGGCGGCCCGACCGACCGCAACGCCCACCCGCACGTCGCACCGGACGGCCGGGTCGCGGTCATCCACAACGGCATCATCGAGAACTTCGCCAAGCTGCGTGCCGAGCTGGAGGCCGACGGGGTCCAGTTCGCCAGCGACACCGACACCGAGTGCGCCGCCCACCTGCTCTCCGCCGCGCTGGCTGACCTGCGCGCCGCCGGTCAGCCCGACGGCCCGCAACTGCTCGCCGCCGGAATGCGGGTGGTCTGCCAGCGGCTGGAGGGCGCGTTCACCCTGCTCGCGGTGGATGCCGCGGTGCCGGGCGCGGTCGTCGGCGCCCGACGTAACTCGCCGCTGGTCGTCGGGCGGGGCGATGGGGAGAACTACCTGGCCAGTGACGTGGCCGCGTTCATCGAGCACACCCGGGAAGCGGTCGAGCTGGGCCAGGACCAGATCGTCTTGATCACCGGTGACAGCATCGAGATCACCGACTTCGAGGGCCGGCCCGCCGCCGGCAAGGACTTCCACATCGACTGGGACTCCTCGGCTGCCGAGAAGGGCGGCTACGACTGGTTCATGCTCAAGGAGATCGAGGAGCAGCCGCAGGCCATCGCCGACACGCTGCTCGGTCGGCTCACCGAGACCGGTGAGATCGCCCTCGACGAGGTCCGCCTCAGCGACCAGGACCTGCGCGACGTCGACAAGATCTTCATCGTGGCCTGCGGCACGGCGTACCACGCCGGGATGGTCGCCAAGTACGCCATCGAGCACTGGACCCGGATTCCGTGCGAGGTGGAGCTGGCCAGCGAGTTCCGCTACCGCGACCCGGTGCTCGACCGGTCCACGCTGATCGTGGTGATCTCGCAGTCCGGCGAGACGATGGACACCCTGATGGCGCTGCGCCACGCCAAGGACCAGAAGGCCCGGGTGCTGGCGATCTGCAACACCAACGGCTCGACCATCCCGCGCGAGTCGGACGCGGTGCTCTACACCCACGGCGGGCCGGAGATCGCCGTCGCCTCCACCAAGGCGTTCCTCACCCAGGTCGTCGCCTGCTACCTGATCGGTCTGCACCTGGCCCAGGTGCGCGGCATCAAGTTCGCCGACGAGGTGGGCGCGGTCGTCGCCCAGTTGCAGGAGATCCCGGGCAAGCTGCGCGAGCTGCTCGACCGGATCGAACCCGTCCGTGAGCTGGCCCGGGACCTGAAGTCCGAGCCGACGGTGCTGTTCATCGGCCGGCACGTCGGCTACCCGGTGGCCCTGGAGGGTGCGCTGAAGCTCAAGGAGTTGGCGTACATGCACGCCGAGGGCTTCGCGGCCGGCGAGCTGAAGCACGGCCCGATCGCCTTGATCGACAAGGGCACCCCGGTGATCTGCGTGGTGCCGTCGCCGGTCGGCCGGGGCATGCTGCACGACAAGGTCGTCTCCAACATCCAGGAGGTCCGGGCCCGTGGTGCGCGGACCATCGTGATCGCCGAGGAGGGCGACGAGGCCGTCGTCCGGTACGCCGACCACCTGATCTACGTGCCGCGTACGCCGACCCTGCTGGCCCCGCTCGTCACCACGGTGCCGTTGCAGGTGTTCGCCGCCGAGATCGCCGACGCCCGTGGGCACGACGTGGACCAGCCCCGCAACCTGGCCAAGTCGGTCACCGTCGAGTAGTAGCTCAACGGCCCAACACGACCCGGGCCATCCCGTCCAGCGCGGGGTTGCCCGGGTCCCAGTAACCGGTGTGGCCGCCCCGCCCGCCGTCGAAGACCCGGCCGCCGAACCCCGGGGCCGACGGGTCGTGACCGAACCACAGCTCATGCCCGGTCCGGTCGGGCCAGCCGAGCAGGGCGGCCAGCGGCGCCGCGCCCAGCAGGGCGCGGCGACCGAGCTCGTCCGCCGAACGGGCCGCGCGGATCACGTCGCCGGAGGCGCTGCTCGCCCAGACCTCCCCGGGCGGCACGCCCAACTCGGCCGCGTGCGACGCGCCGACCCCGGGCGAGCCGACGAAGACCAGCGCGTCGGCGGCCAGCCCGTGCTCCCGGGCCGTCACACCCACCACCAGCGACCCGTAACTGTGCCCGAGGACGGTCTGCCGGGCCGGTGACCCCTCATGGGTGGCCCGCAACCCCTCCTGGAAGCGGTGCAGCGCCGGGCCGGCGTCGCGTGCCTGGCCCGCCGAGACGGCCTCGGTCAGGGAATCCGGAGCGTCGTAGTCCAACCAGAGCACCGCCGCGCTGCGCTCACCCGGAGCCAGCGCGGCGCACCGGTCCAGCACCCGCGCCGCCCTGCCCAGCTCGCCGGGGGCGTCGTCCAGGCCGGCGGTCATCCCCGGCACATAGGTCAGCACCCGGTCGGCCCGGTCCGGGTCGCCGAGCGCCACCACCACCCGGCCCTCACCGGCCGGATCCAACCCGAGCAGGTACGCCCGGGGCCCCCCGCCGGCCGCCAGCCGACCGGCCAGCGCGTCCAGGCCGGCCAACCGCCCGGCCACCCCGCGCAGCCCGACCGACGCGAGTGGCCCGGGCGGCACCCGGCCCAGCAGACCCCTGCGCTCGGCCAGCAGCTCCTCCCGCCACACCGCGAGCCGCAGCCGGTTGGCCTGGTCGCGGGCGGCCACCGGCACGCCGTCCCACCGGCCCACCAGTGCCGGCTCGTGCCCGACCAGCCAGCGTCGCTGCGCCGGGGTCAGACCCGACCACCAGGCGTGGACCAGCGTCGGCGCGGCGTCGAGGGCCGGTCGGCCCGGCGGTGGCGGGGACGCCCACCCGCTGGCGGCGGCCCGGGTCAGCTCGTCCAATCGGTCGGCGGCGAACCGGTCGGCGGCTCCCGCCTCGTCGAGTGCGTCCCGTAGGGCGGCCGTCACCCGGGCGGCAGCCACGCCATCCCGTTCGGTGGACCGATGCCGGGCCGGATCGACGTGCACCCGGCCCGTGCGGTCCACCACCAGGCCGGACGCCTCCGCCCGAGCGACAGCGTCGGCGAGCCGCGCCTTCGCCGACGTCAGCCGACCGGCAAAATCGGCCAGCACCTGATCGGCCTCGATCAGGGCGGGCAGGACCGACGTCAGCTCGTCCCGCAGGCCGACGAGCCGGACGTCCGCCGCCGTGGCCGCCACACCCGACCAGCCGCCCCGCAACCGCCCGCCCGCCGCCCGCAGCTCACCGGCGCGACGCTCGACCGGCTCGGTCAACCCGAGCCAGGCCACCCCCGCGGCCCGCCACCCGCTCGGATCCGCCGCCCACAGTTGCCGGTAGCCGACGCTGCTCACCGGGGCAGCACGGCGAACCGGTCGGCGGCCCGGTCGTCCACCGTCTCGTACGCCTCGGCTGCCGCCCGGACCCCCTGCGAGGTCACCTCGACCCGGGTGCCCAGCCGACAGAGCCACGCGTGCGTGACCGCCTCCAGCCCCGCCAGAGCCGCGCCGGCCCGCCACTCGGGCGCCGCCACCAGCAACCCTGGCGCTCCCGCAAGGCCCAGCGCCAGCCGGTGCGCCTCGCCGTCGAGCGTGACGGCGACCGCCCGCAGCTCCTCCGGCCGGACGGCGAAGGACTCCTCGGCCATGACTCCACCCCCGTGGACGATCGGCATCGACGTGCTGACGCTAGGCGCGGACCGGTGGTCGCCGGGTGCCCTGTGGACAGCCGCCGTGGGTCGTACCCCGGCCTGTCCACAGGCCTTGCCCAGCGCGAGCCCGACGGCTAATCTGCGGCCCCGACCGCCGGTAGGGTGATGTGGTGATCGTCGCCGTCGGCATCGACGTGGTCCTGGTCGACCGGTTCGCCCGGGCGCTGACCCGGACGCCGTCGCTCGCCGACCGGCTCTTCACCACGGCCGAGCGGCACACCCGCGCCGGTGCCCCACGCTCGCCGGAGTCGCTCGCCGCCCGCTTCGCCGCCAAGGAGGCCGTGGCCAAGGCGCTCGGCGCCCCGGCCGGGCTGAACTGGCACGACTGCGAGATCGTGCCCGACCCGGACGGCCGCCCCCGGCTCGCCGTCTCCGGCACGGTCGCGGCGGCGGCGCAGGCGCGTGGAGTCAACCACTGGCATCTCTCGTTGTCGCACGACGGGGGGATCGCGTCGGCCATGGTGGTCGCGGAACGGTGACGTCGACTGGGCGGGCCGATCCGGCCCACCCGCGAACGGGATGGGACACGGTGGCATGAGATCGGTGTGGCGGGTGGCCGACGTACGGGCGGCCGAGGCGGGGCTGATGGGCACACTGCCGGACGGGACGCTGATGCAGCGGGCCGCCGCCGGGCTGGCCCGCCGGGCCGCTCTCCTGCTCGACGAGCGCGGCGGGGTCTACGGCAGCCGGGTCCTGCTGCTGGTCGGCTCCGGCGACAACGGCGGCGACGCCCTGTACGCGGGGGAGCGCCTGGCCCGCCGGGGTGTCCAGGTGTCCGCCCTGCTGCTCACCCCCGGGCGCGCGCACGCCGCCGGGCTGGCCGCGCTGCGCGCGGCCGGTGGTCGGCTGGTGCCGCAGCCGACCGGCCCGGTCGATCTGGTCCTCGACGGGATCGTCGGCATCGGTGGCACCGGTGGGCTGCGGGCGAACGCGGACGAGGTGGTCCAACGTCTCGGCGAGTTGCGCGGGCGCGACGGTGCGCGGGCCACCGTCGTCGCGGTGGACGTGCCGAGCGGGGTCGCGGTGGACACCGGCCACGTGCCGCTGTCCGCGTCCGGCCGACCGAGCGCCGTCCGCGCCGACGTGACAGTGGCGTTCGGCGCGCTGAAGCCCGCACTCGTGGTCGGGCCGGCCGCCGCCCTGGCCGGGCAGGTGGAGTTGGTCGACATCGGGCTGCGGCCGTGGCTGCGGGGCACCCCCGCGCTACGGGTCACCGAGTGGTCCGATCTGGTCGAGTGGTGGCCGGAGCTGGGACCGGCGTCGGAGAAGTACACCCGGGGCGTGGTGGGCGTGGCGACCGGCTCGGAGACCTATCCGGGCGCGGCGGTGCTCTCCGTCGGCGGGGCTCTGGCCGGGCCGACCGGCCTGGTCCGCTACGCCGGTAGCGCCCGCGCCGAGGTGCTGCACCAGCACCCGTCGGTGATCGCCAGCGGGCGGGTCGCCGACGCGGGCCGGGTGCAGGCCTGGGTGTGCGGCTCCGGCCTGGGCACCGGCGCGGACGCGGCAGCCGAGTTGCGTGCCGTGCTGGCCGCCCCGGTGCCGGTGGTGCTCGACGCCGACGCGCTGACCCTGCTGGTGGACGGCTCGCTCGCCGACCGGCTACGCGGGCGCGACGCGCCGATCGTGGTCACCCCGCACGACCGGGAGTTCACCCGACTCTGCGGGGAGGAGCCCGGCGCCGACCGGGTCGGTTCGGCGCTGCGGTTGGCCGCCTGGATGAACGCCGTGGTGCTGCTCAAGGGGGACCGCACGGTGATCGGCACCCCGGACGGCCGGGCGTACGTCAACCCGACCGGCACCCCGGCGCTGGCCACCGGCGGCACCGGTGACGTGTTGGCCGGGCTGCTCGGCTCGCTGCTGGCCGCCGGGGTGCCCGCCGACCGGGCTGCGGCCTCGGCCGCGTACCTGCACGGGCTCGCCGGTCGGGAGGCGGCCCGGGGCGGGCCGGTGACCGCGCCCGACGTGGTCACCGGGCTTCGCCCTGTTGTCGCCCGGCTGGGCTGATCGTGTCGTCCCGTCCGGATCGGCACCCGATGACGTGCGTCGCCGCCCCCGGTGATCACGGCGGAAAGTAGGCTGGGCGCATGTGGCAGGCCGAGGTACGCGTCGATCTTGACGCCATCCGCGAGAACGTGAGCCGACTCCGCTCCGGCACCACCGCCGAGCTGATGGCGGTGGTGAAGGCCGACGGGTATGGCCACGGCCTGCTCCCGGCCGCCCGCGCGGCACTCGACGGCGGCGCGGACTGGCTCGGCGTCTGCACCCTCGACGAGGCGCTCACGCTGCGCGGGGGCGGGGTGACCGCGCCGGTGCTGGCCTGGTTGCTCGCGCCGGGGCTGCCGCTGCACGAGGGGATCAGCTCCGGGGTCGACCTGGGCGCGGCGAGCCTGTCGCAACTGGACGAGATGATCAAGGCGAGTCAGCTCGCCGGGCGTCCCGCCCGCCTGCACCTGAAGATCGACACCGGCCTGTCCCGGGGTGGCGCGACCGTCGCCGACTGGCCGGCGCTGCTGAACGCCGCCGCGAAGGCACAGGCCGACGGCCTGGTCGAGGTGGTCGGTGTGTGGAGCCACTTCGTGTACGCGGACTCGCCCGGCCACCCCACCACCGACCGTCAGCTGGCCGTCTTCCACGAGGGGCTGGACATGGTCGAGCGGGCCGGCCTGCGCCCGCGCTGGCGGCACCTCGCCAACTCGGCGGCCACCCTGACCCGCCCGGACACCCACTTCGACCTGGTCCGCCCCGGCATCGCCATCTACGGTCTCTCCCCGATCGCCGGTGAGACGTACGGGTTGCGGCCGGCGATGACCGCGCGTGCTCGGGTGATGCTCACCAAGCGGGTGCCCGCCGGCACCGGTGTCTCCTACGGGCACACCTACACCACCGAGGCCGACGCGAACCTGGCCGTCGTCCCGCTCGGCTACGCCGACGGGGTTCCCCGGCACGCGTCCAACACGGGGCCGGTGCAGCTCGCCGGAGCGCGGAGGACCATCTCGGGGCGGGTCTGCATGGACCAGTTCGTGATCGACTGCGGCGACGACCCGGTGGTCGACGGCGACGTGGCGACCCTGTTCGGCGACGGCACCGACGGCGCCCCGACCGCCGACGACTGGGCCGAGGCCGTGGGCACGATCAACTACGAGATCGTCACCCGCTTCGGCGGCACCCGGGTGCCCCGGGTCTACGACGGCCAACGGCCATGAGCTACCGCATCCCGCGTCCGCGTACCGCGGCGGGTCGGGTCGCGGGCATCGTCGGCGCCGCGGTGGGCGTGGCCGCGGCGGGCCTCGCGGCCGGCGTCGCGACCGAACGCACCCTGGTCCGCCGCTTCAAGGCCGACCCGACCGACCGCTACGCGCACGAGACGTTCGGCGAGCAGCGGTACGACGAGGCGTTCCGGCTGGAACTGCCGGACGGCACGGACATCCACGTCGAGGTGGTCGAGCCGACCCGGCCGGTGCCGGGGCACCCGACGGTGGTGTTGGTGCACGGCTTCTGCCTGGACATGGGGACGTTCCACTTCCAGCGTCAGATGCTCGCCGAGCGCGGTGACTACCGGATCGTGGCGTACGACCAGCCCGGTCACGGCCGGTCCGGCCGGTTGGAGACCGGGGAGTACGACCTCGCGGTGCTCGGCCGGACGCTGCGCCGGGTGATCGACCGGACCGCGCCGGAGGGGCCGCTGGTGCTGGTCGGGCACTCGATGGGCGGAATGACCATCATGGCGTTCGCCGAGTTGTTCCCGGAGCTGTTCGGGGACCGGGTGGTGGGCACCGTCCTGATGGCCACCTCGGGTGGCCTCGTCGCGGAGACCAAGCTGGTCGCACCCGCGCTGCTCGGCCGGGTCGGCGGCCCGGTGCTGTACATGGTCAGCAACGCCACGCGGTACGGCGGCCCGGTGATCGACAAGGCCCGCAAGTCGACGTCGAACGTTGCCTGGCTGCTGACCCGCAAGTACGGTTTCGGCACCCGCAAGCCCAGCCCGTCGCTGGTGTCCTACGTGGAGACGATGAACTCCCGGACGTCGGCCGACACGGTCACCCGGTACCTGCGGACCCTGGCCACCCACTCACGCTTCCCGGCGCTGGCGGCGCTGGCGGCGACCCCGGTCCTGGTGGTGGTCGGCGACAAGGACATGATCACACCGGTGACCCACTCTGAGGAGATCGTCCGGCGGCTGCCGCACGCCGAGTTCGTGAAGATCAAAGACAGCGGTCACGTGGTGATGTTGGAGCACGCCGACGAGGTCAACGCCGCGCTCGCGCGGTTCCTCGAGTCGATCGCAGAGCCGGAGGAACGGTGAGTCACGTCGTCAAGCTGCCGACCGTCGAGGACACCCGGGAGTTCGGCCGACGCCTGGCCGGGCTGCTGCGCGCCGGCGACCTGGTGCTGTTGACCGGCCCGCTGGGCGCCGGCAAGACAGCGCTCACCCAGGGCATCGGCGCCGGGCTCGGTGTCCTCGGGGACGTCACCTCGCCGACCTTCGTCATCGCCCGGGTGCACCGCCCCGACCCGTCCCGAGGTGGCCGGGTCGCGCTGGTGCACGCCGACGCGTACCGGCTGGGGGACGCCACCGACCCGCGCGCCGAGATCGACGATCTGGACCTCGACGCGTCGGTCGACGACTCGGTGACCGTGGTGGAGTGGGGCGAGGGCCTGGTGGAGCAGTTGGTCGACGCGCATCTGCGGGTCCGGATCGACCGCCGCGACGACGACACCCGCGTCGTCGAACTGGACCCGGTCGGTGGCGACTGGGCTCGGCGGCTCAGCGACCTGGGCTAGATCGTCGCTGTCGTACCCGATCTCTAGAGTGCGGGGGACTCGACCCACCGTGTGAGAGGTTCCCGATGCCCGACGACGCCCCCGCCCTGGATCTGTTGGCCCTGCTGCCGGAGCAGTGGCGTGCCGTGCTCACCCCGCACCTGGACCCCGCGCGCACCGCCGCGTTGGGCGAGTTCGTCGCCCGCGAATACGCCACGCAGACCGTCTTCCCGCCGCTGGAGGACCTGTTCTCGGCGTACCGGCTGTGCCTGCCGCAGGCCACCCGGGTGCTGATCCTCGGCCAGGATCCCTACCACCGGGCCGGGCAGGCGCACGGGTTGAGCTTCAGTGTCCGCGAGGGTGTGACGGTGCCTCCGTCGTTGCGCAACGTCTTCAAGGAGTTGGGCGAGGACGTCGGCGTCCCCAAGCCGCGCAGCGGCAACCTCGACGGGTGGGCCGCCCAGGGTGTGCTGCTGCTCAACGCGGTGCTGACCGTCCGCCAGGCCACCCCGGGCTCGCACGCCAACTCCGGCTGGGAAGAGTTCACCGATGCGACGATCCGGGCGCTGGACGCGTCATCGGACCGGGTCGTCTTCCTGCTCTGGGGTGGCTACGCCCGCAAGAAGGCCGCCCTGGTCACCAACCCGCAGCACGTGGTCCTCGAAGCCGGCCATCCCAGCCCGATGAACCCGCGCGGCTTCCTCGGCAGCCGACCGTTCAGCGCCGCCAACAAGGCTCTCGCCGACGCCGGCCTGTCCACCATCGACTGGGAGCACACCGCCGGCTGAGCCGACGCCGGCTCAGCCGGCGTCGGTCGGCCGGCGGTCCCGGTAGCGGCGCAGCAGATCGGCGGCCCGGGCGTCGGTCAGCTCCAGCTCGACAAGCGGCACCACCTGGTAACTCCGCTGACCGTGGCGCACCTCGATCGTCTCGGGCAGTTCGTCGCACATGGTGGCCCTTATCTCGCCGTACGTGGTCGACCATCGGTGCTCGCCCGGCTCCTCCGGCTCCAACCACAATCCGCCCCACTCGCTCCAACGGGCGTTCCACCGCCGGCCGTAGTTGTTCTCCAGCCAGCTGGTGAACAGTTTGGAGTCCTGCCAGCGCAGGGCGATCTCCAGCGCCTCGACCGGCACCGGCGCGCCCTGCAACAGCGCGGCGGTGCTTCCGGTGATCACCGGCGGGAGGTCGGGAAGTCGGTCCAGCAGGTCGTCCAGCGCGAGCGCCTCGATCCGTTCGGCGATCGGACGCGCCGCCAGGTCGTCCATGCGGGCGTCGAGGTGCGCGTCCAGCGGTTCGACCCCGACGACCAACTGCACGCCCATCGCGGCGAGCAGTGCCTCGAGAACGGTGATGCTGGGGGTGCGGTTGCCGTTTTCGATCCGGGCCACCGCAGCCTGGCTGACCCCGGCCGCCTCGGCCAGCTCGCACTGGGTCAGATCGCGCAGGTGGCGTTGCTCCCGAACGACGCTGGCGATCAGGATGGCAAGGCGTGGGGACGGCATCCCGGCATGGTGGACCACGCCGGGTCGGAGCCGCTACCACAGAGCCGGATTCACGACTTGACGGTCTTTCGTGAAGGTCCGTTGTCCGGATCGTGGGCCCCCCGTCGCCCCGCGCTTCGTCGGTCCGCCGCGCGCTCCGGTCCGGGCGACAGGTGCCCTGATGAGCGATATACCTCTGAGCCATAAATATGACTCAGAGGTATATCGCTCACCAGCGAATGGCCTCCCGGCTAGCGGCGGATGCTGCCGGGCCGGCCGGAGCGGCTGCGTCGCGCCGGGTGGGGCCGTCCGACGGTGTGGACGTTCGCCGGCGTCGCGCGGGGTTGGGGCGTCACGCGGGTGGCCGAGTGGCGTCGGCCGGGCCTGACCAACGCGCTGGCCGCCCGACGCACTGCGGTGGGGCCGGGGCGTGACAGGGGGCTGCGGGCGGGGCGGCTAGGCTGGCTTACCGTGCTCGTACTCGTGGTGGACAGCTCGACCCCTGCGGTGACCGCAGCGCTGGTGGAGGTCTCGGCAGACGGCGTGACGCCCCGGGCGCACCGGTGCACGGTCGATGCCCGCGCGCACGGCGAACTGCTCGCCCCCCAGGTGGACGCGGTCCTCGCCGACGCCGACGCGCGCCCACGTGATGTGACCGCCATCGTCGCCGGGCTCGGCCCGGGGCCGTTCACCGGGCTGCGGGTCGGCCTGGTCACCGCCGCGACGATGGGGCAGGTGCTGGACGTTCCCACGTACGGCGTCTGCTCGCTGGACGCCATCGGCTACCCGGCGGCGTCCGGCGAGCCCGTGTTGGCCGCCAGCGACGCCCGGCGCAAGGAGCTGTACTGGGCCGTCTACGACGGCGCGGGCCAGCGTATCGTCGGGCCTGAGGTGTCGACCCCGGCGGTGGCCGCGGTGCGCGCCCGGGAGCTGGGTGCCACGATCGCGGTCGGCGACGGGGCGCACCGGTACGCCGAGACGCTGGACCTGCCCGTTCGGGTCGAGCCCCGGTACCCGGACGCCACCGTGCTGGCGCTGCTCGCCGCCGAGCGGATCCGGGCTGGTGCCCCCAGCGAGCGGCTCACCCCGCTCTACCTGCGCCGCCCCGACGCGGTGGCGGCGACCGGTCGCAAACCGGTCCTGCCATGACGGAGGTACGCCTCGTCCCGTTCCGCTGGTGGCACATCGACGACGTGCTGCCGATCGAGGCGGACCTCTTCGGCGCCGAGCAGTGGTCAGCCGGCATGTTCTGGAGCGAGTTGGCCAACGGGCACCACTACCGGGTCGCCGTCGACGAGGACGGCGCGGTGCTCGGTTACGCCGGGCTCGCCGGAGTTCCCCCGGACGAGGTGTGGGTACAGAACATCGCCGTCCGCCGGGACGCGCAGCGGCGCGGCGTGGGCCGTGCCCTGCTGGAGGACCTGCTCGCCGAGGCGGCCCGCCGCGAGACCCGCAGCACCCTGCTGGAGGTGGCCGTGGACAACGCCGCCGCCCAGCGGCTCTACGCGACGTACGGGTTCGAGCCGATCGGGGTACGGCGCGGCTACTACCAACCGAGCAACACCGACGCGCTGGTCATGCGGCGCGACGCCGAACCGACCGGGGACGGACCACACGACAATGGCTGACGAACCGCTGATCCTGGGTATCGAAACCTCCTGCGACGAGACCGGCGTCGGCATCGTGCGGGGGCACACCCTGCTGGCCGACGCGCTCGCCTCCAGCGTCGAGGAGCACGCCCGGTTCGGGGGTGTGGTCCCGGAGGTGGCCAGCCGGGCACATCTGGAGGCCATCGTCCCGACCATGGACCGCGCCCTGACCGAAGCCGGGGTCACCCTGGCCGACATCGACGCGATCGCGGTCACCTCCGGGCCCGGTCTGGCCGGCGCGCTTCTGGTCGGTGTCGCCGCCGCCAAGGGGTACGCGCTCGCCGCCGAGAAGCCCGTCTACGGCGTGAACCACCTCGCCGCCCACGTCGCGGTGGACACTCTCGAACACGGCCCACTGCCCGAGCCCGCCATCGCGCTGCTGGTGTCCGGTGGCCACTCCTCCCTGCTGCTCGTCGACGACCTGGCCCGAGGCGTCACCCCGCTGGGAGCCACCATCGACGACGCGGCCGGAGAGGCGTTCGACAAGGTCGCCCGGCTGCTCGGACTGCCCTTCCCGGGTGGTCCGCCCATCGACCGGGAGGCCCGTGCCGGCGACGCCGCCTCGATCGCGTTCCCGCGTGGCCTGACCGCCGCGAAGGACCTCGCCGCCCACCGGTACGACTTCTCGTTCTCCGGTCTGAAGACGGCGGTGGCCCGGTGGGTCGAGGCCCGTCAGCGCGCCGGCGAGCCGGTGCCGGTGGCCGACGTGGCCGCCTCCTTCCAGGAGGCGGTCTGTGATGTCCTGACCAGCAAGGCACTCGCGGCCTGCCGTGCCCAGGGCATCGAGACCCTGGTGATCGGCGGGGGAGTGGCGGCGAACTCGCGGCTGCGGGCGATGGCCGAGCAGCGCGCCGAGAAGTACGGCATCCGAGTGCGGGTGCCCCGGCCCAAGCTGTGCACCGACAACGGCGCGATGGTGGCCGCACTCGGTTCGCACCTGGTCGCCGCGGGGGTCGCACCGAGCCGACTGGACCTGCCGGCCGATTCGGCGCTGCCGTTGACCACGGTCAGCGTGTGACGGGGGCAGCGGACGTGATCGTGCGGATGTGGGAGGCGCGCGCCGAGGCGTACGGCGTCGCGGATCTGATCACCTGGGTGTGCGATACCGCCCTGCCCGAGTTGGAGCACGACCCGCTGCACGTCTCCAGCGAGGTCTTCTCCTCCACCGACCATCGAGTGGTGGTCATCTCCAAGTGGCGCAGCAACCCACGCCCGTTGCCGGATCCGCCCGCCCTGCTGGTGGCCCGCGCCCCGCACTCCTGGGACTTCACCCAGGTCGACCGCTGACGCGAGCCACCACGCAGGCAAACGGTCAGCTGCGGCGCAGCATCCGGTAGGTGGCGATTCCGCCGGTGCCCAGCGCCGCGAGGAAGACCAGCCAGACGACGGTACTGCTGACGCCGACCTGCGGACCGGAGTTGGCGGAGGCGGCGGCCAGCAGCCCGTCCTCACCGGGGGCGGGCAGCGCGGCCGGCGGCAGCTCCGGCCAGCGGACCAGGCCGGTACTCTCCAACATCTGCATGTGGTGCTGGACGAAGCCGTTGGCGTCCTCGCAGAGCTTGCGGACGGTGGCGTCCCGGGTGCTGGCCCGTACCGCGCCGATCACCGGGAAGATCTTGCCGTGGGCGACCCGGAGCCGGGTGACGAAGATCTGGTCGAACCGGGCGCCGGAGGCCTTCTGCATCTCCGCCAGCCAGCCCTTCTGCTCGGCGGTCGGCTCACTCGGGATCGTCGCACCCAGTTTGTTGGCCGCCTCGACGACGAGTTCGTCGAGCCTCTGGTGCTCACTGGCGATGCCCGCGCCGATCTCCCGAACCTTGGCGGACTGCCCCTTCTCGGCTGCCATCTGGCCGGCCGGCATCTCCCACAGCCCGGCCAGCCGTACCCCGTTGAGCAGTGTCATGTCGGCGGCGTTGAGCTGCTGGCCGCCGGCGGGGGCGGCGACTGCCACGCCGGGCAGGACACCGACCCCCGCGATGATCGCGACGAGCAGCATCGCTGCCCGGTGGGTCCGGTTGCCCAGTCGGCGACGGGCGGATCTGAGCGGTGCCATGTCTGTGGTGCCTCCTCGGTCCGGACCGGATCGCGTCTGGACCGGGCAGCCGTACGCTCCGGGCCGCCCGTCCGCCCACTGGTACGGACCGAACGCGTGATCAGTTCACCGGTTGGCGACCTGGATCAGCGAGTGATGGCGAGGAAGCCGCCGAGCAGCAGCAGGGTGACCGCGGCTGCGGCGAAGAGCATCAGCAACTCCCGACGCCCGTGCCCCACCGCGTCGCTGCCGACGGCCGGGTCGGCCAGGGCCGGCAGGTCGCGGGTCAGCGCGGCCAGGTCGCCGAGGGTACGTGCTGTCCACACCGCACCGGCCCGGTCGGAGAACTCGTCGAGGGTCAGCCGACCCGCCGCGGTGTGCCGGTGCAACTCGGCGACCACCCGGTTACGGTCGTCGTCGGAGGCGCGCAACTCGACATCCACGCCGGACAGCGTACGCGGGTCAGCCCACGTCGAGGGGGTCGGCGAGGAGCCGTTCGAAGGCCAGTTCGGCGGCCCCGATCAGCGGCGCGTCCTCGCCCAGTTTGGGAGTGCGCAGCCGGACGTGTTCCAGGCAGGCGCCGAGCGCGTTCGAGTTGAGCCGGCTGCGGATCTGCGCGGCGGCGGCGAGGTAGAGGTCGCGCATGGTGCCGCCGAAGATGACCATTTCGGGGTTGAAGACGTTCACCAGATTGGCGACGCCGAAGCCGAGCCAGTCGCCGGCCTGGCGGACCGCCGTCTGCGCCCGGGCGTCGCCCCGGTCGGCGGCGTCGAAGACCTCCAGCAACGCGTCACGGCCCCGGGCGTCGGAACGTCCGGCGGCGCGGAGCAGACCGTGCTCGCCGATCTCGGTCTCCCAGCAGCCCCGGGCGCCGCACTCGCAGGGCCTGCCGTCGCGGACCACCTTCATGTGGCCGACCTCGCCGCCGTACCCGCCGTGCCCGGTCAGCCGACGTCCACCCGCGATGATGCCGGCGCCGACGCCGACGTCCCCGTACAGGTAGAGCACGTTGTCGCAGCCGGCCGCCACCCCTCGGGCGTGTTCGGCGAACGCGGCGACGTCGGCCACGTTGCCCACGGTGACCGGTACGTCGATGCCCAACTCGTCGGCGACCGCGGCGCCGATCGGCTCGTCCACCCAGCCGGTGGTCGGGCCGAGCCGGACCAGGCCGTCGTCTCGACGGACCATCCCGCAGACGGCGACACCGGCTCCGACGCAGATCGAGTCGGCCGGGACCAGCTGCTGCATCTCCTTGACCGCGCCGGCCAGCAGCGGCGCGGCCTCGGCGGCCAGCAGACCGCGTGGTCGGTCCAGTTCGCGGCGGTCCAGGACCGCGCCGCCCAGCCCGATCCGGGCTGCGCGCAGCCGGTCCACCTCCACCGAGTACGCGTACGCGTAGACCCGGGCCGACTCGGGCCGGACGACGAGTGACGGTCGTCCGGCCCGGCCGGTCTCCTTCGGCGCTCCTTCGCTGACCAGCCCCACAGCGGACAGGTCGGCGGTGAGCGCACCGATGGTGCTGCGGTTGAGGCCCAGTGTGGTGGTCAGTTCGGCACGGGTGGTCGCCCCGTGGACGTGGACGTGTCTCAGCAGGGCACCGAGGTTCTGCCGTCGGACGTCGTCCTGGCTCGGTCCTGGGCGCATCGTGGTGTCACCTCCCGCGGGTCAGCGGGTGCCGGTGGCTGCCGCGCGGCGGCGGGAGAGCGCGTCGACGCTGGCGGCGAGCAGCAGTACGACGCCGGTGACCACGTACTTGACTCCTGCGCTGTACCCCATCAGGCCCATTCCGTTTTCGATGACCGCGACGACCGCGCCGCCGAGCACGGCGTCGAGGACCCGGCCCTTGCCGCCGAAGAGGCTGGTGCCGCCGATCACCGCCGCGCCTACCGCGTAGAGCAGTACGTTACTGCCCCCCGTGTTCGGGTCGACCGAGTTGGCCCGGCTGGCCGCAACGATGCCACCGACGGCCGCCATGGACGAGCAGATCATGAAGACCGAGATCCGGATCCGGTCGACGTCGATGCCGGCGCGGCGGGCCGCTTCCCGGTTGCCGCCGACGGCGTAGACGTGCCGACCGTAGCTGGTGCGTTGGAGCACGAAGGTCCACACGATCAGCAGCACCGCGATGATCGGCACCACGATCGGCACGCCCTTGAGCGAGCTGATCAGGACGTTGCGGCTGCGTTCGAGGTTGAGCACGTACACCGCGGAGAAGAGGATGACGGCGAGTCCGCCGATCCGCAGGGCCACCACCGCGATCGGGTCGCTGATCAGACCGCGGGCCACCCGGTTGCGGTGACGCAGCAGTTGCACCGCCGCATAGCCGACGACCGCGAGTACGGCCAGCGTCCAGCCCAGGGTGGGGGTGAGGTTGCGGTTGGCGATGGCGACCAGCACGTCGTCGCGGACGGAGATGTTGGTGCCCTCCTTCACCAGCAGCAGCACGATGCCCTGGAAGGCGAGGAAGCCGGCGAGGGTGACCACGAAGGACGGAATGCCGATCTTCGCGACGAGCAGGCCGAGGGTGGTGCCGATGACCAGTCCGGTGGCGATCCCGGCGAGTACGGCGACCCACCAGGGGTAGCCGAGGACGGTGACCACATTGGCCAGTACCGCCGCGCAGACGCCGCTGGCGAAGCCCGCGGAGAGGTCGATCTCGCCGAGCAGCAGCACGAAGACCAGACCCATCGCGATCAGCGTGACCGCCGCGCCCTGGGTGAAGAGGTTCGCGAAGTTGCCGGCCGACAGGAACGACGACGGCTGCATGATCGCGAAGACGGTGCAGAGCACGATGAGGCCGAGCACGGCCGGTAGCGCTCCGACGTCGCCGCCGCGTACCCGGCTCAGGTAGTTGCGGGCGTGGCCCCCGACGGTCGGCGGCGGTGTGACGGCCGCGGGGCCGTCCTTCCGCACGGCGGTGGTGGTCATTCGGCGCCTCCTGAGATCGAGTCGGCCGGCCGCGGGCCGTCGCCGTTGCTGCCCGGGTCGGCGGCGATGCCGAGCCCGCCCGAGCGCCCGGCGGTGATCAGCTCGACCACCTGCGCGTGGGTGATGTCGGTGGTCTTCACCTGGGCGACCATCTGGCCGAGGTACAGCGCGGCGATCCGGTCGGAGACGGCGAAGACGTCGTTCATGTTGTGCGAGATGAGCACCACGGCCAGGCCGTTGTCGGCGAGACGGCGGACCAGTTCGAGCACCTGCGCGGTCTGTGCCACGCCGAGCGCCGCGGTCGGCTCGTCCAGGATGACCAGCTTGCTGTTCCACAGCACGGCCTTGGCGATGGCCACGGTCTGACGCTGACCGCCGGAGAGGCTGGACACGTGTTGGCGCAGCGACGTGACGGTGCGGATGGAGAGCCCGGCCAGTGTCTCGGCGGCGAGCTGTTCCATCGTCGGCTCGTCGAGGACGATGCCGCTGCGCTTCTCCCGGCCGAGGAACATGTTCTGCACGATGTCCAGGTTGTCGCAGAGCGCGAGGTCCTGGTAGACGACCTCGATGCCGAGCGCGGCGGCGTCGCGGGGGCTGCCGATGTGCACTGGTTCACCGTTGAACAGGAACTCACCGGCATCGGTGGGGTGGATTCCACTGATGCACTTGACCAGGGTCGACTTGCCGGCGCCGTTGTCACCGACCAGTGCGGTGACTTCGCCCGGGTGGACGGTCAGGGCGACGTCGCGGAGCACCTGGACGGGACCGAAGCTCTTGTCGATCCCGCGGAGTTCCAGCAGGGGGGTCGCGGACACGGGGGGTCTCCTTCTTAAGGGAGTGTCGGGGCCCGTCCGGCGGGCGCCGCCCGGCACGAGAGGGGTGCTCCCGTGCCGGGCGGCGATGGTCGTCCCGGCGGGTACTGCGGCGTCGGTCAGCTGATGCCGGCGTCGGCGCAGAGCTTGGCGTACGCCCCGGCGCAGACCTCTTCCTTGGTCACGTAACCGTCGGCGATGACGTCCTTGACGTTGTCCTTGTAGATGGCCTTCGGGGTGAGCAGTACCGCCGGGACGTCGCGGTTGCCCTCCGGGTCCTTCACCGTCTGGCCGGTGTCCTTCCGCTCGCCCTTGGCGAGTGCGATGGCCAGGTCGGACGCGGCCTTGGCCTCTTCCCGGACGGCCTTGTAGACGGTCATGCACTGGTCACCGGCGAGGATGTTCTGCAGGCCCTCGGTGCTGGCGTCCTGCCCGGTCACCGGCACCTTGCCGTTGAGCTTGTTCTTCTTCAGGATCGAGATGGCCGCGTTGCCGAGACCGTCGTTGGCGGCGAGCACGCCGTCGATCTTGCCGTTGGCCTTGGTGAGCTGCTGCTCGAAGATGGTCGCGGCCTGCGCGTTGTCCCA
Source organism: Micromonospora sp. WMMD1155 (assembly GCF_029581275.1). Classification (NCBI taxonomy): domain Bacteria; kingdom Bacillati; phylum Actinomycetota; class Actinomycetes; order Micromonosporales; family Micromonosporaceae; genus Micromonospora; species Micromonospora sp. WMMD1155. The sequence continues at coordinate 3,586,363 of NZ_CP120742.1, forward strand.
CGCCGGCACCGCGTCCTCGGGGCCCTTGACGTATTCGTTGGAGTCGAACTTCGGCTTGAGCACCGAGTCGTAGCCGGCCTTGAACAGGGTGGCGTTGTTGTCGGTGGGGGAGCCGTTCAGGTACGACACGACGGGGTTCTTGACGCCCTTGTCGGTCAGGCACTTCGACAGGCCCTCGCCCTGGAGCTTGCCGACGACCTCGTTGTCGAAGCTGACGTAGTACTGGGCGGAGCCGCCCAGGGTGAGCCGGTCGTAGTCGATGGTGGCGACGCCCTGCGACTTGGCCTTGTCGAGCACGGCCTTGCCGGTGCCGGAGTCCAGGTTGACGATCATCAGAACGGTGACGCCGCCGGTGATCATCTGGTCGGCGATGGTCTGGAAGGCGGTCTTGTCGTTCTGGGCGTTCTGGATGTCGGACTGGACGCCGGCGGCCTTGAACGCCTCCTCCAGGAACCGACGGTCCGCGGTCTCCCAGCGGACGGACGACTTGCTGTCCGGGAGGATCACGCCGATCTTGGGGGTCTTCTTGGAGTCGGTCGAACCGGAGCCGGCGTCGTCGCCGCCACAGGCGGTCAAGCCGCCGGTCGCGAGCAGGCCCACGGCGGCGATGGTGAGGATCCCCTTACGCATGTGCAGGGTCCTTTCGGGTGGGGGAGGTGTCGTTTTGTTGTGTCCGGCAACGTATTTCGCGTCACACCGGCTCCACAAGACCGCGCAGGTGCCAAGTTTGTTGGGAGCGATAACAATTCAGCAACGCGACTGTTACTCCCCGGCCATCCCGGAACGGTTCGGCCGTCATGAATGTCGTCAGCGGGTCTGCAACGGCGCGGTGCGGGCGTCCGTGAGCGCCACCAGATCGGCCGCGGCCAGTTCGAGCTGCAGGCCACGCCGACCAGCCGAGACGTAGATCGTCGGGAGATCCAGCGCGGAGTCGTCCAGCACGGTCGGCAAGCGGCGGCGTTGCCCGAGCGGGCTGATTCCCTTACGTACGTAGCCGGTGGCCCGCTCGGCGACCGCCCGTTCGGCGAGCGTCGCCCGCTTGCCGCCGACGGCCGCCGCGAGCGCCTTCAGATCCAACTCGCCGGTGACCGGGACGACCGCGACGGTGAGCCCACCGTCGACCTCCGTCACCAGCGACTTGAAGACGCGCTCCGGTGCCACGCCGAGCGCCACCGCCACCAACGCGCCGTAGTTCGGGGCCTCCGGCGACACCCGGTACGGGTGGGTGCGATGCGCGATCCCGCGCTTGACCAACAACGCCGTCGCGGGCGTGCCCTGTCCTGCCATGCCGACGACGCTAGGCCACCGGCTGTCCGATCAGCACTGTCGGTGCGCCGGCCACCCGGGTGAGCACCAGGCTCGCCGAGGCGTCGCCGGTCAGCCGCAGGTCCCGTCGAAGCTGCTCCGGGGTGAGGGCGGAACCCCGCTTGAGGATCTCCACCCGCCCCACCCCGCGCTCGCGCAGCAGCGCCCGCAGACGCTTGAGCGAGAACGGCAGCACGTCGGTGATCTCCAGGCAGCGCGCGTACGGGGTGCGGGTGGGGTGGTCGGCGTAGAGGTAGGCGATGCTCGGGTCGCCGAGGGTGGCGGCCAGTTCGGTGGCGAGTTCGGCGACGAGGTGCGCGCGGACCACGGCCGGGTCCGGGTCGTACAGGTAGCGACGCGTCGGGCCGACCGGCGCCTCGTCGGTGCCCGAGCCGGTGAGCTGGTGGATCTCCGTACGGAACACGCTGGCGCGGCGGGGCACCTCGGCCAGCTCGCCGCACCAGAGCGCCGCCTCGACCAGGTCGCCGTTCACACTCACCCACTCCGCCTCAGCGCCCGCCGGAACGAGCCCGTGGTCCAGGCCCGGCGCCACCTTCACGACGGTGCGTGGCACCCGGTCGGCCAACCCGGTCACGAAGTCCCACGGCGGCGAGTAGGCGCGCGGATCGAAGATTCGTCGCCCGGTGCCGGTCGTGCGGCGGGCCGGGTCGCAGAAGACCCCGTCGACCCGTGACACGTCGAACGCGGTGGCATCCCCGCACTCGACGGTGAACAGGTCGGCAAGCCCGGCCGCCGCGGCGTTGGCGGCGGCCATCGCCGCGGTCACCGGGTCGGCCTCCACCCCGTACACCCGGATGCCGGCACGGGCGGCGGCCAGTGCGTCGGCGCCCAGGCCGCACCCGAGATCGGCCAGGGTGCGCACCCCGGCGGCGTGCAGCCGGGCGGCCCGACGGTCGGCGACCACCCGACGGGTGGCCTGTTCCAGGCCGGGGCGGGTGAGGAACATCCCGGCGGCGGCCGGGCCGAACTTGCCGACCGCCCGGTGGCGCAGCTCGGCCTGGGTGAGCGCCGCCGCGGCCAGCGTCGGCGGCACCCCGGCGGCGCGCAACGCCGAGGCCGCGGTCAGTGGATCACCGCCGGCGAGACCGGCCGCCGCGGTGAGCGCGGCCGACCCCTCGGGGGTACGCAGCGCCGCCAGCTGATCGAGATCCACGCCGTCATTCTCCCGGTCGGACCAAGAATCCTGGCTGGCGGGGCGCGACGCGCTGGCACTCTCCTTGACGGAGTGCTAGCCACGGAATAACCTGCGATTAGCACTCTCACCCTGAGGGTGCCAGCTTCCGGGTCTCACGACCCGGGTGCGCAACGCCAGGCGGACCGGCACCCGCGACGACGGCCCCGCCCGGTGGCATGAGGCAGATTGACGCTGGTCGGCCCCGCCGGCCAGCAACGAAACCAGTACCCCAGGAGGGTATGCCCGTGACTACCGCGACCAAGGTTGCGATCAAGCCGCTCGAGGACCGCATCGTGGTCCAGGCGAACGAGGCTGAGACCACCACGGCGTCGGGCATCGTGATCCCCGACACCGCCAAGGAGAAGCCGCAGGAGGGCACCGTCCTCGCTGTGGGCCCGGGGCGCGTCGACGACAACGGCAACCGGGTTCCGGTTGACGTGCAGGTCGGCGACACCGTCCTCTACTCGAAGTACGGCGGCACCGAGGTCAAGTACGCCGGCGAGGAGTACCTGGTGCTCTCCGCCCGCGACGTCCTCGCGGTCATCGAGAAGTAAGCAACCGATCAGTTCCATTGCCCCGGTCCGGCTCGCCGGGCCGGGGCAATGGCGCTTCGAAGGGACATTAATGGCGAAGATCCTGAGCTTCTCGGACGACGCCCGGCACCTGCTGGAGCACGGTGTCAACGCCCTCGCGGACGCGGTCAAGGTCACCCTCGGCCCGCGCGGGCGCAACGTCGTCCTGGACAAGAAATTCGGTGCGCCGACGATCACCAACGATGGTGTGACCATCGCCAAGGAGATCGAGCTCACCAACCCGTACGAGAACCTCGGCGCGCAGCTGGTCAAGGAGGTGGCGACCAAGACCAACGACGTCGCCGGCGACGGGACCACCACCGCGACCGTGCTGGCCCAGGCGATGGTTCGCGAGGGTCTGCGCAACGTGACCGCCGGGACCAACCCGGCCGGCCTCAAGCGGGGCATCGACGCGGCGGCCGTCAAGGTCTCCGAAGCGCTGCTCGGCCGTGCCGTCGAGGTCACCAGCAAGGAGTCGATCGCGAACGTGGCGACGATCTCCGCGCAGGACGCCACGATCGGCGACCTGATCGCCGAGGCGATGGAGCGGGTCGGCCGCGACGGTGTCATCACCGTCGAGGAGGGCTCCATGCTCACCACCGAGCTGGACGTGACCGAGGGTCTCCAGTTCGACAAGGGCTTCATCTCGCCGAACTTCGTCACCGACCTGGAGAGCCAGGAGTCCGTCCTCGAGGACGCGTACATCCTGGTCACCACCCAGAAGATCTCGGCGATCGAGGAGCTGCTGCCGCTGCTGGAGAAGGTCCTGCAGAACAGCAAGCCGCTGCTGATCATCGCCGAGGACGTGGACGGCCAGGCGCTCTCCACCCTGGTGGTCAACTCGCTGCGCAAGACCCTCAAGGTCTGCGCGGTCAAGGCCCCGGGCTTCGGTGACCGGCGCAAGGCGATGCTCCAGGACATCGCGATCTCCACGGGTGCCGAGCTGGTCGCCCCGGAGCTGGGCTACAAGCTCGACCAGGTCGGCCTGGAGGTGCTCGGCACCGCTCGGCGCGTCGTGGTCGACAAGGAGAACACCACGATCGTCGACGGTGGCGGCCAGAAGGCCGACGTCGCCGACCGGGTGGCCCAGATCCGCAAGGAGATCGAGGCGTCCGACTCCGACTGGGACCGGGAGAAGCTGGCCGAGCGGCTGGCGAAGCTCTCCGGTGGCATCGCCGTGATCAAGGCTGGTGCGGCCACCGAGGTCGAGATGAAGGAGCGCAAGCACCGCATCGAGGACGCCATCGCGGCGACCAAGGCTGCGGTCGAGGAGGGCACCGTCCCCGGCGGCGGTGCCGCACTGGTGCAGATCCTCTCGGTGCTCGACGACGACCTGGGCTTCACCGGTGACGAGAAGGTCGGCGTCTCGGTCGTGCGCAAGGCGCTCGTCGAGCCGCTGCGCTGGATCGCCCAGAACGCCGGCCACGACGGCTACGTCGTGACGCAGAAGGTCGCCGACCTCAGCTGGGGCAACGGTCTCGACGCCGCCCAGGGCGAGTACGTCGACCTGGTCAAGGCCGGCATCATCGACCCGGTGAAGGTGACCCGCAACGCGGTCACCAACGCCGCGTCGATCGCCGGTCTGCTGCTCACCACGGAGAGCCTCGTGGTGGACAAGCCGGAGCAGGCCGAGCCGGCCGCCGCCGGTGGGCACGGCCACGGCCACGGCCACCAGCACGGCCCGGGCTTCTGATCCGGTAGCGACACCCGTTCCGGGGCACACCGTCGTACGGCGGTGTGCCCCGGCTCGTTCTCGCGCTTCTCTGGTCATTACCGAACGCTGACGTTGTTGGCGACCGGGCGAGATGATCGCGCACACTGGGCCGATGAGCACCACGTCGCCGCGCTACGCCGCGCTGGCCGGAGTGACCGCCGCCGCCGTCGCGATCGGGATCGCCGAGCCGGTGGCGGTGCTGACCGGTCCCCGGTCGGCGCCCCTGGTCGCGGTCGGCGGGGCGGTCGTGGACGCCGTCCCCGAGTCGTTGAAGCAACTCGCCATCGACCTCTTCGGCACCGCCGACAAGATCGCCTTGCTGGTCGGCACGGGCCTGTTGCTGGGAGGGTTCGCCGCACTGTTCGGTGTGCTTGCGGTCCGTCGGCTGGCGTTCGGCCTGACCGGCATCGCCGTGTTCGGCGTCATCGGCGTGACCGCCGCGCTGACCCGACCCGGTGCGGACGCCTTCGACGCGCTGCCGTCCCTGGTCGGCGCCGCCCTCGGCGCCCTGGTGCTCTGGCTGTTCATCGACGGGCCGTTCGAGCTGGACCCCTGGCCCTGGTCCCCACCCACCCCGACCGCCGGTGCGGTGTCGTCCGCCGACCCGGTGCCCCCTTCAGGGGTGGTGCCGTCCGGCGGGTCGGGGCGAGAGTCGCGGAGCGAGCCGTCCTCGCCGGGTGACGAGGGCCTGCCGGCGACGCCCGCCGCGCCCGCGCCGGTGGTCCCCACCGGGCCGGACGGTCCCGCCGAGGTCGACCCCGAGTCTCGACGGCGGTTCCTCACCGGCAGCGGGGTGCTGCTCGGCACCGCCGTGGTGGCTGGCCTCGGTGGGCGCTGGCTGGCTGGACGACGCGGCGTCTCCGCCGCGCGGGACGCGATCCGACTGCCCGCGCCGGTCGCCGCCGCGCCGGCCGTGCCGGCCGGCGCGGACCTCTCGCTGGCGCAACTCGCGCCGTACGTCACCCCGAACCTGGGCTTCTACCGGATCGACACCGCGCTCGTGGTGCCGCAGGTCGACCCGGACACCTGGCGGCTGCGGATTCACGGTCGAGTCGGCACCGAGCGCACCTACACGTACGCCGATCTGCTGGCCCGGCCGCTGGTGGAGCGGTACGTCACGTTGGCGTGCGTCTCCAACGAGGTGGGTGGGGACCTGATCGGCAACGCCCGTTGGCTCGGCGTACCCCTGCGGGAACTGCTGGACGAGGTGGACCCGGACGAGGACGCCGACCAGGTCGTCGGCCGGTCGGTCGACGGCTGGACCTGCGGGACGCCCACGGCGGCGCTGCGCGACGGGCGGGACGCTCTGCTGGCGGTCGGCATGAACGGCGAGCCGCTGCCGGTCGAGCACGGCTTCCCGGTCCGGATGGTGGTGCCCGGCCTCTACGGCTACGTGTCGGCGTGCAAGTGGGTGACCGAGCTGGAGTTGACCAGGTTCGCCGACTTCGACGCGTACTGGGTGCCCCGCGGCTGGTCCGCCCAGGGGCCGATCAAGACCCAGTCCCGGATCGACGCTCCCCGGCGACGCAACCGGCTGACCAGCGGCCCGATCACCGTGGCCGGCGTGGCGTGGGCACAGCACCGGGGTATCCGCCGCGTCGAGGTACGCGTCGACGACGGGCCCTGGCAGGAGGCGACACTGGCCCCGACGGTGTCGGTGGACACCTGGGTGCAGTGGTCGTGGAGTTGGGACGCCACGCCGGGCGAGCATCGCCTCCAGGTCCGGGCGACGGACGCCACCGGGGAGACCCAGACCGAGCGTACGCAGGGCGTCGCCCCCGACGGCGCGACCGGCTGGCACACGGTGACCGTCGCCGTCCGCTGACGGCCTCGATCGGCCGACGCACGGCGTCCGCCGCCGTCCTGGGGTGGGTCGCCCCGGCCGGTCGGCCAGCGCCAAGCCATCCGCCGACCCGCGACTGCCCGACCTCGGAGATCTTGGACAGTTTCCGTTCCCGCGTAACGGAAACTGTCCAAGATCTCGGTGTAGACACGCCGCTGGCCGGCACCCCGTTGTGGGGGTGCCGGCCAGCGGTCGGATGGTTTCAGAAGGGGGTCAGCTGTTCCAGTACTGGCCGACCAGGTCGGCAGCCTGCTGCTCCCACTGGGCGTACGCGTCCGGGTACGCCGACACCTGCACGGTCTGCGCGGCCTCGGTCAGCGGCATGTCCTGCCACCCGTCAACCTGCTTCAGGCCCTTCAGGAACGCGGTGGTCGAGTACTCGGGGTCGGTGATCTGCTCCGGCGTACCCCAACCCGAGGACGGGCGCTGCTGGAACAGGCCCAGCGAGTCGTGGTCGTTCCTGTCGCCGAGGTGGCCCAGGTTCTCCAGCTTCGACTCCTGCAGGCTCGTGGCGATCGAGATCACCGCAGCCCGCTCGGGCAGGCCGGCCTTCTTCGTGGCGGCGATGATCGCCTTCACGTTGGCGGTCTGCTCGTCGTTCAGGTCGATGTGGGACTGGTTGCCCTGAGTGCCGTGCGGGATCAGCTTGGCGGTGTCCGGCTTGTCGGCCTGCACCGCTACCGCGACCGGCTTGGCGTCGACGATGTCGTGCGCGGCGATCGGGCCGGCGAAGACACCACCGACGAACGCCAGACCAGCAACGGACAGCACGCTCTTACGCATGATCGTGTTCATGGGGGTAGCTCCTTCGGGGGTAAGGACACCCGCAGTGATGCCACGGGTGTGAGCACCTCGTCCGGCGCATCGACGTTCAGGGGGGAAAGTCTCGGGGGTTTGCGCCCACGGGCCGGGGGTTGCCTGCGGCGCTGGTTCGGCTACCTGCGGGCGGGGCCCGTGGTGCCGAGATCGACGACCTACCAACTGGTGGGTGCCGGGTCCGTGTGTAACGGCCGGGGGCCGGGGCCCATTCCCGGGCCGATCCGTCGGCACCATCGGGAGGCGGTGCCCGCGGCCGGGTGGGCGCTGAGGCGCCTCCCTGGGCGATCGCTCGTCGGGACTGTAACGACCACCCGGTGGCCGGCATTCCAGCCCGGGGCTCGGCTGGCGGGCCCTGGTACTGCGATCGTCAGGAGGTGTAACGACTCCGGCCCGGCCATGATTCCGGCCTACGGGTGCGGCCGGTCACGGGATGAAACCGCATATACGGCCCGAGAGGGCATCGCGGTGACGGGCCGGATCGGACAAAACGCCCACTCGCTCGCGCGTGTCACGCCGTCGCGGCGCGCGCCTCAGGCACCCCCCGGTTCGCAGACGCCGAAACGCGCCCCCGAACCGGGGGGCGCGTTCCGTTTGTCTGTTATGTAAAGATCAGGCCACGTTGCGTTGGATCGGAATGGTCGACTTGTGCGGGTGGCCCAGCCGGGCCTCCAACCGCGCGACGTCGACCCGGGCGTGTCGGCGGTCGGCCAGGTCCTCCCAGCCGACGGCGAGCAGTCGCAGCCGCTCCGACTCGCTGAAGCCGCCCCACACGCCGTACGGTTCGCGAACCGACAGTGCGTGGGCGGCGCATTCGGCCCGGACCGGGCAGGCGCGACAGACCGACTTGGCGGCGGACTCGCGGCGCAGTCGGGAGGAGCCTCGCTCGCCGTCGGGGTGGAAGAACTGGGCGCTGTCCCGCCCTCGGCAGGCACCGAGTCGCTGCCAGTCCCAGAGATCGACGATGGGTCCGGGCAGTCTACGTACGTTCGACATCAGCACCCCTCCTCCCGCGCGGCTCCGCGAGAATCCTTTGGCCGGTGTCCGGGCGGCGGGCCGCGCAGGCGCACCGTTCCCGGCCTGGACCTCCCGGTACCCGGGCTGTCGTCACCTCACACGTGTGTGATCGAAAACGTCCCGCAAATTGCGGCTTTTGCCCCTTCTGTCGGAAAAGTTCGAAGGATTGCCGGGAACCCCCTCCCCAGCCGACCCCGTCATGGTCTGCTCGTTGGCGGAGAGGAGACCACAGTGCGTAGCGTCCTTGTGTGCGTTCGGACACCACTCGCGGCCCAGCACCTTACTTCTGCTGCCGCGCGGCTGGGGTTGTCAGCAATCGTTCGTACCGCCGTCTCCGATCCTGAGGTGATGCTGCGGTTGGCCGAGCGACCGGCCGACGTGGTGCTGGCCGACACGGCCCTCACCCGGCCGGACAGCGCGGGCTTCGTCCGTCGGGTGTTGGCGCGTGCGCCGCAGGCCGCGGTGCTGTTGCTCGGCACCGAGGAGTCCGAGGCCGCGGCGGCCACCATCAGCGCCGGTGCCCGGGGTCTCATCCAGAACGTCGACCACGACCTGACCAGCGCCGTGGCCAAGGCTCTGCTGCTGCTCGCCGCTCCCGGTCGAGCCTCCCGGCAACGGATCACCGACCCGGCCCGGAACGCCGCGGCGGTGGGCGGTTCCGGCCGCTCCGGGCCGTCGCCGCGTGGCTCCGGCGAGCCCGGCTGGGCGGCCGCCCCCGGCGAGGGGACTGCGGGTGTGCCGTCGGTGCCGGTGCAGCGGGGCGACGACGAGGCCGAGTCGGCCACCGGCGATGCGTCGGCGGACCAGAGCGAGGCGGCCCGGCCCACCTCGAACGCCCTACCCACCCGTGCGTCGATCGGGCTCACCGAGCGTGAGCTTCAGGTGCTGCTGGGCATGGCCGAGGGCAAGAGCAACGCGGAGATCGGCCGGGAGCTGTTCGTGTCGGAGGACACCGTCAAGACGCACGCCCGCCGGTTGTTCCGCAAGCTCGGGGCGCGGGACCGGGCGCACGCGGTGGCGGCGGGCTTCCGCGCCGGCCTGGTCGCCTGACCCGTCCGCGCAGAGCGACGCCCGGCGCGACTGCCGCGACCGGGAGGCCTTCGCCGAGGTGTCCGGCACGATCAGCACGCGAACGGCCGCGAGGACGGCCGCAACGGCCGCCGCGCCACATGACAGCACCGGCCCGCGCGACGACGGCCGCGACGCCCCGCCGCGGCACACGGCAGCGTTACTGCGCGGCGGTCGGGGTGCCCGGCTCGTCCTCGGTGCCCTCGGAGAGGGTGTCGTGCACCCCGTCGGCGTACCCCCGGGCGTAGTCCCAGGTCACGTAGTGGTCCGGGTCGGGGTCGTAGGCAGGCTCGTGCACCCGGGGGCGGCCCGAGTTGAGCAGGTGCCGCAGGTTGCCCCGGAGCAGGTCCCAGTCGAAGTAGTGCGGCTCGCGGCAGTCCTCGCATTCGATCACCAGCCCGCGGACTCCGATCGGGGCCAACAGGGCCTGGTATATCTCCAGGTCGGCGAGGTCTTCCAGCACGTCCTGCCGCTCGACGTCGGTCAGCGGATCCGGCGTCGCGTCATCGCCCGGGTCGTCCAGACCCGCGGTGGGATCGGCCGGGTCGCCGTTGAACGGGTCGATGGGCTCGTCGTGCACCCCTTCACCGTAGACCTAACGCGGCGCGGACGTCCGCCCCCCGGCCGCGCGCCGGGCCGGGCCGCCACGGACGGGTCGCCCAGCTCACTGGGTACGATGAGGCGACGTGCCGGCACCGTGGCGCGTTCCGGTGCCCGCCCGCGCCACCTCGCTGAAGCCCATCCGAGCAGCTCAGGGGAGCAATCGTGGAAAATTCGCCCAGCACTGATCTTCCGGCCGGCGTCGAGCACGCCGACCTGGGCGGCCACCTGCCCGAGCTGCCGGCCGGCTCGGCCCGGGTGGTTCCGCTCGGCCTCACCTTCGACGACGTGCTGTTGCAGCCGGGCGAGTCGGACGTGGTGCCCAGCCGGGTCAACACCCGGACGAAGCTCACCCGCAACGTCGAGTTGTCGATTCCGCTGCTCTCCAGCGCGATGGACACGGTGACCGAGGCCCGGATGGCCATCGCCATGGCCCGCCAGGGCGGCATCGGCGTGTTGCACCGCAACCTGTCCCTGGAGGACCAGGCGCTCCAGGTCGACCTGGTCAAGCGCTCCGAATCCGGCATGATCACCAACCCGGTGACCGCCAGCCCGGACGACACGCTGCGCGAGGTCGACGAGCTGTGCGGGCGCTACCGCATCTCGGGTGTGCCGGTGGTGGACGGCGACGGCCAGCTGGTCGGCATCGTCACCAACCGGGACATGCGTTTCGTCTCCGAGCCGAACACCCCGGTCCGCGAGATCATGACCCGCACTCCGCTGATCACCGCGCGGGTGGGCGTCAGCAAGGATGACGCGCTGGCGCTGCTGCGTCAGCACAAGGTCGAGAAGCTGCCGATCGTCGACGACTCGGGTCGGCTGCGGGGCCTGATCACGGTGAAGGACTTCACCAAGAGTGAGCAGTACCCGGACGCCAGCAAGGACGACGCCGGTCGCCTGCGGGTCGCCGCCGCCATCGGTGTCGGCGAGGACGCGTACAAGCGGGCCCGTGCCCTTGTCGACGCGGGCGTCGACGTGCTGATCGTGGACACGGCGCACGGCCACCAGCGGGCCGTGCTGGACATGGTCCGCCGGCTGAAGGCCGACGTCGCGGTCGACATCATGGGCGGCAACGTGGCCACGTACGCCGGCGCGAAGGCGCTCGTCGACGCGGGCGCCGACGGCGTCAAGGTCGGCGTGGGGCCGGGCGCGATCTGCACCACCCGGATCGTCGCCGGGGTCGGCGTGCCGCAGGTGACCGCGATCATGGAGGCGGCCCGGGCCGCCCGTCCGGCCGGCGTGCCGGTGATCGGCGACGGCGGCATCCAGTATTCGGGCGACATCGCCAAGGCCTTGGTGGCCGGTGCCGACACGGTGATGCTCGGCAGCCTGCTGGCCGGCTGCGAGGAGAGCCCCGGTGAGCTGATCTTCGTCAACGGCAAGCAGTACAAGACCTACCGCGGGATGGGGTCGCTCGGCGCGATGCAGTCCCGGGGCCAGGCCAAGTCGTACAGCAAGGACCGCTACTTCCAGCAGGACGTGCTCAGCGACGACAAGCTCGTCCCGGAGGGCGTCGAGGGCCAGGTTCCCTACCGGGGGCCGCTGTCCCGGGTGGCCCACCAGCTGGTCGGCGGGCTGCGGCTGGCCATGGGGTACGCCGGTGCGGAGAACATCCCCGATCTGCACCGCCGGGGCCAGCTCATCCGGATCACCGCGGCCGGCCTGAAGGAGAGCCACCCGCACGACATCCAGATGACCGTCGAGGCGCCCAACTACCACACCCGCTGACCCACCACCCCCAACCACCTGGAGTCCCCCATGCGTGACGTGGTCGAGATCGGGCTGGGCAAGACCGCGCAGCGCGGTTACCACCTGGACGACATCGCCATCGTGCCGAGCCGCCGCACCCGGGACGTCGACGACGTCTCCACCTCCTGGCAGCTCGACGCGTACCCGTTCGGCATCCCCTGCGTCGGTCACCCGTCCGACGCCACCATGAGCCCGGCCTCGGCGGTGCGGCTCGGTCAGCTCGGCGGCCTCGGCGTGCTCAACGTCGAGGGGCTGTGGACCCGCTACGAGAACCCGACGAAGGTGCTGGAGGAGTTGGCCGGCCTCGACGAGGATGCCCGCGCCACCAAGCGGCTCCAGGAGGTGTACGCCGAGCCGATCCGTCCGGACCTGATCGCCGAGCGGGTTCGTGAGCTGCGTGCCGGCGGCGGCACGGTGGCGGTGCGGGTCTCCCCGCAGCACACCCTGGCGCTGGCTCCGGTGATCCTGGACGCCGGGGTGGACATCCTGGTCATCCAGGGCACCATCGTCTCGGCCGAGCACGTGTCGACCACCGACGAGCCGCTGAACCTCAAGGAGTTCATCGCCGACCTGGACCTGCCGGTCATCGTCGGCGGTTGCACCGACTACAAGACGGCTCTGCACCTGATGCGTACCGGCGCGGCCGGTGTGATCGTGGGCATCGGCGGTGACGAGTGGTCGACCACCGAGTCGGTGCTGGGCATCCGGGTGCCGATGGCCACCGCGATCGCGGACGCGGCGGCGGCCCGTCGCGACTACCTCGACGAGACCGGCGGCCGGTACGTGCACCTGATCGCCGACGGTGACATGCAGACCTCGGGCGACATCGCCAAGGCCCTCGGCTGCGGTGCGGACGCGGTGATGCTCGGTGAGCCGCTGTCGCTCTGCGAGGAGGCGCCCGCCGGTGGTGCCTGGTGGCACTCGGCGGCGAGCCACCCGTCGTTGCCGCGTGGCGCGTTCGAGGTCGCCGGTGAGCCGCTCGGGTCGATGGAGGAGTTGCTCTTCGGGCCGGCGGACGAGCCCGACGGCCAGCTCAACCTGTTCGGTGGGCTGCGCCGGGCGATGGCCAAGTGCGGCTACCGCGACCTGAAGGAGTTCCAGAAGGTCGGCCTGGTCCTCGACCGCTGACCCGTTCCTCAGACGTGCGAAGGCCGGCCCGCACGGGCCGGCCTTCGTCGTGTTCAGGCTGCTGTCACTTCTCCACGTAGATGGTCAGGTCGGACATGTTCTGGTAGCTGCTCGCCGCGAAGTCGAGCGACTGACCCCGGTTCTCGGTGCCGCCCGGTGCGGTGTCCATCTCCCAGTTGGCGTGGTGGAAGTTCCGTTCGCCGATGGTCTGGAAGAACTGCTGGAAGTTGATGTCGCCCTCGCCCAGCGGGACCATCTGGTGGCCGTTGGGGACGCTGGTGTCCCGGTCGCCGTCCTTGGCGTGGAACAGCGGGAACCGGGTGGTCCGGTCGGCGACGGTGAGGATCGGGTCGAAGAGGTCGGTGACCTCCTGGCCGGCCGCGTTGACGTACTTCTGGTGCTTGTAGCGGGCCACGTAGGCCCAGTAGATGTCGAGTTCGAAGAAGACGTACCGCGGGTCGGTGATCTCGAAGAAGTATTCGAGTCGGCGGATGCCGGACGACCGGGTCTGCCGACCCTGCGCGTCGCGCGGGCCACGGTCGATCAGGAAGCTGTACGCGGCGTCGTGGTTGTGCGTGTAGAGCCGCATGCCCCGGGCCTTGGCCTGCCGGCCCAGCTCGTTCCAGATGTCCGCGGCGGCGTCCCACTCGGCCTTGTACGCGCTGTTGGTCGGGTCGCTGCCGGTGCCGATGTTCTTCATGCCGAGTTCCTCGGCGATGTCGAGCTGCTGCTGGAAGGTGGAGGGCTGGATCGTGGCGTGGGTGCCGTTGGCGACCAGGCCGTTGTCGTCGAGGATCTTGCGGATCTCGGCCGGGGTGATCTGCCGGCCGAGGATCTCGGTGCTCTGCGTGTAGCCGGCGAACTCGATCTCCTTGTAGCCGATCTCGGCGAGTCGGGCGAGGACGCGCTCGAAGCCGTAGGGCACTCCGCTGTCGTCCGGCGCGGCGGTGATCCGGTCGCGGACGCTGTAGAGGATGATGCCGCGGTTGCGGGCCGGGATCAGCGGCTCGACCCGCAGCTTGCCGGCGTTGCCGGGGTCGGCGAGTGCGGGGGTGCCGGTGGCGAGGACCGGCAGGCCGGCCGCACCGATCGCGGCGGCGGCTCCGGCGGAGGCGGCGAGCAGGGATCGGCGGCTCAACCGGGGGGTGGGGGTGGCGTCGGGTGCGGTGTGGTCGGGCATGGTTCCACCTTTCGCGACGGTGGTCGGGAACAGACACTAACGTCGGTCTAAGTCGAAAGAAAGTGAAGATCGATCACTACTTTTGTTTGTTCCAACGAAAGTGACTGATGATCGTCGATATTGACCGCGCGACCGGTGGCGCTGACTACGCTCGTCCTGACCGTGATGCCGCAGGAGGAGTGTGCATGGTCCGAACCCGACGGACACCGGCCCGCGGTCGACCGACCGCCCTGGCCGCCGCGCTGACCTGCGTGGTCGCGCTGCTCACCGCCGGTTGTACGGGCGACGACCACGACGGCTTCCGGCCCGGCGCCGCCGACGCCGGTGACCCGTACGTGCCGGGGCACGGCAACGGCGGCTACGACGTCACGCACTACGGCCTGGACGTCCGCTACGACCCGTCGACCGACCGGCTGACCGGGCGGGCCGTCATCACCGCCACGGCTACCCAGGACCTGTCCCGGTTCAATCTGGACCTGGTCGGCCTGGACGTCGGCACGGTCCGGGTGGGCGACGCGGCGGCCGACCACCGCCGCGCCGACGCCGAACTCGTGGTGACCCCACGCGACGGGCTCCCGCGCGGTCGGCAGTTCACCGTGACGGTCGACTACGCGGGCGTTCCCACCGCCGTCGAGGACGGGTCGTTGGGCAGCGGCGGCTTCCTGCACACCGCCGACGGCGCGGTCGCGCTCGGGCAACCCGACTCGGCCGCCACCTGGTTCCCGGTCAACGACCACCCCTCGGACAAAGCCACCTACGACCTCGCGGTGACCGTCCCGGACGGCCTCGCCGCGCTGAGCAACGGGGTGCCCGGCCCGAGGAGCAGCGCCGACGGCTGGACCACCTGGCGTTGGTCGGAGCGCGCCCCGATGGCCAGCTACCTCAGCACCCTCGTGATCGGCGACTACCAGGTGGTGACCGGCACCCACGCAGGTCGGCCGATGGTGACGGCGGTGGCGGCGAGTCTGCCGGCGACCGGTGCCGCGGCAAGCTCACTGGCCCGGACCGGGGAGATCGTCGACTTCCTGGCCAGCCGCTTCGGTCCGTACCCGTTCGACTCGTACGGCGGGATCGTGATCGCCGACGACCGGGTCGGGTACGCGCTGGAGACCCAGTCGCGCCCGGTCTACGGACCCGCCTTCTTCGCCGACGACCGGCCCAACCCGGGTGTCGTCGCGCACGAGCTGGCCCACCAGTGGTTCGGCGACAGCGTGTCGCTGGCCAGGTGGGGTGACATCTGGCTCAACGAGGGCTTCGCCAGCTACGCCGAGTGGCTGTGGGAGGAGCACGACGGCGGCCGGACCGCCCAGCGCAACTTCGAACTCCAGTACGCGAAGACCGACTGGTCGCAGCCCTCGGTGGAGCCGGGCCGCGAGCTGATGTTCGGCACTGCCGTCTACCAGCGCGGAGCGCTGACCGTGCACGCGTTGCGTCGGACCGTCGGTGACGACACGTTCTTCCGCATCCTGCGAACCTGGACCGCCGAGCGGGCGGCGGGCAACGCGACCACTGCGGATCTCGTGGCGCTGGCCGAGCGCGTGGCGGGCCGGCAGCTGCGGCCGCTTTTCGACGCCTGGTTGGTGGGTGGGTCCGCCCCCACACTGCCGTGACGGAGCCGTGATCACCGGTCGATATGCTCCGGCCCGCGAGAAGCGGGAAACCGTGGGCTCGCGCGGAGCGGCGTACGCCGCCACCGCCACACGGGAAGGGTGGAATGCGGGTGACGCGGCACAGACTGCGGATGAGCGTCGGTCTGCTGGTGGTCGGGGCACTCGCACTGTCCGGGTGCGGTTCGTCGGCACCGAAGGCCGCGCCGTCGCCGAGCGCGTCCCCCACCCCGTCGCGGACGTTCAGCCCGGGTGCGGAGGGGGTCGGCGACGCCTACTTCCCGACCTACGGCAACGGTGGGTACGACGTCGGGCGGTACACGGTCAAGGTTCGCTACGACCCAGCGAATGACCGGCTGACCGGCACGACCACAGTGCAGGGCACCGCCACGGCCGACCTGTCGTCGTTCAACCTCGACCTGGCCGGTCTGACCGTCACCGCGGTCACCGTGGACGGCGCACCGGCCACCCACAAGCGCAAGCGCAACGAGCTGGTCGTCACTCCGGCCTCCGGGCTGATCAACGGCAACGGGTTCGTCGCCGAGGTCACCTACGAGGGTGTGCCGAAGCCGCTGAAGAACGAGACCCTCGGTGAGGGCGGCTTCCTGCACACCGCCGAGGGGGCCATCGCGCTGGGCCAGCCCGAGTCGGCCAGCACCTGGTTCCCGGTCAACGACCACCCGTCGGACAAGGCGGCGTACGACTTCGAGGTCACCGTCCCGGACGGCCTGACCGCGGTCAGCAACGGCGTTCCCGGCGGCAAGACCAGCGCGGGCGGGTGGACCACCTGGAAGTGGTCGGAGAAGTCACCGATGGCGAGCTACCTCAGCACGCTGGTGATCGGCAAGTTCCGGATCACCACCGGCGAGCACAAGGGCCGTCCGGTGTACAACGCGGTCGCCACGAACGTGGCCAAGGGCGCGGCTGACTCGTCGATCGCCCAGACCGTCAAGGTGGCCGACTACCTGGAGAGCGTGTTCGGGCCGTACCCGTTCGACGCGTACGGCGGTGTGGTGGTCTCGGACAGCCGGATCTCGTACGCCCTGGAGACGCAGAGCCGGCCGGTCTACTCCGCCGGGTTCTTCCGGCAGGGCGAGAACACCGAGGTGGTCGCCCACGAGCTGGCGCACCAGTGGTTCGGTGACAGCGTCGCGTTGGCCACCTGGGAGGACATCTGGCTCAACGAGGGCTTCGCGACGTACGCGGAGTGGCTCTGGGCCGAGCACACCAAGGCGTACACGGCCGAGCAGGCGTTCGACATCCGGTACACCCAGGTGCCCGCGCAGGTGTGGAAGACGCCGCCGGGCAAGCCGGGGGTGAAGCAGTTGTTCAGCGAGTCGGTCTACCAGCGGGGTGGCATGACCCTGCACGCCCTGCGGGTGGCAGTGGGTGACAAGGCGTTCTTCGAGATCGTCAAGACCTGGGCCGCGGAGAAGCGCAACGGCACCGCCACCACCGCCGAGTTCGTCGCCCTCGCCGAACGCGTCTCCGGCAAGAAGTTGGGCCCGCTCTTCGACGCCTGGCTCTACGGCACGAAGAAGCCGGCCCTGCCCAAGCGCCTCTGAACGGGTCAGTTCTTGACGACCAGGGTGGGGTGGGCCGCCAGGTAGGCGTCGGCGCGCCCGGCACGGAGTTCGGTGATGAAGTCACGGCCGACCTTGGTGAGCTGTTCGCCACGGTAGGCGCTGCCCTTGCCGACACCGGAACCGGGCAGGCCCACCAGCACGAACTTGTTCTCCGGCACCCCGCTGAGGGCGTACGCGATGTCGACGATCCGTCGTCCACCCACGTAGATCAGCGTGTCGCCCAGTGCGCCGACCACCTGGTCGACCCGATCCGGTTGGCGGGCCAGGTTCTCGTCCAGGATCTTGCGGGTCAGTGCCTTGATGAGTTGCTGCTGGTGGCGCTGCCGGGCGTAGTCGCCGCCGGTGATGTAGCGCTGCCGCGCGTAGTCCAGTGCCTGCCAGCCGTTGAGGTGTTGCTCGCCCTTCTCGTAGACCTGCTGCGGCCCGGTGTAGCCGCCCGGCGCGCTCTGCCGGTACTTGCCGTCCGGTCGGCGATGCAGCGACTCGACCCGCTGGTCGACGTAGATGTCCACCCCGCCGAGAGCGTCGACCAGCCGGTCGAACCCGTTGAAGGTGAGCACCGCGCCCGCGTCGATGCGCAGCCCGGTGTAGCCGCTGACCGTGCTGCGCAGCAGCTCGTACCCCTGGGCGGTGTTCGGCTCCTTGGGTTTGCCCGGCACCCTGCTGCCGAAGCTCATCGCGTGGGTGAGCTTGGTCTTACCGCCCTTGTAGCCGGCCTTCGGGAACGCCGGGATGTCCACCAGCAGGTCGCGGGGGAGCGAGAAGAGGTACGCCTGACCCAACCCCTTCGGCACGTGCAGCACCAGCACGGCGTCCGAGTGCGGTTCCCACCCGGGCACGCTGACCCGGGTGTCCACACCGACCAGCAGCAGGTTGAGCGGGCCGGTGATGTCCGCGCCCGGCGGTGGGCCGCTGGGACTCGGGGTGGGCGTGCCGTTCGGCGACGGGGTCGGTGAGCCGGCGACCGGGCCGCCGCCCGGCTTGCTGTCACCGGTCAGCCGGGTGACCACCACTGCGCCGGCCGCGATCAGCGCGACGGCCGCGAGGGCCGTCAAGCCCAGCAGCAGCCATCGTCGGCGCGGCGCCATCGACCCGAGGATCATCTTGGATTCCTTCCACCCGTCTGGTGAACAACGTTCCGACGGGTGCTCCGGGTTGCGGCCGGGAGGCGCCGGGTCGGTCGGCCGGAGCATGATCGCGCGAAAACTGCCGCTGGCGCGAGCGTTACTCGCGAGTAATGATGCCTCCATGCGGTACGACGTGCTCGTCATCGGGTCCGGCTTCGGCGGAGCCGTCACCGCGCTCCGGCTGGCCGAGAAGGGTTACTCGGTCGCCGTGTTGGAAGCCGGTCGGCGCTTCACCGACGACGAGTTCCCACGGACGTCCTGGCGGGCCCGCCGGTTCCTCTGGGCGCCGAGGCTGGGCTGCTACGGCATCCAGCGGCTCACCCTGCTCCGCCCGGCCCGCCGAGGTGCCGGCAGCGGGGTGCTGGTGCTCTCCGGCGCCGGGGTGGGCGGCGGCTCGCTGGTCTACGCGAACACCCTCTACGAACCGTTGCCCGCCTTCTACGCCGACCGGCAGTGGCGCGACATCACCGACTGGCGGGACGAGCTGGCCCGTCACTACGACCAGGCCAAACGGATGCTCGGGGTCACCACGTACCCGGTGGACACCGGCGCGGACCGGGCCATGCGGGCGGTGGCCGAGCGGATGGGGGTGGGGCACACGTTCCACGCCACCCCGGTCGGCGTGCACATCGGCCGCCCCGGCCAGCGGGTCGCCGACCCGTACTTCGGTGGTGCCGGTCCGGAGCGCACCGGCTGTCTGCACTGCGGGTCGTGCATGACCGGGTGCCGGCACGGGGCGAAGAACACGCTCGTCAAGAACTACCTGTGGCTCGCCGAGCGGCTCGGGGTCACGGTGCTGCCGCTGACCACGGTGACCGCCGTCCGTCCGGCCGCCGACGGCGGGTACGACGTGCACGCCGAACGCACCGGCGCGTGGCTGCGCAAGCGGCGGCAGGTCCTGCACGCCGACCAGGTGGTGTTCGCCGCCGGTGCGCTCGGCACCCAACGACTGCTGCACGCCATGCGGGCCGACGGCGTGCTGCCCCGGCTCTCGCCCCGCCTCGGCGAGCTGACCCGGACCAACTCGGAGGCGATCCTGGGCGCCTCGGTGCCCCGCCGACGGGCCCGGTCCGAGCGGCTGGACTACACCGAGGGGGTGTCCATCACCAGCTCGTTCCACCCGGACCCGCAGACCCACGTCGAGCCGGTCCGCTACGGGCGGGGCTCCAACGCGATGGGCCTACTCCAGTCGCTGCTCGTGGACGGTGGCCCACACCGGGTGCGGCGGTGGCTGGGCGGCATCGTGCGGCAACCGGGGCTGGCCGCCCGGATGCTGTCCGTGCGCGGCTGGTCGGAACGGACGGTGATCGCCCTGGTCATGCAGTCGGTGGACAACTCGCTGACGACCCGGTGGCGGCGCGGCATGTTCGGCCGTCGACTGGTCACCGGCCCGGGCCACGGCACCCCCAGCCCCACCTGGATCCCGGCCGGCAACGCCGCCACCCGGCTGCTCGCCGAGGAGATCGGCGGCACACCGGGCGGCTCGCTCACCGAGCCGTTCGATGTCCCGATCACCGCGCACATCCTGGGCGGGGCGGTCATCGGAGCGACACCGGCCGACGGGGTGATCGACCCCTGGCACCGGGTGTACGGGCATCCGGGGCTGCACGTCGTCGACGGTGCGGCGGTCTCCGCCAACCTCGGCGTGAACCCGTCCCTGACGATCACCGCCCAGGCGGAACGGGCGATGTCCTTCTGGCCCAACCAGGGCGAGCAGGACCCCCGTCCGCCGCTCGGGTCCCCGTACCGCCGACTGGCAGCCGTACCCCCCAAGCACCCGGCGGTGCCGGCGGACGCCCCGGGCGCGCTGCGGCAGTGAGCCCGGCGGACGCCGCAGGGCGAGCCGGTGCCGGGCGTGGCCGTGACTGTCGGTAGGCTTTGTGCACATGAGCCTGCCTCGCCCCGTCCTCGTGGTGGACTTCGGAGCCCAGTACGCCCAGCTCATCGCCCGCCGGGTCCGTGAGGCGAAGGTCTACTCCGAGATCGTGCCGCACTCGATGCCGATCGCCGAGATGCTGGCGAAGAACCCCGCCGCGATCATCCTCTCCGGTGGCCCGTCCAGCGTCTACGCGCCGGACGCGCCGCAGATCGACGCGGGCCTGTTCAGCGCCGACGTGCCGGTCTTCGGCATCTGCTACGGCTTCCAGGCGATGGCCCAGGCGCTCGGTGGCACCGTCGCGAAGACCGGTAACCGTGAGTACGGCGGCACGCCGCTGCGCCCCCGCCTCCTCGACCCCGGTGTGCTGCTGCGGGACCTGCCCGCCGACCTGCCGGTGTGGATGAGCCACGGCGACTGCGTCACCGAGGCTCCGGAGGGCTTCACGGTCACCGCCGAGTCGGCGGGCGCGCCGGTGGCCGCGTTCGAGGACCTGGCCGGACGGCGGGCGGGTGTGCAGTTTCACCCGGAGGTCGGGCACACCGCGCACGGGCAGGAGATGCTGACCCGCTTCCTCTACGACATCGCCGGCATCGAGCCGACCTGGACGCCCGAGAACATCATCGACGAGCAGGTCGCCCGGATCCGCGCCCAGGTCGGCGACAAGGAGGTCATCTGCGGCCTGTCCGGCGGGGTGGACTCGGCGGTCGCCGCGGCGCTCGTGCACAAGGCGGTCGGTGACCAGCTCACCTGCGTCTTCGTCGACCACGGTCTGCTGCGCGCCGGCGAGGCCGAGCAGGTCGAGAAGGACTACGTGGCCGCGACCGGCATCAAGCTGAAGGTGGTCGACGCCGCGGACCGGTTCCTCGGCGCGTTGGCCGGGGTCACCGACCCGGAGCAGAAGCGCAAGATCATCGGCCGGGAGTTCATCCGGGTCTTCGAGGCCGCGGCCCGCGAGATCGCCTCGCACGGCGACGTGGAGTTCCTCGTCCAGGGCACGCTCTACCCGGACGTCGTGGAGTCCGGCGGCGGCACCGGCACCGCCAACATCAAGAGCCACCACAACGTCGGCGGCCTGCCGGAGGACCTGAAGTTCGCCCTGGTCGAGCCGCTGCGCACGCTCTTCAAGGACGAGGTGCGGGCGCTCGGCCTGCAACTGGGCCTGCCCGAGGCGATGGTCTGGCGGCACCCGTTCCCGGGGCCGGGCCTGGCCATCCGGATCATCGGCGCGGTCGACCAGCAGCGTCTCGACCTGCTCCGCGAGGCCGACCTGATCGCCCGCGAGGAGCTGACCGCCGCCGGCCTGGACCGGGGCGTGTGGCAGTTCCCGGTGGTGCTGCTCGCCGACGTGCGCAGCGTCGGTGTGCAGGGAGACGGGCGCAGCTACGGGCATCCCGTGGTGCTGCGCCCCGTCTCCAGCGAGGACGCGATGACGGCCGACTGGTCCCGACTGCCCTACGAGGTGGTCGCCCGGATCTCCACCCGGATCACCAACGAGGTGGCCGAGGTGAACCGGGTGGTCCTGGACGTCACCAGCAAGCCGCCGGGCACCATCGAGTGGGAGTGAGCGCCGGTCAGGCGGCCGGCGGCGGGTCCGACGGGGTCGTCGGCGGGTAGGGCGGCGTCGGCGCGTACCCCGGCTGTGGTCCGCCGGGCGCGGGCCCGGCGGTGGGCGGCGGGCCCGCCTGCGGCGCGACGCCCGCCGGGTGCGGCCAGGCCGGCGCGCCGGTGGGCTCCTCCGGCATCAGGAACCACATGATCGGGTACGCGAACAGCGCGAGCCCGCCGGTGAGCAGGCCGGTGACGGCGAACGCCACCCGGACGAGTGTCGGGTCGACGGCGAAGTAGCGGCCGACGCCACTGGCGACCCCCGCGACCATGCGGTCGGTGGTGGGGCGTCGGAGCTGCTTGTACGGGGCGTGGGGAGCGGCGGTGGATGTCATACCCCCACGGTCCGCGTTGCCGCCCGGCCCGCCCTCGGTGACCGCCCGGATCCTTACCCTGACCGATCCCTGATCCGGGTCCGACAGTCAGGAATCTGACTCTTTTCCGTTCCGGTAACCCGGCCCGGGGAGAATTTGCTCCCGTGACCACCATGCTCGAGCCGCTCCGCAGGATCGCGGCATACGCAGTTTGTGCTGATTCAAGAGGCCGAGTCCTGCTGGTCCGCGCATCGGAGCGCTCCGGCACCCCCGGCACGTGGTCGCTGCCCGGTGGGGCGGTCGACCACGGCGAGGATCCGAACCACACAGTCGTCCGCGAGACCGCCGCCGAGACGGGTCTCTCGGTGGCCGTCTCCGGCCTGGCCGACGTGCTCGCCGACATGCGGGCGCTGCCCGAGCGGGGCATCACGATCCACACCGACCGGTTGATCTACCGGGTGGCGGTCCGTGGCGGCACCCTGGCCGACCGGGTCGGCGAGCGCCCGACCGACCTGGCCCGCTGGTACACGCTCGACGAGGCACGCACACTGCCGCTGCGCTCGTTCACCGCGCGTGCCCTCGGGCTGCCCACCTCCTCGGCCGACGTGGTGCCCGACGAGCCGCCGGAGTTCCCCTCCTTCTACGCGGTGCCCGGCCCGGACGGGCTGCACCGGGCGCAACGCTTCGCCGCGTACGCGGTCTGCACCGACCCGGCCGGGCGGGTGCTGCTCACCCGGGTCTCCGACGGCTACCCCGGCGCCGGCTGCTGGCACCTGCCCGGCGGCGGCACCGACTACGGCGAGCAGCCCGGCGCGGCCCTCATCCGGGAGTTGGTCGAGGAGACCGGGCAGACCGGCCGCCTGGTCGAGCTGCTCGGCGTGGCCAGCCACCGCGACGCCGCCTCGCTCGGCCCCGAGGGCTACCCGATCGACTGGCACGGCGTACGCGCCTTCTACCGCATCGTCGTCGACAAGCCCAACCCGCTGACCGTGGCCGACGTCGGCGGTTCCACCTGCGAAGCCCGCTGGTTCGGCCGCGAGGAGCTGGGCGCCCTCCCCACCGACCGCCTCACCGAGGTGACCGCCGAAGCAGTCCAAGCAGCCCAACTGACCTGACCCAGCTCTCCCGGGTGACCACCGGGGGCTGCCCGTGCTCGCCCTCTGATCGACTCGGCTTTCGGAAAGGCGCGGTATCCAGGCGATGGGATACCGCGCCTTCCGTGATTCCGCGTGCATCATGACGTGACCCGACTGCCGCGACCCGGACGGGCTAACTTCATGATCGATGGGTCGGTCGACGCGGGGGAGGGGCGAGGGTGCGGTTTGCGCGGCGAGTGGGGGTCTACGGGGTTCTGCGGGACTCGGATCGGATCTTGGTGGTGCGGGACGGGGGCGACGGTGAGTTTCCCGGGGTCTGGCGGCTGCCGGGTGGTGCCGTCGAGCACGCCGAGGATCCCGAGCGCGCTGTCGTCCGCACGGTCGCCGAGCAGACGGGGCTGACCGTCACCACGGGTCGACTGCGTACGGTGATCGCCGACGTGACCGAGCGTCCCGAGGGTGTCGCAACGCACACCGACCGGCTGGTGTTCGACCTCACCGCGGGCGATGACACGACAGGCGTCGGCGCGCCGGGCGGCCCGGTCGACCAGGTTCGCCGGCTCACCTCGGCCGAGTCGGCGCTGATCACGCTGACGCCGTTCACCGCCGAGGTGCTCGGCCGGCCGGTCACGCCACTGCCCTCCGGAACGCACCGGCCGCCGGAGCCCCTACCGCCGGCGCACCCTGATCGCCGGCTGCGCTTCGGGGCGTACGGGCTGGTCACCGATCCGGCTGGGCGGATCCTGCTCACCCAGATCGCGGACGGCTATCCGGGTGCCGGCCTGTGGCACCTGCCCGGTGGGGGCACCGATCACGGTGAGCAGCCGACGACCGGCCTGCTCCGGGAGTTGGTCGAGGAGGGTGGCCAGGTCGGCCGGGTGGTGGACCTCCTCGGAGTGGACAACCTGCACAACCCCGCCGCACTCGGCCCGGAGGGCCGTCCGCTGGACTGGCACGGCGTACGGGTGATCTATCGGGTGCTGGTGGACGTACCAACCGATGCGGTGGTCACCGAATCCGCCGGGGGTTCGACGGCGAGGGCCGCCTGGTTCACCAGTGCCCAGGCTGCTGACCTGCCGTTGAGCGACATCGCTGCCGCAGCAATCGGACAGAGTGGCCGATAGCACGCCGCTCACTGAGCCGAGATGGTGACCCTCCGGTACAGTCAAAGGCGGGAATGATGGAGGAAACGGGCGATGACGCCCGGGATGGGAACAAGCGAGCGGTTCGAGCGGTTTAAGCCAGATATAAGTACCGCCGGCAGCTATCGCCAAGCCATGTTCCCCTATGCGATGGTGTACTCCGCAAAACGGCTGCCGGGCCACGCAAGGTCCGGCACGAGACAGCCGGACACCCGCCACACGGCGGCCAGCCGATCCGGTGATGGAGGAAACGTGCCGAGAGCCCCATGGCGCCGGCGTCGTACTACTGACAGTCCGCGCCCCGCAGGGCGTCGCTGGGCGGGCCCGTTGCGCCGCAGCAGCACGTTCGCCCGCCAGGTGCTGTTGGTCCGGGTCGGCCGCCGCGACGGCGACCTGCTCCCGACCGACGTGGCATCACCCGAGCACCGGTACGCCGATCGGCAGCGCCGTCGCTACGGCCTGGACCGGCTCAGCCGGCCGGCGGGAAGCGTCCGGCGGGCGGAGATCGAAGCGGTCATGCCGGTCAGTCCGGCGATGCCACCGATGGCGCAGGCCGACGAGGCCTCGGCTCGGTCGATCCCGTTGCTCCCGGGCGAGCGCACCATGGCCCGGCGGATGAAGTTCGGCCTGGTCAACGCCTGCACCCTGGCCAGCCTGATGCTCGGCATGCTGGCCATCTTCCTGGCGATGCAGGGCCAGGTGCGCGTCGCCGCGCTCTGCCTGATCGCCTGCGTGGCCTTCGACGGCCTGGACGGTGCCCTGGCCCGTCGACTCGGCGTGGCCAGCCCGTTCGGCGCGCAGATGGACTCCCTGGCCGACATGTGCTCGTTCGGTCTCGCCGCGCCGGTCGTCGTCTACGCGTCGCTGGCCGGCTCCGTCTCCACCGCCGCGGCGGCGGTGGCGTGCGCGCTCGTCGCGGCCTGTGCCGCGATTCGCCTGGCCCGCTTCAACGTCTCGCCGAAGGACGGCCGGTTCTTCTGCGGGGTGCCCACCACCATGGCGGCGGCGGTGCTCGCCGTGACCGTCGCGATCGGCCTGCCGGTGCCCGGCGCCGTGCTGGTCGCCGGTGTGGCGCTGTTGGCCTTCGCGATGGTGTCGAGCTTCCCGTACGCCAAGCTCGCCCGCCTGGTGAAGCTGCCCCCGTGGCTCTGGCTGGCCCCGGTGATCGGCGCGCTGATCGACATTCGGATCACGTTCGCCCTGATCGTGGTGGGCTACCTGGTCAGTGGCCCGGTGCTCTGGCTGCGGCAGCGCCGCACCGCCTGACCACAGCAAGCAGAACGGGGCGCCGCCGGTTGGCGGCGCCCCGTTTCGCGTTCGCCTCTCAGCGCCGGCGGGCGATGACGGGTCGTCGGTCAGCGCCAGCGGGCGATGACCGTGGACCCGCCGACCACCTTGTCGCCCGGCCCGACCAACGGGTCCGCGGCCTCGGCCGGGAGGTAGACGTCGGTCCGCGAGCCGAACCGGATCAGACCGAAGCGCTCGCCCCTGGCCAGCAGCGCGCCGATCGGCGCGCGCTGCACGATTCGCCGGGCGATCAACCCGGTCCGCTGCGCTACCACCACCGTGCCGCGAGCGGTGTCCAGCACCGTGTACGCCGCCACGTTGTGTTCGGCGTCCGGCTTCATCGCGTTGACGAACCCACCGTCGGCGACGAAGTAGTCGACCACCTTGCCGGCGACCGGGGCACGGTTGACGTGCACGTCCAGCACCGACAGGAAGACCGCCACCCGCAGCCACTCGCCGTCGCCGAAACGCTCGTCGTGCAGTCGCTGCACCGACAGGACCTTGCCGTCCGCGCTGGCGACCACGGCCGACGGGTCCTCCGGCACGTCCCGCTCGGGGTCGCGGAAGAACGCGGCGACCGGCCCGGCGGCCAGCGCCGGCAGCAACCAGAGCTTGGACGACGGACGCGCCACCCGGGCCAGCGCCGCGAGGCCGAGCGCGATGCCCGCCGCGGCCACGCCGTTGGAGTCGATGTGCATGCCGCGGGTCAGCGGCACGCTCGACGGGCGGTGCGCAGGGGCCAACCGGTCGGCCGAGGCGGGGCTGGCCGGGGTGAACCGCAGCCGGTAGACCCGCACCGGCGGGGAGTTACGCACCACCAGGTCGGTGCCGACGCCGTTGAGCGCGTCCTGTCGAGCCAGCTCGGCGGCCGCCCCGGTCGTCCGGCCGGGCGCGGCGACGGTGGCCACGCTGAGCACCGCACCGTCGGAGAGGTACTTGGCCAGGCCCTCGATGCCGCCACGGGTCTCCTCGGCAGTGCCGACGAACGCCTCACCGGCGATGACGACCTCGGCGGGCTCGGCCTCGGCCAGCGAGTCGACGACGCTCACCCGGTCGGCGACCCAGCGGCCCTGGGCGGTGACATGCTCGCGGAGCGCGGTGGCGCCGACGGGTTCGACGGGTACCACGGTGAGCCGGTCACCGGGGAGCAGCGCCTCGATCGCCGCGGCCAGCACTGCGGAGTCCGGGCTCGCCCCGACCAGCAGGGCGGCCTTGGGATCGTTGATCCGGGCCAGCTCGGTGACGAGCGTACGGGCGGCTCGCTCGCCGATGCGGACCGGACCGGACCGGCCGGTGATGCGCACGGCGGGGGACTGGGTCATGTCGGGCGGGCTCCTGACGGGGGTAGAGACGGGAATCGCGGCGGGACCGCCATGGCGGGACGGGCCGGCCGGCGGAGGGCGAGATCTCCACCGGCCAGCATATGCGCCCGTTCGCGCCAGCCGCACCGCCGTAGCGGTGGAGTGGGCCGCCGCCGGCCGACGTCGGGATCAGAGGTTCCCGCGCCGGCCCTCCCGTTCGTCGTCCGTCTGGTCGCCGACGGCCTCCACCGGGTCAGCTGACCGGGTCGGCTCGTCTCCCTCGACCGGGGCTGCTCCGGTGCCGAGGCCGACGGTCGGCTCCTCGTGCCGGTCGTCGGGCCGGCCGGGGATCGGGGACGTCTGCGGCTCCGCCGGCGGGTGAGCCAACCAGGCCGGGTGGATCATCTCGGCGGTCGGTGGCTCCGGCGTCGCCGACGACGGGGGAGCGTCCCAGGTGGACCGGCCGGCTTCCCAGACCGGCACCGCGTCGCCGGAGGTCGGCACCGCGTCGCCGGAGGTCGGCACCGCGACCCCGGAGACGGGTGCGGTCGCGCCCGAGACCGGCGCGGTGGCGTCGGTGGCACCGGAGCCGGGGGTCGCCTCCGGCTGCGGCGACCGACCCGAGCGCAGCGCGCCGACCAGCCCGAAGACGCCGATCAGGATGAGTGCGCTGGCCAGGAACCAACCCACCGCCGGCAGGGCGAGCCCGAGCAGCTGAGCGAGCAGCCACCAGCCGGACAGCGCCAGGAACACGAGCCCGAAGGCGAACGACACCAGATCCGTGCGGTGAGCCTTCACCGGGTCACCTCCAGGTTGCCGGCATTGACGTGGACGTACAGGCGCAGGGTCCCGCCGCCGGGCCCGTCCGCGCCGACATCGGTGAACTCCCGCAGGCGACCGTCCAACCCGCCGGACCGGTTACCGAAGATGTCGGCATCGCCCGCGTTGACGTCGGCCACCGTGGTGACGTCGACGTTCGGCGGTACGACAACCGTCGCCTGGCCGAAGTTGATGGCGACGGTGACCTGGGTGTCCCGCTTCGTGAAGTCGATACCGCGTAGGTCGAGCACGGCGTCACCGAAGCTGTTCTCGTACCGGTCGGCGAGGTCGCGATAGTCGGTGGGCGCCCAGGTCACCGCGCCGTCTACCCCTCGGATCCGGTCGTAGGACTCGGCGATCGTCGCCGTGCCCAGTGCCGCGGCGGTCACCAGGCCGAGCGCGATGAGCCAGCGGGCCCGACCGAACCAGGTGCCGACCAGCAACCCCAGCGCGATCGTCGCCAACGCCGCCGCGAAGTACGCCGAGGCGCTGATGGCGAAGACGTCGAGCAGGTCGAGCAGGGCGACCATGCCGAGGACCAGGAAGATCAGGGAGAAGGTCACCGCGCCGAGCGGTGAACGCTCCTTCGGGCGCTTCGGCGGCTTCGGTGGCTTGGGCGGGGGCGGCGTCGGGGTCGGCGAGGCGTACGGGCCGTGCGGAGCGAACGGCTGGCGGTACGCGGACGGCGGCGTGGCGGTCGGGTAGCCCGACGGAGCCGTGGGCGCCCCGGTCACCGGCGCGGACGGCCAACCGACGCTCGGTGCGGCGGTGCTCGGCCAACCCGTGGGCGGTGCCGGCCAGCCGGGGTGGACGGCCGTCGTCCCGGCCGGCTGCCCGGACACCGGGCCCGCGCCGGAGACCGGCTGCCCGGTGGTGGGCGGCTGCGGACCACCGGTCGGCGGTACGTCGTACGCCACGGTGGGTGTCCCTCCCGTCGTCACGGTGGCGTGGGCGGGGTCGCCGCTCGCCCCCGGGGCCGCTGTGGTGGTGAGTGGACCGGTCGACGGGGCCGCGCCGAACGACGGCGCCGGCCAGGTCACCGGTGGGACCGGACCGGGTGGGGTGCCGGTCGGTGCGGCGGGCATCGGCCCGCCCGCGGTGCCGGCCTGCGGGTTGCGGCTGTCCCGGTTGAGCAGGAGCGCGCCGGCCACCAGGATGGCCGCGCCGAGCAGCACTGCGCGGAAGGCGTCGGTGACGATGTAGCCGAAGCTGGCCGCGACCAGGATGCTCAGGATGATCACGGTCACCGGCGACATGCTGGAACGGCCGCGCCCGAGCATCGACTCGACCGGGGAGGCGGTGTCGCCCTCGTTCGGGATGATCAGCCAGGCGGCGACGTACACCAGGATGCCGATGCCCCCGAAGAACCCGAGCACCGCGAGCAACACCCGCCACAGCACCGGGTCGGTGTTGGTGGCCCGTCCGATCGCCGCGCAGACGCCGGCGAGATACCGCCCCTCGCGGGGCCGGACCAACCCGTACCGCGAGGTGAAGCCGGTGCCACCCAGTGGCGGTGGTGGCGCGGACGGACCGGGACCACCGCCCGGGCCGGGAGGCCCGTAACCGGTGCCGGCCGCGAACTGCGGGCCGTGGCTCGCGCCGCCGGGCGGCGGATAGCCGCCGGACGGATCGGTAGGCGTGGTGCCCGGGTGCGGGCCGGGCGCGCTGGGTTCGGTCCCGGCGCCGGGCGTCGCAGCCGGTGGGGGCGGTGACGCGCCCTCCGGCGGTGCCGACCCCGGGCGGGGTGGCGGGGCAGCTTCCTCGGTCATGCCTCGATCCTGCTGCCCCGTGCACCCGAACGACCTCAGGACCCGACCCTGACCCCACCCTGAGATCCGGGGGCCGGAATGTCGGGGGCGTCCCCGTGGTCGTGGACGACGCAGCGTGTGACGATCGAGTCACCGACCTCGACCCGCCCGCCACCGTGACCAGGGAGCCTCCGATCAGCACCGTGAGCACGCCCCCGCGCCTCTACCGCGCCCCGGAGCACCGGATGGCCGCCGGTGTCGCCGCCGGCATCGCCGACCATCTGGGCATCTCGGTGCTGCGGGTACGCGTCGCGTTCATGGTCCTGCTCGGGCTGAGCGGGCTCGGCCTGCTGCTCTACGCGGCCTTCTGGGCCGTGGTGCCGCTGCGGCCCGGAGACAACGCCGTGCCGCCCCGGCGTGACGTGGCGCAGCTCCTGCCGTTCGTGGGGATCGGGCTCGGTGTCCTGCTGATCCAGGTGATGGTCTTCGACTCGGTCGGCGCGGCGGGCACCGCCGGCTGGCTGGTGGCCATCATCGCGGTCGGCGCCGGGGTCATCTGGCACCAGTCCGCACCCGAGCGGCGGCGGCAGTGGGGCGAGACGATGCCGGTGCCCTGGCTCGGGGCGGTCGTCGAGGAGAGCGACCGGCGGGCCTTCGTGCTGCGGTTCATCGGCGGGGGAGTGCTGGTCGCGGTCGGCATCATCGGCGTCGCGGCGGTCTACTCGCCGGCCCAGAACTTCGACGCGGTGATCAACGGGGTGATCTTCGCGCTGGTCGGGTTGGCCGGGGTCGGGGTGGTCGCCGCACCGGTGCTCTGGCGGACGTACAGTCAGCTCCGCTCGGAGCGCGAGGGCCGCATCCGCGAGCAGGAGCGGGCCGAGTTGGCCGCGATGGTGCACGACCAGGTGCTGCACACGTTGGCGCTGATCCAGCGCAACGCCGGCGACGTCAAGATGGTGCAGCGGCTGGCCCGGGGGCAGGAGCGTTCCCTGCGCAACTGGCTCTACAAACCCACCGCGTCGCCGAGCGAGCGCTTCGCCGCCGCGCTGGAGCAGGCCGCCGCCGAGGTCGAGGACACCTTCGCGATCACGGTGGAGGCGGTGGTGGTCGGTGACCGGGAGACCGACGAGAAGGTCGGGGCGCTGGTCGCGGCCGCGCGGGAGGCGCTGGTGAACGCGGCCCGGCACGCCGGAGTGCAGACGGTGTCCCTCTACGCGGAGGTGGAGCCCGATCAGGTCAGCGTCTTCGTCCGGGACCGGGGCAAGGGCTTCGATCCGGATACCGTGGAGGACCACCGGCACGGCGTACGCGGCTCGATCATCGGGCGGATGAGGCGGCACGGCGGACGGGCCGAAATCCGGTCCGGTCCGGGGGAGGGGACCGAGGTTCGGTTGATCCTGCCGATCTCCCGGGACTCGTCCGCAGCGGAGAGGAACAGATGACCATGGCCGAGCAGTCGACCGAGCACCTCGACCCGGATGCCCGCCCCGAGCGGTTGCGGGTGTTCCTGGTGGACGATCACGCCATGTTCCGGGCCGGGGTGCGCGCGGAGTTGGGCGCGCACGTCGAGGTGGTGGGCGAGGCGAGCACGGTGGCCGAGGCGGTCACCCGGATAGCCGCCATCGGGCCGGACGTGGTGCTGCTCGACGTGCACATGCCCGACGGAGGTGGTCGTGCGGTGCTGGAGGCGATGCGGCGTACGCACCCGCAGGTCAAGTTCCTCGCGTTGAGCGTCTCCGACGCGGCGGAGGACGTGATCGGGTTGATCCGGGCCGGCGCTCGGGGGTATGTCACCAAGACCATCTCCCCGGACGAGCTGGCCGCGGCGATCCGGCGGGTGGCCGACGGGGACGCGGTCTTCAGTCCGCGGTTGGCCGGCTTCGTGCTGGACGCCTTCGCGGCCCGCCCCGATGCCCCGGTGGCCGACCCCGAGCTGGACCAGCTGACCAACCGTGAGCGCGAGGTGCTGCGGCTGCTGGCCCGGGGGTACGCGTACAAGGAGATCGCCAAGGAGCTGTTCATCTCCATCAAGACGGTGGAGACGCACGTGTCGAACGTGCTCCGCAAGCTGCAGATGTCCAACCGCTACGAACTGTCCCGCTGGGCGGCGGACCGCCGCCTCGTCTGACCCGGTGCCGCACCCGGCGCTGAGGATCAGAGAAACGATCTCGGCGCCCTCGTCCACCCAGCCGATGGTCGTGTCCGTGCAGCCGAAGTCGACCTAGTCCGGACGGGTCGAAAAGTGGGTAATGACCGACGTCCTATCGGTCACCGTTCGCTCAGGGCCGGCGCGCGGGCCGGGACCCGATGAGCGGGTGACGCAACGTATTTCCTGCTCAACGCAGCCCGAGCCGACCGTTTTGTGATCATTTTTCAAGTATCGGCAACGTGCCGGGCAACTAACGGCTTGATAACGGCACCTTCACGGAAGCGGCCAGTGGGTGTCACAGTGGCAGCACCTCACCATCGGTGTGTGGCACTCCGTACGGCCCACGACCATGTCCTCGCCGCTCGCGGCGGTTCGTGGCTGTGTCTCCTGCGTCGTGTCGCGCCTCGGTGGCGGGGGAGCCCGGCGGATCGGTACATCAGGGGTGTCCCCAACTTCCCTGTGGTCCCGGCGACCCGCGCCCCGGGGTGGTCGGGCGGTGTCACCCCCAAACGTGCGTGAAACCCACGACGGAACCTGGTTAGAAAGAGGAGGCCCCTCGGAATGAGAGTCTCGAAGCGGGCGACGAGCGCGATCGCGCTCAGCGCGGCTGCCGCGCTTGTCGCGAGCGGTTGCTCGAGCAGCGATGGCGACGGCGACGCTGCCGCCAGCAAGGACGGCTCGATCGTTGTCCACGGCGTCCAGCCGGAGAACCCGCTGGTCCCGTCGAACACCACGGAGACCGGCGGCGGAAAGATCATCGACTGGCTGTGGACCGGCCTGGTCGAGTACCCGAACGACGGTGGGGCCCCGCGTAACGCGCTGGCGGAGTCCATCAACACCACGGACTCCAAGGTCTTCACGATCAAGATCAAGGCCGGCACCAAGTTCCACGACGGCACCGAGGTCAAGGCGAAGAACTTCGTCGACGCCTGGAACTGGGCCGCCTACTCGCCGAACGGTGCGCAGAACGGCACCTTCTTCGCGGACATCGCGGGCTTCGACCAGACCTACACCTCGGACCCGGACGGCCCGGACGGCCCGAAGAAGGCCCCGGCGCCGACCGCTGACAAGCTGTCCGGCCTGAAGGTCATCGACGACCAGACCTTCGAGGTCACCCTGTCGGCGCCGACCGCGGTCTTCCCGACCAAGCTCGGCTACAGCGCCTTCATGCCGCTGCCGGACGTCTTCTTCACCATGAAGCCCGAGGAGTTCGGCCGCAAGCCGATCGCCAACGGCCCGGTGAAGTTCGTGTCGTGGGACGACAACGCCCTCATCAAGCTGACGCGCTTCGACGACTACAACCTTCGCGACAAGATGAAGGTCAAGGACGTCGACGTCAAGCTGTACCAGGACGACAACGCCGCCTACGCCGACCTGCTGGCGAACAACCTCGACTTCATGGAGGTCGTTCCCACCTCGGCGCTCGCCGGTGACAAGTGGAAGACCGACCTCGGTGACCGGGGCCGTAACACCGTCACGCCGACGACCGCGTTCATCGCGTTCCCGATCTACGACAAGCGCTTCCAGAACCCGAAGCTGCGTCGTGCCATCTCGCTCGCCGTCAACCGGCAGGAGATCTCGGACAAGATCTTCTTCGGTACCCGCAAGCCGGCCGACAGCTGGGCGAACCCGCTGACCCCGGGCGCCAAGCCGGGCAACTGCACCGCCTGCAAGTTCGACCCGGAGACGGCCAAGACGCTGCTCGCCGAGGCCGGTGGCTTCACCGGTGAGATGGTCTTCTACTACAACGCGGACTCCGCCCACAAGGACTGGATGGACGCCGTCGCGCAGCAGATCAAGACCAACCTCAACATCAACGCTCGGGCCGAGGGCGTGCCGACCTTCGCGGTCTTCCGCCAGAACATCAACGCCCACAAGATGACCGGCCCGTACCGTGCTGCCTGGCAGCAGGACTACCCGGACGTGGAGAACTGG
Organism: Micromonospora sp. WMMD1155; assembly: GCF_029581275.1. Classification (NCBI taxonomy): domain Bacteria; kingdom Bacillati; phylum Actinomycetota; class Actinomycetes; order Micromonosporales; family Micromonosporaceae; genus Micromonospora; species Micromonospora sp. WMMD1155. Next base: position 3,620,146 of record NZ_CP120742.1, read on the forward strand.
GTCAACCCGCTGTTCGTCACGAACGGTTCCTCCAACGACGGTCTGTACAGCAACCCCGAGGTCGACGCTCTGGCCAAGCAGGCCAGCGCCGCGCCGAGCCTGGAGGCCTCGCACGAGGCGTTCGCCAAGGCCGTCGAGAAGGTCGACGCGGACGTTCCGAGCATCCCGGTCTACTTCTACGGCCAGCAGTCCGGCCACTCGGAGAAGATCAAGAAGCTCGAGCTGAACAACGTCGGCGAGATCGACATCACCTCGGTCGAGCTCTGATCCGAACGGTCTGACCCCGGGTCGGGCTCGCCACATCCGGTGAGCCCGACCCGGGGCCGTTCCGCGAGTGGGTGTTACAACACTCCATTCGCACGTTGTCACCACCGTGTCGGCCGTCCGACGCGCCCCCTGTCTGGAGGACCACCCCATGGGCCGTTATCTGTTGAGACGGCTGCTCCAACTCGTGCCGGTCTTCATCGGTACGACGTTCCTGATCTACTGGCTCGTCTGGGCCGTTCCGGGCGACCCGTTCGCCGGCAAGTGCGGTGAGCGCCGCTGCCCGGACCAGTACATCGCCTTCATGACCGAGAAGTACCACCTCGACCAGAACGTCTTCGTGCAGTACGCGAACTACATGAAGAACCTGCTCCAGGGTGACTTCGGTCAGACGTTCTCCCAGCGCGACATCAGCGACATCATCCTGACCTCGTACCCGAACACCCTGAAGCTGGCCGTCGTGGCGCTCGCCATCGAGGCGGTCATCGGCCTCGGTGCCGGCGTGCTGACCGGTCTGCGGCGCAACGGTTTCCTGGACAACCTGGTCCTGGTCTCCACCCTCTTCCTGATCGCGCTGCCGGTGTTCGTCGTCGGCTTCGTGCTGCAGTGGCTGCTGGGCGTGCAGTGGGGCATCATCAAGCCGACCGTCTCCTCCGAGATGCGGTGGTCCGAGCTGATCGTGCCGGGCTTCGTGCTCGGCAGCGCGTCAGTGGCGTACATCGCCCGGGTGGCCAGAACGAGCATCGCGGAGAACCGTCGCGCCGACTACGTGCGTACCGCGATCGCCAAGGGCCTGCCGATGCGCCGGGTGGTGGGTGTGCACCTGCTGCGCAACTCGCTGATCCCGGTGGTGACCCTGCTCGGCACCGACCTCGGCGCCCTGATGGGCGGCGCGATCGTCACCGAGGGGATCTTCGGCATCAACGGAATCGGCCGCCAGGTCTTCCGGGCGATCATCACCAAGGAAAGCGCCACGGTGGTAGGAATCGTGGTCGTCCTGGTGCTGGTCTATCTCGTGATGAACCTGCTGGTTGACCTGCTCTACGCCGCCCTGGACCCGAGGATCCGTTATGAGTGACCCCAGTACCGCATCGATCGTCAGCACCCCTGGCGCACACTCGACCGACTCCGCCGCCCCCGCCACCGCGGGCCAGCCGCAGAGCAACGAAAAGCCGCGCGGTCTGCTCGGTGACGCCTGGCGGGACCTGCGGCGCAAGCCGCTGTTCTGGATCTCGGCCACGCTGATCGTCATCTTCCTGCTGATGGCTGCCTTCCCGCAGCTGTTCGCGCCGGGCGGAGACCCGGTCAACGGCTCGCTGTCCCGCAGCCTCAACAAGCCGGGCGCCGATGGCTGGTTCGGGTACGACGTGCAGGGCCGTGACGTCTACGCCCGGGTCATCTACGGCGCACGGGCCTCCGTCGTGGTCGCCGTGCTGTCCGTGATGGGCACCCTGCTCATCGGCGGGACGATGGGCATCATCTCCGGCTACCGCGGTGGCTGGGTGGACGCGCTGCTCAGCCGGATCGCCGACGTCTTCTTCGGTCTGCCCTTCGTGCTCGGCGCGATCGTCATCCTGACCACCTTCAACGGCTCCGGCTCCGGCAACAGCAAGGCCCAGATCATGGGCCTGGTGATCGCGTCGCTGATCGTGCTGAGCTGGCCGGTCGTGATGCGGCTGATGCGCTCGTCGGTGCTCGCCACCAAGGAGGCCGACTACATCGTGGCGGCCCGCGCGCTGGGCGCCGGCACCGGCCGGATCATCCTCAAGCACCTGCTGCCGAACTGCCTGGCTCCGCTGCTGGTCTACGGCACGATCATGGTCGGCTCCTTCATCGGCGCCGAGGCCACCCTGTCGTTCCTGGGCGTCGGTCTGAAGTCGCCGGTGGTGTCCTGGGGCATCATGATCAGCGATGGGCAGCAGTTCGTCCGGGTCGCGCCGGGGCTGGTCTTCTTCCCCGCCGCGTTCCTCGTCACCGCAGTGCTGAGCTTCGTGATGCTCGGTGAGTCGGTCCGCGAGGCCCTCGATCCGAAACTCCGCTAGGGGATATCCAGTGTCCGACATTCTCGTGTCCGAGCAGTCCGCGCCGGGACCCGGCGGGTCCGGGCGTCCCTCCGGCCGGCTGCTCGAGGTCGACGACCTGCGGGTGGAGTTCCGTACCCGGGACGGCGTCGCAAAGGTCATCAACGGGGTCACGTACCACGTCGACGCGGGGGAGACCCTCGCCGTGCTCGGCGAGTCCGGCTCCGGTAAGAGCGTCACGGCGCAGACCATCATGGGCATCCTCGACACGCCACCCGGTTTCGTGACCGGTGGGCAGGTCCGCTTCCACGGCAAGGACATGCTCCGCATGTCCAACGAGGAGCGCCGCCGCATCCGCGGCGAGGGCATCGCGATGATCTTCCAGGACGCGCTCTCCGCACTGAACCCCGTCTTCACCGTCGGGTTCCAGATTGCCGAGCAGTTCCGGGTCCGGCGGGGCATGGGTCGCGCCGAGGCCAAGAAGCGCGCGATCGACATGCTCGACCAGGTCAAGATCCCGAACGCCAAGGGTCGGTTCAACAACTACCCACACCAGTTCTCCGGCGGTATGCGGCAGCGCGCGATGATCGCGATGTCGCTGGCGCTCGACCCGGAGGTGTTGATCGCGGACGAGCCGACCACGGCACTCGACGTGACCGTGCAGGCCCAGATCATGGACCTGCTGGCGGAGCTTCAGCGTGAGCGGCAGATGGGCATGATCCTGATCACCCACGACCTCGGCGTGGTCGCCGACGTCGCGGACCGGATCGCCGTCATGTACGCGGGCCGGATCGTCGAGGAAGCGAACGTGTACGACCTGTACGCCAAGCCGGCGCACCCGTACACGATCGGTCTGATCGACTCGATCCCGCGCATGGACGAGAAGGGGCAGCAGCTCCGGACGATCAAGGGCCTCCCGCCGAACCTGATGAACATTCCGCCGGGCTGCCCGTTCAACCCGCGCTGCCCCATGGCTCAGCCGGTGTGCCGGGAGAAGGTCCCGCCGCTGCTGCAGGTGGGTGCCGGCCGGGCCAGCGCCTGCCACTTCGCCGAGGAGCTGGTGAACCGTGTCTGAGAACATCCTCGAGGTCCGTGACCTGGTCAAGCACTACCCCGTCACCCAGGGCGTGGTGTTCAAGAAGACCGTCGGTCAGGTCAAGGCGGTCGACGGGGTCTCATTCGGTCTGCGCGCCGGTGAGACGCTCGGCGTGGTCGGCGAGTCCGGCTGCGGCAAGTCGACCCTCGCCCGGGTGCTGATGAACCTGGAGAAGCCGACCGCCGGCAGCGTGGTCTACAAGGGCCAGGACATCTCCAAGCTGTCCGGTACGGCGCTGCGACGCCTCCGCCGGCAGATCCAGCTGGTGATGCAGGACCCGTACACCTCGCTGAACCCGCGAATGACGGTCGGTGACCTGCTGGGTGAGCCGTTCGAGATCCACCCGGAGGTGGCGCCCAAGGGCAGCCGCCGGGCCAAGGTCCGCGAGCTGCTCGACCTGGTCGGGCTCAACCCGGAGCACATCAACCGGTACCCGCACCAGTTCTCCGGCGGTCAGCGTCAGCGCATCGGCATCGCCCGGGCGCTCGCGCTGCGGCCCGAGATCATCGTCTGTGACGAGCCGGTGTCGGCGCTGGACGTCTCCATCCAGGCTCAGGTGATGAACCTGCTGGAGCAGCTCCAGGGCGAGTTCGGGCTGTCGTACGTCTTCATCGCACACGACCTGTCGGTGGTCCGTCACCTCTCGGACCGGGTCGCGGTGATGTACCTCGGCAAGATCGTGGAGATCGGCACCGAGGACGAGATCTACGAGCGTCCGACCCACCCGTACACCCAGGCTCTGCTCTCCGCGGTGCCGGTGCCGGACCCCACCCAGCGGAGCAACAAGACGATCATCCGGTTGACGGGTGACGTGCCGTCGCCGATCAGCCCGCCCTCGGGCTGCCGGTTCCGGACCCGCTGCTGGAAGGCGCAGGACGTCTGCGCCGAGCAGGTCCCGCTGCTGGAGATCCGTCAGGGCTCGGACCACCCGACTGCCTGCCACTTCGCGGAGCGGCGCGAGATCGTCGCCACCCACGAGGCGTGAGTCACCGAAACCGCCTGCCGCCGTCCGCACGACGGCGGCAGGCGGTTTCGTCTGTCCGGTGACAAGGACGGGCCGGTGGCAGCCTCGGTGCACGCGGGATGGACCACCGACCGGGCGGGCGAGGACGTGCCCGCCCGGCGTCGGCGCGCCGAGTGATCAACCACGGACCGGGGCGCGGGCTACAGCGGCCCGCGACCCGCGCGGAGCAGCAGCAGCGCCAGCTGGGTGCCGTCCGATCCGAGCGCGACGCGGAACCGCTCCAGGATCGCCTGTTCCCGGGAGAGCACCAGGCGGGTCCCGCCGGACGCCATCCGGGTGACCCCGACCTCCTGGGACAACGCGGCCCGCTCCTGCCAGAGCGCGATCAACGCGTGGTCGATCTCGTCGATCCGCTCCCTGATCTGCACGATCCGCGCGGCTGCCGACGGCTCCTCGGTGCCGGTCTGCGCCTCGGCCTGCTCGGTGTTCTCGGCCGTCGACGAGGGCACCGTCGTCTCGTGCCCGTCGACCGCCGGCTGCCCGGCCTCCGGTCGGGTCGGGCCGCCGCTCTGCTCCATCACGTCTGTCATCATCGGGTACCTCTCGCACGGTGGTGCCCGGTGCCCGGAACCCGGGACGGAAAAGCCCCGGACTCCAGGAGCCCGGGGCTTTCGTAGGTCTGAATCGATCAGGCGCGACCTACGGCAGCCGGACTCCCGGTGCCGTAGTAAAAGTAGTAGCGCGCAGCGATCACGCCGTCGAGTATGCCCACGTCGGCGGCGGGTGCGCAAGCATTCGGCTGTGCGCCGGGAAGCTTTCTTCGTCCGGGCGCCCCGGGCGGTGGCAGCACGCGGTCGGGCACGAGCTACTGAGCGCCGGAGGCCACGAGCTGCCGAGCGCCGGAGGCCACGAGCTGCCGAGCGCCAGAGGCGCGGTGTCCGACCGGCGGCATAGACTTGTCCGGCGATGCATCCTCTCTTCGACATCCCCGCGTCCCCGCCTGCGCCGGAGTCCGCGCCGGCCCGCCCGGACCGGCCCCGGCCCGCCGTCCGCCTCGATCCGCAGGAACTGCTCGACGGGCTCAACGGGCCACAGCGCGACGCGGTCAGCCATGCCGGTTCGTCGCTGCTGATCGTGGCCGGCGCCGGGTCGGGCAAGACCCGGGTGCTCACGCACCGGATCGCCTACCTGCTCGCCGCACGCGACGTGCACCCCGGCGAGATCATCGCGATCACCTTCACCAACAAGGCGGCCGGCGAGATGAAGGAACGCGTCGCCGCGCTGGTGGGCCCCCGGGCCCGGCTGATGTGGGTGTCGACGTTCCACTCCGCGTGTGTCCGGATCCTGCGCGCCGAGCACGAGCACGCCGGCCTCAAGTCGACGTTCTCGATCTACGACGCGGACGACTCGCGCCGCCTGATGCAGCTGGTCACGCGCGAGCTGGATCTCGACCCGAAGCGCTACCCGGCCCGAGGGCTGGCCGCTCAGGTCTCCAACCTCAAGAACGAACTGGTCGACCCGGAGCAGTTCGCCGCCCGGGCGACCGGGCCCAACGAGCGGGCCCTCGCGGAGGCGTACACGCTCTACCAGCGTCGGCTGCGCGAGGCGCACGCACTGGACTTCGACGACCTGATCATGACCACGGTGCACCTGCTCCAGTCCCACCCGCACGTCGCGGAGAGCTACCGGCGGCGTTTCCGGCACGTGTTGGTGGACGAATACCAGGACACCAACCACGCCCAGTACGTCCTGATCAAGGAGCTGGTCTCCGGCACCGACGGGCTGGCGCCGGCCGAGCTGTGCGTGGTCGGCGACGCCGACCAGTCGATCTACGCGTTCCGTGGCGCCACGATCCGCAACATCCTGGAGTTCGAACGGGACTTCACCGACGCGCGGACGATCCTGTTGGAGCAGAACTACCGCTCCACCCAGACCATCCTCAACGCGGCCAACGCGGTGATCGACCGCAACACCTCCCGCAAACCCAAGCGGCTGTGGAGCGAGTCCGGCGCCGGCGAGCAGATCGTCGGTTACGTGGCCGACACCGAGCACGCCGAGGCCGACTGGGTGGCCCGGGAGATCGACCGACTGGTCGACGCCGACGAGACCCGCCCCGGCGACGTCGCTGTCTTCTACCGCACCAACGCCCAGTCCCGGGTCTTCGAAGAGGTGTTCATCCGCGTCGGCCTGCCCTACAAGGTCGTCGGCGGGGTGCGCTTCTACGAGCGTAAGGAGGTCCGCGACGCCCTCGCGTACCTGCGTTCGGTGGTCAACGACGACGACACGGTGAGCCTGCGGCGGGTGCTCAACACCCCCCGCCGGGGGATCGGCGACCGCGCCGAGGCGTGCGTCGAGGCGCTCTCCAGCCGCGACCGGATCTCGTTCGGCGCGGCGCTGCGGCGGGCCCGGGAAGCCCCGGGCATCTCCACCCGGGCGGCCAACGGCATCGCCGACTTCGTCGCGTTGCTCGACGGTGCCCGGGAGCTGGCCGAGACCGGCACCCCGGAGGAGGTGCTGGAGGCCCTGTTGACCCGCTCGGGCTACCTCACCGAGCTGGAGGAGAGCCTCGACCCGCAGGACGCCGGCCGGGTGGACAACCTCCAGGAGTTGGTGAGCGTCGCCCGGGAGTACACCGAGCGGATCGAGGCGCTGGGCGAGGAGGGGGAGCGCGCCACCCTGGCCGGTTTCCTGGAGCAGGTGGCGCTTGTCGCCGACGCCGACCAGATCCCGTCCGACGACCCCGACCACCAAGGCGTGGTCACCCTGATGACGTTGCACACCGCCAAGGGGCTGGAGTTCCCGGTGGTCTTCCTGACCGGGCTGGAGGACGGCGTCTTCCCGCACCTGCGCTCACTGGGCGACACCCGCGAGCTGGAGGAGGAGCGCCGGCTGGCGTACGTCGGCATCACCCGTGCCCGGCAGCGGCTCTACCTCTCCCGGGCGGTGACCCGCTCGGCCTGGGGGCAGCCGTCCTACAACCCGCCGTCGCGGTTCCTGGAGGAGTTGCCGACGGAGTTGGTGCACTGGGAGCGCACCGAAGGGTCGTACACCTCGTGGGCCGGCGGTGGCGGCGGCGTCGGCGGTCGGGCCGACCGCGCGCCCGGCGGCCGGGGCACCTTCACCGGGGGCACGCCGAAGGCGGCCCAACTGGCCCAGCGGCTCGGCGTGGACGCCAGCCGACTGACCACGGCCAGCGAGCTGCCGCAGGGGCCTAAGGTGGCGGCCGGGGACCGGGTCAACCACCAGCGGTACGGGCTGGGGCGGGTGCTCGCCGTCGAGGGGCACGGCCCGGGCGCCCGCGCGCAGATCGACTTCGGCGACCAGACCATGTGGCTGGTCCTCCGGCACGCGCCGGTCGACAAGCTCTGACCCCGGCGCAGGTGACGGAAGGGGTGACCTCCGCTGAGGCGCAGGTCACCCCTTCCGGCTGCGGCGGTCGTTCAGCAGCCTAGGTCCACGCCGCGGGCCCGCATGAACGGGGCGGGGTCGATCTGGTTCCACATGCCCTGGTGCACCTCGAAGTGCAGGTGCGGCCCGGTGGCATCGCCGGTGGCGCCCTCGTAGCCGATGACCTGGCCGGCCTTGACCGTCTGGCCGACCGTCACCGCGATCCGGCTCTGGTGGGCGTAGTGGGTCAGGTAACCGTTGCCGTGGTCGATGAAGACGGAGTTCCCGTAGCCGTCGGAGGCGTCGCCGGCCTGCGTCACGGTGCCGGCGGCGGCGGCGCGGATCGGCGTACCGGAGGGCAGCGCGAGGTCGATGCCGGCATGCAGGGTGCCCCAGCGCTGCCCGTAGCAGGAGGTGACCGCCGCGCCCGGCATCGGGTCGACCCAGGCGGGCGTGGGCTTGGTGGTCTTCTTCGGCTTCGGCTTGGCCTTCGCGGAGGCCGTCTTCGTCGGTGTCGGGCTGGCGCTGGCCGCCGACGGGCTCGCCGTGGGGCTGGTCGACGGGACGACCGGCGTGCTCGACTCGCGGGCGGAGCGGTCCGCCCGGCCGGCGGCCTCGGCCCGGGACTGCGCGTCGAGGGAGACGGCAGTCGGCGCCGGGCGGTCGTTGCCGGTGGTGGCGACGGCGATGCCGCCGAGGCCGAGGGCCACCAGGGCGGCGGCGCTGAGCACGATGAGGCGGTTGCGCCGACCGGCCCGCCGTGGCGGTTCGGTCTGGGTGGTGTCCGGGGTGGTCTCGTTCTGGACGGGGCTGTCTTCCTGCACGGCGGACCTTCACAGTCGAGGGGCACTTGACCTCGAAATACTGGTGTCGGGCCGAGGCGGGGGAGGCGCGGGGACCGGATCACCGGCGATGGACGACGTGATGACTGCCCGGGTATGACCCGATGTGCGGTGCTGCATCCGGAAAAGTGATCATGCGGGACGGTGTCGCCGGTCACAGTCGTGCCAGTGACCCGGCACACATCCGCCGTCGACCGGCAACGAAAAACCGCCCAGATCCTCAGATCCGGGCGGTCATCGGTCGGTACGCAGCGTCAGGACGCGGCTACCTCGCTGTAAATTGCCTCGACTTGCAGCTTGATGTCCACTCCGCGCTCCTGGAGGTAGGGCACCGGGTCGACCGGCTGGCCCTTGACATGGATCTCCAGGTGCAGGTGGGTGCCGTAGGCGTGGCCCGTCTGGCCCACCAGGCCGAGTTGGTCGCCGGCCTTGACCTGCTGGCCTTCCTTCACGCTCACCGCGGAGGAGTGACCGTAGATGGCCTCACTGCCGTCGGCGTGCTGCACGATCACCGCGTTGCCGTACCCGCCGAACCAGCCGGCCTTGGTGACCAGCCCGTCGTGGATCGCCACATAGGGAGTGCCCTCGCCGGCGACCAGGTCAACGCCGGTGTGCATCTTGCCCCAGCGGACCCCGTAGGGCGAGTTGAAGTCGTAGCCCTGCAGTGGTAGCAGCCAGACCTCGGGCTCGGCGCTGTCCTTGGTGCGGCTGTCCCGGGAGGCGCGGTCGGCGTTGTCCGCACGGGCCGCGGCGTCCTGGCTGGTGACCGACGCCTGCTTGAGCTCGTCGAGCACCGTCGGGCTGACGTCCTTGGCGTCCGGCAGGGCGCTCGCGCCGAGGGCGACGATGCCGGCACCGACGAACGCGGTGGTGACGACCGCGGCGTAACGGCTGCGCGGCGGGGTGGGCACACGGCGACGACCGCGATATCGATCGGGCTCAGACGACAGGCGCTGGCGCACGCACACCCTCCGTTGTCGGGGTTCCGAGGCGGCCGGTGGGCGTTCGTGAAGCTCCAGTGAACGTCCGCTGACCGCGTCGTCACCCGTCCATGGACCTGATGACAACCGTGGACACGTTAGCCAACCACCAGGCGAGTCACAAGCTAGAGCGCCAAATTGGCGTGTCGTTCTGTCCGTTTGCGTCCATTATTGTCACGCATCGCGACGCCGAACGGTGCCCTTGATGCTGCCCGTTCGTCGCCGAGCGTGACCGATCCGGCGGACTCGTCCGACTTGACTACGGACGGTGCCGGGTCGCCTCCGCACCCTCTGGGCACGGATCCTCGCGCTGCCGCCGGGCAGGCGTCGGCCGGTGGTCGGGGTCGGCTTCCCGGCCCGGATGTCGAGGGCTGGGTCGGCCGGGTTACCGTTCGTTAAGGTGAAGGCCCGTGAAGCCGGTGAAAGGTGTGCGCTGATGAGCTCTCGTATTCGGGTCGTCGTCGCCAAGCCCGGCCTGGACGGCCACGACCGGGGCGCGAAGGTCGTCGCGCGCGCCCTGCGGGATGCCGGGATGGAGGTCGTCTACACCGGCCTGCACCAGACCCCCGAGCAGATCGTGGAGGCCGCCATCCAGGAGGACGCCGATGCGGTCGGCCTGTCCGTTCTCTCCGGCGCGCACATGACCCTCTTCCGGCGGGTGCTGGAACTGCTCGGTGAGCGGGATGCCCGCGACATCGTCGTGTTCGGCGGCGGCATCATCCCGAACGACGACATCCCCGAGTTGGAGAAGATGGGCGTCGCGAAGATCTTCACGCCGGGCGCCACCACTCAGGCGATTGTCGAGTGGGTCCGGGAGAACGTCGCGCAGCCGGTTTCCTGAAGCGCGCCGGACGTCTTCTCCGACGCTCGCCGCTCGCCTTTCCTGAAGCTCGCGGAGACGCCGGCGACGGCTCGCGGAGACGCCGGCGACCGGAGTCCGGGCACGGGGGAGGGGCCGGACGCACCCCTCACACGTCCGGCCCCTCTATGCACGATGCCCCGCCGCCACCCCTCGACCGACAGGGCATCGGCCGTCTCCCGTCATCGCGCTGTTCAGCGCTCCGACACCTGACTCAACGACGCCCCCACGGCCGGGTTACGCAAGCTGGGCAACATCGCCCGGACGGAGGATGGCGTCCGCGTCCTGAGCGGAAACCGGCCCCGCCGGATGTCCGCTTGTGCATTACCGCACACCGCGCACCCGCTCGGTTGCCGGTGGTGCCGACCTCGCTAGGCTGCGGCCAATGGCCTGTTTCAAGTGATGACAGGCGTCAAACTGTTTTCTGAACGCTGGTGGCGGCGCGACGGCGCGCCGCGGAGACGGGACGGGACGCGCAAACGTGGACCTGTACGAGTACCAGGGGCGGGACCTGTTCGAGCGGCACGGCTTGCCCGTGCTGGCCGGCGGCGTCGCCACTACCCCGGAAGAGGCCCGTGCGATCGCCGAACGCCTCGGCGGTCGCGTGGTCGTCAAGGCGCAGGTGAAGGTCGGCGGCCGAGGCAAGGCCGGCGGCGTCAAGCTGGCCGAGGGCGCCGAGGAGACGGTGGCCCGCGCCACCGACATCCTCGGCATGGACATCAAGGGTCACACCGTCCACAAGGTCATGATCACGGTGACCGCGGACGTGGCCGAGGAGTACTACTTCTCGTACCTGCTCGACCGGGCGAACCGCACCTTCCTCTGCATCGCCAGCGTCGCCGGTGGCATGGACATCGAGCAGGTCGCCGCCGAGACCCCGGACCGGGTCGTGAAGGCACCGATCGACGCCGTGAAGGGCGTGGACGAGGCCAAGGCCCGCGAGATCGTGACCGCCGCCGGCTTCCCGGCCGAGGTCGCCGACCAGGTGGTCGAGGTGGCGGTCGGCCTGTGGCAGGCGTTCGTCGCCGAGGACGCCACGCTGGTCGAGGTCAACCCGCTGGCCAAGAACGGCGACGGCCGGCTGCTGCTGCTCGACGCCAAGATCAGCCTGGACGAGAACGCGGCGTTCCGGCACCCGGACCACGAGGCGCTCGTCGACCAGGCCGCCGTGGACCCGCTGGAGCAGGCCGCCAAGGCCAAGGACCTCAACTACGTCAAGCTCGACGGCGAGGTCGGCATCATCGGCAACGGCGCGGGTTTGGTCATGTCGACCCTCGACGTGGTCGCGTACGCCGGCGAGCGGCACGGCAACGTCAAGCCCGCGAACTTCCTCGACATCGGCGGCGGCGCGAGTGCCGCGGTGATGGCGAACGGGCTGGAGATCGTGCTCTCCGACCCGGCCGTGAAGAGCGTCTTCGTCAACGTCTTCGGTGGCATCACCGCCTGCGACGAGGTGGCGAACGGCATCATCCAGGCGCTGGCCCTGCTGGAGCAGCGTGGCGAGCAGGTCACCAAGCCGCTCGTCGTCCGTCTGGACGGCAACAACGCGGAGGCTGGCCGGGCGATCCTGGACAGCGCGAACAACCCGCTCGTGCAGCGGGTGGACACCATGGACGGTGCGGCCGAGCGGGCCGCCGAGCTGGCAGCTGCGGGGGTCTGATCATGGCTATCTGGCTGACCAAGGACTCGAAGGTCATCGTCCAGGGGATGACCGGTTCCGAGGGTTCCAAGCACACCCGGCGGATGCTCGCCGCCGGCACCAACGTGGTGGGCGGCGTCAACCCGCGCAAGGCGGGTCAGACCGTCGACTTCGACGGCACCGAGCTGCCGGTCTTCGCGTCCGTCGCGGACGCCATGGCCGAGACCGGGGCCGACGTCACGGTCATCTTCGTGCCGCCGCAGTTCACCAAGGCCGCTGTGGTCGAGGCGATCGACGCCGCGATCCCGCTGGCCGTGGTGATCACCGAGGGCGTGCCGGTGCACGACACCGCGTCGTTCTGGGCGTACAACGTCTCGCAGGGCGAGCGGACCCGGATCATCGGGCCGAACTGCCCGGGCATCGCCTCGCCCGGCGCGTCCAACGCCGGCATCATCCCGGCCGACATCACCGGCTCCGGCCGCATCGGCCTGGTCAGCAAGAGCGGCACGCTGACCTACCAGATGATGTACGAGCTGCGCGACATCGGCTTCTCCACCTGCGTCGGCATCGGCGGTGACCCGATCATCGGGACCACCCACATCGACGCCCTGGCGGCGTTCGAGGCCGACCCGGAGACCGACGCCATCGTGATGATCGGTGAGATCGGTGGCGACGCCGAGGAGCGGGCCGCCGAATTCATCAAGGCCAACGTCACCAAGCCGGTCGTCGGCTACATCGCCGGCTTCACCGCGCCTCCCGGCAAGACCATGGGTCACGCCGGGGCGATCATCTCCGGCTCGGCCGGCACCGCCGAGGCGAAGCAGGCGGCGCTGGAGGCGGTCGGCGTCAAGGTCGGCAAGACGCCGACCGAGACCGCGAACCTGATGCGGGAGATCATGTCCGGCAGCTGAGCCGGCAGGACAGGCGGAAGGGGGTCGACCGCAACGGTCGGCCCCCTTCGGCGTACGGGAAACTCAGTCGTTCCAGAACGGGTAGTTGCCGGTCAGCCGCAGGATCGACCCACCGATGATGTTGATCACGCCGAACACGATGGCGAGGTACCCGAGCACCGGCGACTGCCCGTAACGCCGAGCGTCGCGGATGGACAGATAGCCGAAGATGATGCCGAGGATGCCGCAGCAGATCAGCCCCAGCACGATGCCGAGCACACCCCACAGCGTCGTCCGGTCCCGCCCCCGGGCCGGTGGGGGCGGGGGTGGCGGATATGCGGTCGTCACAGCTACCTCCGGCGGTCGTGGGCGACGTGCCGACCGGACCGCGACCGGCGGGCCCGACCCGGGCGGCGACGACTCACGCCCTCTGGGCCGAGGCTAGACCGAGCCGGGTGACCTGGACGCCAGTTCGCTGAACAAGCCGCCCCCGGTGCCGCAACGACAGAAGCGCCCGTCCCCGCGCGCTCGGCGCTGCCCGCGCGCTCCCTCCCGCCCGCGCGCTCCCGCCCAAGCGCTCGGCGTCAAGATCCGCGCAGTATCGGGGATGTTGCTGTGTCCCGCGTGTCGGAGGCAGCAACATCCCCGATGTTGTGAGGATCTTGGCGCGGGGCGCGGGGCGCGGGGCGCGGGGCGCGGGGCGCGGGGCGCGGGGCGCGGGGCGCGGGGCGCGGGGCGCGGGGCGCGGGGCGCGGGGCGCGGGGCGCGGGGCGCGGGGCGCGGGGCGCGGGGCGCGGGGCGCGCAGCGGTGTGACGGTGCAGCGGTGTGACGGTGCAGCGGTGCGACGGTGCAGCGGTGCGACGGTGCAGCGGTGCGACGGTGCAGCGGTGCGACGGCGCGGGAGCGTCGGCGGCGGGTGGGGGTGCTCGCCGGACCGCCGTTCGGACTCGGCCTCGACCCGACAGCCCTTATGAAACGCGCCCCAGGAGGGGTTAACGGACTGCCACCGCCCGCCCGACGTGCCAGAGTAGAGCGGATGTCCCCCGTCACCCCTGACCGTCCCAGCCGTCCCGGTGGTGTGAGCGCCGACGACCGGCCGGTCGACCGTGCCGCGCCGGCGCGGCGGGTGCCCGCGCCCCGCGCGGGTGGGTCGCCGCGCGGACGTGCGCCGTTGCCCGTCGCCGCCGGGGTGGCGGCCGGTTGGGCTGCCCTCACCTCCTACCTGCCGGTCGCCATCGTGCTCGGCCTGGTCCAGCTCGGCACCGACTCGACGACCCTGACCGGCACCCTGCGTACGGCGTTGGCCGGCTGGCTGCTCGGCCACGGGGTGCCGCTGCACACCGACTCCGGTCCGCTCGGGCTCGCCCCGCTGGCGCTGACCGTGCTCGCGCTCTGGCGGCTCAGCCGAGCCGGCGTGCACGTCAGCCGCGCGATCGGCGCCCGGGACACCCGCTCACCGCGTCGGGCAATGGTCGCCGCGGGTGCGGTCGGCGTCGCGTACGCGCTGTTCGGCGTGCTCGCGGCGGTGCTGATCGGCACCGGAGGGCCGGAGGTGTCCGCGATCCGGGCGGGTGCCACGTTCGCGGTGGTGGGCACATTCGCCGCCCTGGTCGGCGCCGTCCGGATCACCGCAGTGACCCGGGTGCTCGTCGCCCGGATACCGGGCCCGGTCCGGGACGGCGTTCGCACCGGCCTGGTGGCGGGGTTGCTGTTGCTCGGCGCGGGTGCCGGTGCGGCGGGCCTGGCGGTGGCCACCGGTGGGGGCGACGCGGCGGACATGATCGGGGCGTACCGGACGGGGGTCGCCGGTCAGGCCGGGATCACGCTGGTCAGCGTCGCGTACGCGCCGAATGCGGCGATCTGGTCCACCAGCTACCTCCTCGGGCCGGGCTTCGCGGTCGGCACCGACACCGCGGTCCGTACCAGTGAGGTGTCGGTCGGGGCGTTGCCGGCCGTGCCTCTGCTCGCCGGTCTGCCGCGCGGCCCGGTGGACGGCCTGGGCGCCCTGCTGCTCGCGGTGCCGGTGTTGGTCGGGATGGTCGCGGGCTGGCTGCTCGCCCGCCGGGTGGCCCGACTCGCCGGCCCGGAGCGGGCCCCGCAGCGCTGGGCGGAGGTGCTGACACCGGCGGTGCTGGCCGGGCCGGTGGCCGGTGTGCTGCTCGGTCTGGCCGCGGCGATCTCCGGTGGGCCGCTGGGGGCCGGTCGGCTGGCGCAGGTCGGGCCGGTGGGCTGGCAGGTGGGCGGGGTGGCGACCGCCGTCATCGCAGTCGGTGCGCTGCTCGGCGCTGCCGCCACCCGGGCGCTCACCCGCTCAGCCGCTCAGTAGACGAGCCCGGGGCGCCCCGGACGGAATCCGGAACGCCCCGTGGATGCGGGATTCGTCAGGGGTTGGTCGGCAGGCCGACGTTCAGCGCGACGCTCAGGATGATCGAGATGACGCCGAGCGCGACGCCGACGGCACCACAGATCAGGCCGGCCTTGGCCTGCCCGGCGTTGCTGGCCTGCCCCTGCGCCGCCTTCTGCCGACCCAGGTAGCCGGTCACGGCGCCGCCGATGCCGACCGGGATGCCCAGCAGCGGGCAGCAGGCCAGCGGGATCGACGCGATGCCGAGGATCAGCGCCACCAGGCCGAGGGTGTTGTTCTGTCCCTGACCCTGCGGGTAGCCGGCGTTCGGGTACGTCGGACCGCCGCCGTACTGCGGCTGCTGCTGGCCGTACGGATCCTGGTACGGCTGCTGCTGGCCGTAGGGCTGACCGGACGTCGGCTGCTGACCGTACGGAGCGGCCGGCGGCTGGCCGTACGGGTTCTGCGGCGGCTGGGGCGCGGTCGGGTCGTTGGGCTGCTGGCCGTACGGGTCCTGGCCGGGGTTACCGGGTTGCATGCACAAGCTCCTTGAACTGGTTCCGTCAGTTGCTGCTGTTGTTTCCACCCATGATCGCTGTCACTCCTCGGAATGCACAGCGGAGGATCACGACGACATCGCGGTGACGCTGTCGATCGACGTCTGGCGTTGGCCGATCGGTGCGGGCGCGGACCGGCGCGGCTTTCGGCCGAGCGAGCGGCAGCGTACCGGGTCGGTGCACGTCGACGCTGTCAAAGATCGGCGCGCCGCCCAGCCGAAGGGCGTCCTGACCTGCCCGATAGGGTGGCCCGGTGACCGAGCCCGCGCCTGTCGCCCGCATCGTCGTCCTCCTCTCCGGCTCCGGCAGCAACCTCCAGTCGTTGCTGGACGCCGCCGCCGACCCCGCGTACGGCGCGCAGGTCGTCGCGGTCGGCGCGGACCGTGACGGCATCGCGGGCCTGGACCGGGCCGAGGCCGCCGGGGTGCCGACCTTCGTGGAGCGGGTCCGTGACCACGACACACGGGAGGACTGGGACCGGGCGCTCACCGCGCACGTCGCGAAGCACCAGCCCGACCTGGTCATCTCCGCCGGTTTCCTCAAGCTGGTCGGGCCGCACTTCCTCGCCGCCTTCGGCGACCGCTACCTGAACACCCACAACACCCTGCTGCCGGCGTTCCCCGGCATCCACGGCCCGCGTGACGCGCTCGCCTACGGCGTGAAGCTCACCGGGGCCACCCTCTTCTTCGTCGACGCCGGCATGGACACCGGGCCGATCGTCGCGCAGGTCGCGGTGCCGGTGCTCGACGACGACGACGTGGACACGCTCACCGAGCGCATCAAGGAAGCCGAGCGGCGCCAGCTCGTCGAGCAGGTCGGCCGCCTGGTCCGCGAAGGCTGGACCATCACCGGAAGGAAGGTCACGGTTCCGTGAGTCCCACTCAGGACGGGCGCCGCCCGATCAGGCGGGCGCTGGTCAGCGTCTACGACAAGACCGGGTTGGTCGAGCTGGCCCAGGCCCTGCACGCCGCCGGGGTGGAGATCGTGTCCACCGGCAGCACGGCGGGCACCATCGCCGCCGCGGGTGTGCCGGTGACGCCGGTGGAGACGGTGACCGGGTTCCCCGAGGTGCTCGACGGCCGGGTGAAGACCCTGCACCCGAAGGTGCACGCTGGTCTCCTCGCCGACCTCCGCAAGGACACCCACGTCACGCAGCTCGACGAGCTGGGGGTGGCGGCGTTCGACCTGCTGGTCTCCAACCTCTACCCGTTCCAGGCGACGGTCGCCTCCGGCGCCGGTGTCGAGGAGTGCGTGGAGCAGATCGACATCGGCGGCCCGGCGATGGTGCGGGCCGCGGCCAAGAACCACGCCTCGGTCGCCGTGCTCACCGACCCGTCCGGTTACCCGGCTCTCCTCGGCGCGCTCGACGAGGGCGGTTTCACAGTGGCCCAGCGTCGCGCGCTGGCCGCCCGGGCGTTCGCCGACATCGCCGAGTACGACGTGGCGGTGGCCCGGTGGTGTGCCCGGGAGTTGGCCCCGGCCGACGACACCTGGCCGGCGTTCGCCGGTTCGGCGCTGCGCAAGTCGACTGTGCTGCGGTACGGGGAGAACCCGCACCAGCCCGCCGCGCTCTACACCGACCCGGACGCTCCGGCGGGGTTGGCCCAGGCCGAGCAGTTGCACGGCAAGGAGATGTCGTACAACAACTATGTCGACGCGGACGCCGCCTGGCGGGCCGCGAACGACTTCGCCGACCAGCCGGCGGTGGCGATCATCAAGCACGCGAACCCGTGCGGCATCGCGGTCGGCGCGGACGTGGCCGAGGCGCACCGCCGGGCGCACGCCTGTGATCCGGTGTCGGCGTTCGGCGGTGTCATCGCGGTCAACCGGCCCGTCTCGGTCGAGATGGCCCGGCAGGTGGCGGACATCTTCACCGAGGTGGTGGTCGCCCCCGGCTTCGACGAGGGTGCGGTCGAGGTGCTGCAGGGCAAGAAGAACATCCGGCTGCTGCGCGCACCGGCCTGGACCCCGGCGACCGTCGAGTGGCGGCCGGTGACCGGTGGCGTCCTGACCCAGGTCGCCGACCGGGTGGACGCCCCCGGCGACGACCCGTCCAACTGGCAGTTGGCGACCGGCGAGGCTGCTGACGAGGAGTTGCTGCGCGACCTGGCGTTCGCGTGGCGGGCGGTCCGGGCGGTGAAGAGCAACGCGATCCTGCTCGCCAAGGACGGTGCCACCGTCGGCGTCGGCATGGGTCAGGTCAACCGGGTGGACTCGGCGCAGCTCGCGGTGAGCCGGGCCGGTGCCGACCGGGCCCGGGGTTCGGTGGCCGCCTCGGACGCCTTCTTCCCGTTCGCCGACGGTCCGCAGATCCTCATCGACGCCGGCGTGCGCGCCATCGTCCAGCCCGGCGGCTCCATCCGCGACGAAGAGGTCATCGAAGCGGCCCGAAAGGCCAACGTCACGATGTACCTGACGGGAACCCGCCACTTCTTCCACTGACCGCTCGGCACTCCGTCGATCATGAAGTTATCGCCCTGACACGCCGACGTGCAGGGCGCTAACTTCATGATCAACGCAAGGGGGTCAGGGGGTGGCCGGGCGGAGTTCGGCGAAGTGGCAGGCGGACGGGTGCGGTTCCGCAGCCCTCGGCACCGTTGCCGGGTCCTCCACGGCGCAGATGTCCTGAGCCTTCCAGCAGCGGGTCCGGAAGTGGCATCCGCTCGGCGGGTCGGCCGGGCTGGGCACGTCACCGACCAGCCGGATCATGGTGCGCTGGTCGCGGGCCTCCGGGTCGGGCACCGGCACGGCGGAGAGCAGAGCCTGGGTGTACGGGTGGGTGGCCCGCTCGTAGATCTCGTCCTCGGTGCCGATCTCCACGATCCGACCGAGGTACATCACCGCGACCCGGTCGGCGATGTGCCGCACCACGGACAGGTCGTGGGCGATGAAGATGTACGACAGCCCCAGCTCGTCCTGCAACTGCTTGAGCAGGTTGATCACCTGGGCCTGGATGGAGACGTCCAGCGCCGACACCGGCTCGTCGCAGACGATCACGTCGGGCCGCAGCGCGAGCGCCCGGGCGATGCCGATGCGCTGGCGCTGACCGCCGGAGAACTGGTGCGGGTACCGGTTGATGTGTTCCGGGTTGAGCCCGACCAGGTCCAACAGCTCCTGGACGCGCTGCTGCTTGCTGCCCTTGGGTGCGGCATCCGGGTGGATCTCGAACGGCTCGCCGATGATGTCGCCGACCGTCATCCGCGGGTTCAGCGAGGTGTACGGGTCCTGCATCACCATCTGCATGTTGCGACGCACCCGGCGCAGCTCGCCGCCGGATGCCTTGAACAGGTCCCGGCCCTCCAGCGTGGCGCTGCCCGAGGTGGGCGTCTCCAATCGCATCAGCAGCCGGGCGAGGGTGGACTTTCCGCAGCCGGACTCGCCGACGACACCCAGTGTCTCGCCCCGACGCAGCTCGAAGCTCACCCCGTCGACGGCCTTGACCGCGCCGACCTGCCGCTGGAACAGCACGCCCTGGGTGATCGGGAAGTGCTTCACCAGGTTGTCGACGGAGAGGATCGCCTCGCCGCGGACCTTGGTGGGGTTAGCGGGCGACGCTGTCATCACGGACCTCCTGCGCGAAGTGGCAAGCGCTGGTCCGGCCGTCGCCGAGGACCAGGTCGTGCGGCACGACGTCCACGCAGACCTGCTGGACGTACGGGCACCGGGGGTGGAACGGGCAGCCGGACGGGATGCGCATCAGGTTCGGCGGCAACCCCTTGATCGTCGACAGCTCCTCGCCACGGACGTCCAGGCGCGGGATCGACTCCAACAACCCCTTGGTGTACGGGTGGGCCGGCGCCTTGTATAGCGAGTGGACGTCGGCGTGCTCGACGATCCGACCGGCGTACATGACGGCGATCCGGTCCGCGACACCGGCGACCACACCCAGGTCGTGGGTGATCAGGATCATCGCCATGTTGAGTTCGCGGCGCAGGTCGGCCAGCAGGTCCATGATCTGGGCCTGGACCGTCACGTCGAGCGCCGTGGTGGGCTCGTCGGCGATCAACACCTTCGGGTCCAGCGCCAGCGCCATGGCGATCATGACGCGCTGCCGCATGCCACCGGAGAACTGGTGCGGGTAGTCGCCGATCCGCTTGGCGGCGCCGGGGATCTTGACCAGGTCCATCAACTCGATGGCGCGCCGCCGGGCGTCGGCCCGGGACATGCCGGCCCGCTGGCGCAGCGTCTCGCCGATCTGCCAGCCGACCGGGAACACCGGGTTCAGGGCGGAGAGCGCGTCCTGGAAGATCATCGCGATCTCCTTGCCGCGTACCTGCCGACGCTGCTCCTCGGAGCGGGTGAGCAGGTCCTGACCCTGGTAGAGGATCTGGCCGGAGCGGACGAACGCGGGCGGGGTGTCCAGGATGCCCATGATCGCCTGGGCGGTCACCGACTTGCCCGAGCCGGACTCGCCGAGCACGGCGAGTGTCTCGCCGGCGTCCAGGTGGTACGACACGCCGTTGATCACCCGGGCCACGCCCTCGTTGGTGCGGAACTCGACGTGCAGGTCCCGCAACTCCAGTAGGTGGCCGCCCTCGGGCGTGGTGGAGGCGGGCGTGGGTTGGACGGTCATGACAGTGCCTGCCTTTCGCTCGCGGCTGCGGGGCTCGCTTCGCTCACTCCTCGCGCTCGCATGTGAATCACCGCAGCTTCGGGTCGAAGGCGTCACGGATCGCGTCGCCGAGCATGATGAACGCCAGCACGGTCAGCGCGAGGAACGCCGACGGGACGATCAACGGGGTGGCCGCCTCCCGCATGTGGATCCGGCCGGTGTCGATGTCCTGACCCCAGGAGATGGTCGGTGCCTTCAGACCGATGCCCAGGAAGGAGAGCGTCGCCTCGGCGGCGATGAACGAGCCGAGCGCGATGGTCAGCACGACGATGACCGGTGCCAGCGAGTTGGGCAGGATGTGCCGCCACATGATCCGGCTGTTGCCGGCACCGAGCATCCGGGCCGCCGCGACGTAGTCCTGCTCCTTGGCGGTGATCACCGAGGAACGGACCACCCGGGCGGCGGTGGTCCAGCCGAGGAGGGCCAGCACGAAGACGACCGCGCCGATCCGCGCCCACTGGCTGTCGCTGGACACCCGCTTGAGCAGCACGATCGCGGCCAGCAGCAGCGGGATGCCGAGCACGATGTCGATCACCCGGGAGAGCACGGCGTCGACCCACCGGCCGAAGTAACCGGCCAACATGCCGATGACCAGGGCGATGATCCCGGTGCCGAGCGCGGCGAGCGCGCCGACCAGCAGCGAGGCCCGGGTGCCGTAGACCGCCCGGGAGTACGTGTCGCACCCCTGGAAGTCGTACCCGAAGATCGCCCCGCCGGACGGCCCGGCGTGCTGCCGGGACAGCAGGCAGTCGTTCGGGTTGTTGGCGGTGAACACACCGGGGATCAGCGCCATCAGCGTGAAGATGACGACCAGCGACAGCGAGATCCAGAAGATCGGGTTGCGGCGCAGGTCGCGCCAGGCGTCTCCGGCCAGGCTGCGGGGCTTGTTCGGGGCGCCGACCTGGTTGGGTGTGCCCGGCTCCCCGGAGGGGCCACGCCGTGCGGCCTGGTTCTCGCTGGCCGCCACGGTTTCGAAATCGCTCATGCCGGCACCTCGCTGCGCTCACTCATAGCGGATCCTCGGGTCGAGTACGGCGTACAGGACGTCAACCACCAGGTTCGAGACCAGGTAGACCACGACGAGCACACTGACGATGCCCACCACCAGGGGGCCGTCCTCGGTGCGGATGCCGCGGAAGAGGTTGAACCCCACGCCGGGGATGTTGAAGACGCCCTCGGTGATGATCGCGCCGCTCATCAGGTTGCCCAGTTCGACACCGAGGAAGGTGACGACCGGGATGAGCGAGTTGCGCAGCACGTGGACGATGACGATGCGGCGCTTGACCAGCCCCTTCGACCGGGCGGTCCGGACGTAGTCGGCACGCAGGTTCTCCGCCACCGAGGCGCGGGTGAGTCGCAACGCGGTGGCCAGCGACAACGAGCCGAGCACGATGCCCGGCAGCAGGAGCGCGTAGAACGAGGGGTCGGAACCGGCGGTGGGCGGGAAGAGCTGCCACTTGACGCCCAGGAAGAACTGCGCCAACGGTGCCAGCACGATGGTCGGGATGCCCAGGACCAGCAGGGTCAGCACCAGCGTCGAGTTGTCGAAGATGCTGGCCCGGCGGATACCGGCGATCACCCCGGCGCTGACCCCGAAGATGATCGCCACGGCGAGCGCGATGAGCGCGAGCTGTACGGTGACCGGCCAGGCCTGTTCGAGGATGTCGCCGATGCTCCGACCGGTGAGCGACTCGCCCAGGTTGCCCTGGAGCAGGTTCTTCACGTAGTCGAAGTAGCGGTAGAAGAAGCCGCCGACGCCCGTGGCGTCCAGGTGGTACTTCTCGGTCAGGTAGGCCCGTTGGGCCGGCGTCACCGGTCGTTCGCCGGCGAGCGCCTGGATCGGGTCACCCTGCCCGGCGAATGTCAGCGCGTAGACGATCAGGGTGGTCCCGAAGAACGCCAGGACCATCTGCAGTAGGCGCCGCAAGATGTAGCGGAACATGCTTAGCAGTCTCTCCGGAAATGTGCGAAAGGGTCGCAGGACGGCATCTCTGGTCGTACCCGAAATATCTCCAGACGTGCCGTCCGGCCCGGGGGAGCCGGCACCACCGGGCCGGGCTCGCTGCTGCGGCCCGGCCCCCGGTGGTGCGGTCCGGGCCACCCGGGCATCGTCGCCCGGGTGGCCCGCACCATGGTCAGCTCAGCTGGCCGCTTCGATCTTGACGAGGTTGACCCGCTGGAACAGGTCCATCTCCACGTTCTTGACCTTGGACGAGTGGCCGAACACGTTCTCGCCGAAGCGGAGCGGGATCACCGGCATGTCCTTGGCCAGGATGTCCTCCGCCTGCTGGTACTTGGCGATCGCCTCGTCCTGCGTCTTGGCGGCGGAACCCTCCTTGACCAGCTTGTCGAACTCCGGGTTGCTGTAGCCGTAGTAGTTCGACGAGCCGTTCGTGCTGTACAGCGGGCCGAGGTAGTCCTCCATGGTCGGGTAGTCCATGACCCAACCCATCCGGAACGCACCCACCGGCGTCTTCTTCTCGACCTTGGTCAGCAGGTCGGCGAACTTCGGCTCGGCCACGCCGACGGCGTCCACGCCCAGGTTGGTCTTGAGCTGGTTGACCGTGGCGTCGACCCAGTCCTTGTGCCCGCCGTCACCGTTGTACGAGATGACGATCTTCGAGGGACCACCGGCGGCCTGGTAGAGCTTCTTGGCCTCGGTCGGGTTGAACTCGGCGGCCGTGCCCGCGGTGTTCTCCCGGTAGCCCGGCAGGACCGGCGAGACGAAGGAGCGCGCGGACTGCTGCGAGCCCTTGAAGACCGACTTGGTGATCTCGTCGCGGTCGATCGCCATCGAGATGGCCTTGCGGACGTCCGGGTTGCTGTAGTCCTTGTCGAACGTCGGGAACGCCAGGAACTGGAACGACGACATCGGGCTGGTCTGGTACCGGTCGCCCAGGTCGCTCGGCGCGGTGCTCAGGCTCTCGGTCGGGATCGTCGGCAGCACGTCCAGGTTGTCCGCCAGGACGTCCGCGTACGCCGCGGTGAGCTGCTGGTAGATCCGGAACTCGATGTTCTTGACCTTGGGCTTCTCACCCGGGTAGGCGTCGTACCGCTCGACCTCGATCTTGCTGTCGTGCTGCCAGGTGCCCTTCATCTTGAAGGGGCCCTGCCCGATCGGGGCCTGCTCGTAGGAGTCCTTCAGCACGCCCGGGGCCGAGAACGCGGCGTCCGGCATCGGGTAGAACGAGGTGTAACCGAGCACCGTCTTGAAGTCGATGTACGGCTCGGAGAGCGTCACGGTGAAGGTGAGGTCGTCGACCTTCTTCAGACCGGACATCTCCTTGGCCTTGGGCGTCTTGCCCTGCAGGTCCGCGTAGCCGGCGATCTTCTCGAAGAAGTAGTTGCTGTCCTGGCCGTTGGGGGCGTACGCGCCGTAGTTCCAGGCGTTGATGTAGTCCTCGGCCGTGACCTTCTCACCGTTGTGGAAGGTGAAGCCGTCCTTGAGCTTGATCGTCCAGACCTTGTTGTCGGACGAGGTGACCGACTGGGCGGCGACCTCGTACGGCTTGTTCTGGGCGTCGTAGTCGACGAGCGGGCTGAACAGGCCGGTGAGCACCTGCGCGCCGGACGTCTCGGTGGTGTTCGTGGGAACCAGGTGCTTCGGCTCGCCGATCTGGATGCTGACCGCCGAACTGCCGCTGCCGCCGGAACCCCCGTCGCCGCCGCTGCCGCAGGCCGCGAGGCCCAGCGTCACCGCGAGCGGGAGGGCGGTCCAGGCGGCGAGTCTACGAACTCGCATTGAGCCTCCTCATCTCCTCACGCTGCGCAGTCAGGCCCGACGCTGGGTTTACGCTGCGCAACAAGCGGCAACGGTAGGTCGGCGGCGAGGCTTCGGCAACGACGCGGTTGCGGGTGGGTAACGGTCTGAGGTCGAGTCTCTTGTCGAGCCGTCTTCGGCCTGCTACGTCAAACCGTACGAAACGTCATCTGCCTGCGAATAGGCGGCTGCTTTCGAGTCCGGTCGTGGCGGTCTGGATCGTGCTGGCAATCGCTGGGGCGTCCATCCGGGTTTGGCCGGCCGCACCCACGACGTCTGGTTCGATGGTGACCGAAAGAACATCTGTTCGCAGAGAGTGACTAGTAACACGTCACGGATGGTCACATTCGCTGATGGTGATCAAGGGCGTGGTGGGGCGCCCGATCGAGGTCGTCGGAACCGCGGGCGGCGGCCGTGAGACGATCGGGTCGTGACGGCGACGCTTCTGGACGGCAAGGCAACCGCGGCAGAGATCAAGGACGAGCTGCGAATTCGGGTGAAGGCACTCGCGGAACGCGGCATCACCCCCGGGCTGGGCACCGTCCTGGTCGGGGCGGACCCGGGCAGTCAGGCGTACGTCAACGGCAAGCACCGTGACTGCGCCGAGGTGGGCATCGCCTCGATCCGCCGGGAACTGCCGACCGACGCCACCCAGCAGCAGGTCGACGACGTGCTGGCCGAGCTGAACGCCGACCCGGCGTGCCACGGCTACATCGTCCAGCTGCCGCTGCCCGCCCACCTCGACACCCAGCGCGTGCTGGAGCTGATCGACCCGGACAAGGACGCCGACGGCCTGCACCCGGTCAACCTGGGTCGGCTCGTCCTCGGCTACGACGGCCCGCTGCCCTGCACCCCGCGCGGCATCGTCGAGTTGCTCCGCCGTCACGACGTGGCGCTGCGCGGCGCCACCGTCGCCGTCGTCGGCCGGGGCAACACCGTCGGACGACCGCTCGGCCTGCTGCTCACCCGTCGCTCCGAGAACGCCACCGTCACCCTGTGCCATACCGGCACCCTCGATCTCGCCTCGCACACCCGGGCCGCCGACATCGTCATCGTCGCGGCCGGCGTACCGGGGCTGCTCACCCCCGACATGATCAACCCGGGGGCGGTGGTGGTGGACGTCGGCATCACGCGGGTGATCGGTGCGGACGGCAAGGGCCGCTACACCGGCGACGTGGACCCGGAGGTGGCCGAGACGGCCGGCGCGCTGGTCCCGATGCCCGGTGGTGTCGGGCCGATGACCCGGGCCATGCTGCTCACCAACGTGGTGGAGCGCGCGGAGCGCGGCTGACCGGTGCGCCGGTGACGCCGGTGACGTTCGCCCCATCCCGGCGATGCCCGCCGCCCCTGGCCTGATCGGTGCCAGGATGACTGATACGGTCCGGAAAACCGACTGGTATCAGGGAGTGGGACGACCATGGGTAAGAAGGTCACTGTCGTCGGGGCTGGCTTCTACGGCTCTACCACCGCACAGCGCCTGGCCGAGTACGACGTCTTCGACACCGTAGTGATCACCGACATCGTGGAGGGCAAGCCCGCGGGCCTCGCGCTCGACCTCAACCAGTCGCGGGCCATCGAGGGCTTCGAGACCAAGGTCGTCGGCGTGACCACCGGCCCCAACGGCGAGGGCTACGAGGCGATCGAGGGCTCCGACGTCGTCGTGATCACCGCCGGCCTGCCGCGCAAGCCCGGCATGAGCCGGATGGACCTGCTGGAGACCAACGCCAAGATCGTTCGCCAGGTCGCCGAGAACGTCGCCAAGTACGCCCCGAACGCCGTCGTCATCGTCGTCTCCAACCCGCTGGACGAGATGACCGCGCTGGCGCAGATCGCCACCCAGTTCCCCAAGAACCGGGTGCTCGGCCAGGCCGGCATGCTCGACACCGCCCGGTTCAGCAACTTCGTCGCCGAGGCGCTGAACGTGCCGGTGGCGTCGGTACGCACGCTGACCCTCGGCTCGCACGGCGACACCATGGTCCCGGTGCCGTCGAAGAGCACCGTCAACGGCAAGCCGCTGCGTGACGCGATGCCGGCCGAGCAGATCGAGGAGCTGGTCGTCAAGACCCGCAACGGTGGCGCCGAGGTGGTCGCGCTGCTCAAGACCGGCTCGGCGTACTACGCCCCGTCGGCCGCCGCGGCCCGGATGGCGAAGGCTGTCGCCGAGGACTCCGGCGAGGTCATGCCGGTCTGCGCCTGGGTCGACGGCGAGTACGGCATCTCCGGCGTCTACCTGGGCGTCGAGGCGGAGATCGGTGCCGAGGGCGTCAAGCGGGTCGTCGAGACCGACCTGGACGCCGACGAGCGCGCCAGCCTCCTGGAGGCGGCCGAAGCCGTCCGCGCGAAGCAGGGCGACATCTCCAGCATGTAGTTCCCCGAACCAGACCACGTGAAGGGCCCGCCGGCTGCGCCGGCGGGCCCTTCACCGTCCCACCCACCCACGCACAGGCGCCCTCGGTTGATCATGGAGTTAGCGGCAGGGGTGGAGATCGAAAAGCCCGTCAAGGTCATGATCAACCGCTCCGGGGGTGGGGGTCAGGCGGTGGGTAGGGGGTGGGGGTCAGGGGGCAGGGGGTGAAGGGGGTGCCTAGGTGGGGGGTGGCCAGCAGGGTGGGGGAGTGGGTGCGGAGGGTGGTCAGGCGGGAGGCGCGGGCTTGCTCCGGGTCCTCCTCGTGGGCGTACGCCAGGTCGGGGTCGACCAGCTGCACCATGTGCACCAGCAGGTCACCGGTGAGCAGCATCCGTTCGTCGGCCGAGGTCAGGAGCACCGACTGGTGGCCTGGGGTGTGGCCGGGAGTGGGCAGGAGGCGTACCGCCGGGGTGAGGCTCGTCTCGCCGTCGACCACCCGGAGCCGGCCGGCGGCGCGCAACGGCGCGATCAGGCCGGTCGGCAGTCCCGGGTTGAGGGTTTCGGCCGCGTCCACCTCGGCGCGCTGCACCAGGTAGCTCGCGTTCGGGAAGTACGGCCTGCCGGGCGTGCCGGTGACGGCCCAGCCGATGTGGTCGCTGTGCAGGTGGGTCAGCACGACAGTCTCGACGTCGGTCGGGTCGATGCCGGCGGCGGCCAGTTCGGCGGGCATCCGGCCGGGTACCGGCGCCCAACTCGCGGCGGGCGCGTCGGCCGGGCCGATCCCCGCGTCGACCAGGGTGACCGGCCCGTCGCCGGAGCGGATCGCGAAGCTGCGGAACGGCAGCCACCACTGCCCGTCGGCGGTGACCGAGGCGGGGTCGCGCCGGTCGGCCTCCGCCCAGTGCGCCGCCGTGGCATGCGGAAACGCCTCGGCGCGGGGTTGGAAGAAGGCACCCTCGCCGTCGGTGAGGGCGGTGACCGTGATAGACCCGAGGGTGCGGCTCAGTGGCATCGCGTCATGATCCAGGGAGTTTCTGCGCCGCGCAGCCCGGTTTCCGCCGGTCGGTCGAGGCCGGCTGGGGGTCGCCGCCCCAATTGCAGTACGCTCGTACTGCTTGAGCACGTGTCCCCCGAGAGGAGCGCCGGCCGATGGCGAAGATCAAGGTAAACAACCCGGTCGTGGAGCTCGACGGCGACGAGATGACCCGGATCATCTGGAAGCAGATCCGGGAGCAGCTGATCCTGCCCTACCTCGACGTCGACCTGCACTACTACGACCTGTCGATCCAGTACCGCGACGAGACCGACGACCAGGTCACCATCGACGCCGCCAACGCCATCAAGGAGCACGGCGTCGGCGTCAAGTGCGCGACCATCACCCCGGACGAGGCCCGGGTGGAGGAGTTCGGCCTGAAGAAGATGTGGCGGTCGCCCAACGGCACCATCCGCAACATCCTCGGCGGCGTCGTCTTCCGCGAGCCGATCATCATGTCCAACGTGCCGCGGCTGGTGCCCGGCTGGACCAAGCCGATCATCATCGGCCGGCACGCCCACGGTGACCAGTACAAGGCCACCGACTTCGTCGTCCCCGGCCCGGGCACGGTGACCATCACCTACACCCCGGCCGACGGCGGCGCGCCGATGGAGATGGAGGTCGCCGACTTCCCGGGCGGCGGCATCGCCATGGGCATGTACAACTACGACGAGTCGATCCGGGACTTCGCCCGGGCGTCCTTCCGGTACGGCCTGGACCGCAACTACCCGGTCTACATGTCGACCAAGAACACCATCCTCAAGGCGTACGACGGCCGGTTCAAGGACATCTTCGCCGAGGTGTTCGAGGCCGAGTTCAAGGCCGAGTTCGACGCCGCCGGCCTCACCTACGAGCACCGGCTCATCGACGACATGGTCGCCGCCGCGCTCAAGTGGGAGGGTGGCTACGTCTGGGCCTGCAAGAACTACGACGGTGACGTGCAGTCCGACACCGTCGCGCAGGGCTTCGGCTCGCTGGGTCTGATGACCTCGGTGCTGCTCTCCCCGGACGGCCGGACCGTCGAGGCCGAGGCCGCGCACGGCACTGTCACCCGGCACTACCGGCAGTACCAGAAGGGCGAGAAGACCTCGACCAACCCGATCGCGTCGATCTACGCCTGGACCCGGGGCCTGGCCCACCGGGGCAAGCTGGACGGCACCCCGGCGGTCACCGAGTTCGCCAACACCCTGGAGCAGGTCATCGTCGACACCGTCGAGGGCGGCCAGATGACCAAGGACCTCGCGCTGCTCATCTCGCGCGACGCCCCGTGGCTGACCACCGACGAGTTCATGAACGCGCTCGACGAAAACCTGGCCCGTAAGCTCTCCGCCTGATCCAGGCGTACCGCGTCATCGGAGCCCGCCGGCCACCCGCCGGCGGGCTTCGGCGTGTCCGGCGGTGCCACGCCGATCGGCGTCACCGCCGTCGGCGCGCCTCGTTGACCAGGATGGACGAGATGCCAGTCGCGTCCAGGAAGGTTGACCTCGGTCGACCCGCGGCACCCGTGCGCCGATCAGCCAGCCTTCCCGGCTGTGCCGTGCACAGCCAGCCGTCCCTTCCCTGCGGGGGGCCCTGTCCCGGGCCCCCCGCGCCCTGTTTCCCGCCCGCCCTGTTCCGGCCCGCTCAGGGTCGCGCAGGCTCAGGTAGCGCGGAGCATCTCGGCGGCCCGCTCCGGGGCGATGTCGTTGATGAAGACACCCATCCCGGACTCGGAGCCCGCCAGGTACTTCAGCTTGTCCTTGGCGCGCCGGATGCTGAACAGCTGTAGGTGCAGGTGGCCGAGGCCCCGGTCGATCCGCACCGGTGCCTGGTGCCACGCCGAGATATAGGGCATCGGCATGTCGAACAGGCCGTCGAAGCGGCGCAGCAGATCCAGGTAGAGCGGCCCGAAGGCGTCCCGCTCGCTGTCACTGAGCGCCGGGATGTCCGGCACCACCCGGCGAGGCGCGACGTGCACCTCGAACGGCCAGCGGGCAGCCGCCGGGACGAACGCCGTCCAGTGCTCGTTCTCGGCCACCACCCGTTCGCCGGCGGCGCGCTCGGCGGCCAGCACGTCCGCGTACAGGTTGCCCCCGCCGGTCCGCTCCGCGTGTCGGCGGGAGGCGGCCAGCAGCGCGCGGGTGCGCGGCGTCACGAAGGGGTACGCGTAGATCTGCCCGTGCGGGTGGTGCAGCGTGACGCCGATCTCGACGCCGCGGTTCTCGAAGCAGAAGACCTGCTCCACACCGGGCAGTTCGCCGAGCACCTCGGTGCGGTCGGCGAGCGCGTCCAGCACGGTACGCACCCGACGCGGCGGCAGGCCGGCGAAGGAGGCGTTGTGGTCCGAGGTGAAGCACACCACCTCGCAGCGGCCGAGGCCCGGCCGGACCGACGTGAACGGGGTGATCGCCCCGGGCTCGTCGGCGACCCGGCCGCTCAGCGACGGGAACCGGTTCTCGAAGACCACCACGTCGTAGTCGGGGGCGGGGATCTCGGTCAGCCGGTCGCCCACCGACGGGTCGAGCGGGCACTCGTTCGCCGGCGGCAGGAAGATCCGGGTCTGCCGGTGGACGGCGACGGCCACCCACTCGTCGGTCAGCGGGTCGTAGCGCAGCTGGGACGCGGGAGGCGGTGGTGGCAGGTCACGGCGGTCGGGCTGGTCGCGGACGGCGTCGTCGCGCTCGTCGAAGTAGATCAGCTCCCGGCCGTCGGCCAGGTCGATCGCGGTGCGCTTCACTACGCCGTCCCCTCACTCGTCGGCGTGCGCGTCGCGCGGCCCGCCCCTGTCGCCTTCACCATGATCAATTCGCCCACCTGTTCGCCGAGTACCCGTCGAGCGGGTGGAGGCAACCGGTCGTCGCTGACCAGTACGTGTGCCGCGGCCAGCTCGACGATCGAGGAGATGCCCACGGTGCCCCACTTGGTGTGGTCGGCGAGCACCACCAGCCGGTCCGCCGCGGCCACGAGCGCCCGGTCGGTCTCGGCCTCCATCAGGTTCGGGGTGGTGAAGCCGGCCCGCTCGGAGATCCCGTGGACGCCCAGGAAGAGCAGGTCCAGGTGCAGCGACCGGACCGCCCCGACCGCGAGGGGGCCGACCAGCGCGTCCGACGGTGTGCGTACGCCTCCGGTGAGCACCACCGTCTGGTCCGGCCGGCCTCCGGCGTGCAGGATCTCGGCCACCGGCAACGAGTTGGTCACCACGGTCAGGCCGGGCACGTCCACCAGCCTGCGGGCCAGTTCGGCGGTGGTGGTGCCGGCGGAGAGGGCGACCGCCGCACCGGGGCGGACCAGGTGGGCGGCGTGCTCGGCGATGGCGGCCTTCTCCGGCGACTGACGGACCGACTTGGCGTGGAAGCCCGGCTCGTCGGTCGAGCCCGGCCCGGCTGTCGTGGCGCCGCCGTGCACCTTGGCCAGCAGGCCGCGTTCGTGCAGCGCCTCCAGGTCGCGCCGGATGGTCATGTCGGAGACGCCGAACTCGGTGGCCAGCTCGCTCACCCGAACGCCGCCGGTCGACCGGACCCGCTCCAGGATGGCCGCCTGCCGCTGCTGAGCGAGCATCGCCGTGCCTCCCGAGAACCCCGTACTCTCACGCGGTCAAACGTGTTCCAACAAGAATGAACACTAGCGCGTAGCCGGCAGCGGTGGAAGGAACGGGGTACGGCGACCCCTCAGGAGGACGCGATCTTCAACTCCACCCAGCCGGTCTCGGTCAGGTGGTGAAGCACCGCCTGCACCGCGTCCGGCACGCTCAGGTCGGTCGTGTCGAGCACCAGGTCGGCGTCGGTCGGCTCCTCGTACGGGTCGTCGATGCCGGTCATCCCGGTGAGCAGGCCGGCGCGCGCCCGCGCGTACAGGCCCTTGCGGTCCCGGCGTTCGCACACCTCCAGCGGGGTGGCCACGTGCACCAGCACGAAACCCGCCCCGGCGGCCAGGGCCATCTCCCGGGCCGTGGCGCGAGCCGCCGCGTACGGGGCGATCGGGCAGCAGATGCCCACCCCACGGTGCCGGGCGACCTCGGCGGCCACCCAACCGATCCGCCGGACGTTGAGATCCCGGTCGGTCTTGCTGAAGCCCAGCCCGGCGGAGAGTTCCCGGCGCACCACGTCCCCGTCGAGCAGGGTCACCGTGCGGTCGCCGCTCTCCCGCAGAGCGTCCGCCAGCCCTCGGGCGATCGTCGACTTGCCCGAACCGGAGAGGCCGGTCAGGAAGACCACCAACCCCCGGTGCCGGCGCGGCGGTCGGGCCCGGGCCAACTCCCTCGCCACGGCCGGCGGGGTGTGCCACTCGGGCAGCGGGAAGCCCCGGTCGAGCAGGTCGTCGATCTCCTGCTGGGTGAGGGCGAGCCGGCGGTTACGCGGTGGGATGTCCTCCCGCCAACGCCACTGCCCGTCCCGGTTGTCGTACGCGAGTTCCCGCGGCACGAGCACCCGCAGCCCGGCGCCG
Organism: Micromonospora sp. WMMD1155; assembly: GCF_029581275.1. Classification (NCBI taxonomy): domain Bacteria; kingdom Bacillati; phylum Actinomycetota; class Actinomycetes; order Micromonosporales; family Micromonosporaceae; genus Micromonospora; species Micromonospora sp. WMMD1155. Next base: position 3,652,164 of record NZ_CP120742.1, read on the forward strand.
GAGAGCATCTCCCCGGTGGAGAGCAGGTGGGTCACCCCGTACGCGGCGGAGACCCGGGCACGCAGCAGCGCGTCGCTGATCTCCTCGCGTCGGTGCGACAGGGGCACCGCGACCAGGGTCGCCGGCGGCATCCGGTCGCGGGCGGCGAAGATGGCGCGGACCAGCGCCTCCGGCGGGAGACCACCGGCGCCACCCTCACCCACCGGGATCATCACCAGCAGGTGCGCGGCCAGGGTGCGGGCGGCATGGGCGATCTGGGCGAGCTGTGGACGATGCAGTGGCCGGTCGGCGATGACCCCGAGCACCCGGCCCGGAGGCAGCAGCGCACGGACCTCCTCCGGCTCGCGGCGCAGCCGCTGGAACGGGCCGTGGCCACCGTCGCCCAGTCGCCGGACCGGGCCACCGACCCCGGCGATGCCGTCGCGCACCTGCCAGACGTCCGCCACGTCCAGAGCGGCCGCCGGTGCACCCTCGCCGTCGGTCAGCACCAACGCCCGACGGGCCGGGTCACGGGGGTCGAAGCTCTGCGCCAGGGCGGCCGGCACCTGGAGTGTCACCGCGACCTGCCACGGCGCGCCGTCGGCCAAGCGGCCGCGTCGACTGACCGAGACCAGGTCGGCGCGGGTCATGAAGCCGTTCAGCGGGGCGTACGCGCCGGTCAGCAGCAGCTCAAGATCCGCGAGTTCACCCGGACGCGGCGTGTACGCCGGTGCGTCCCGCAGCACCTCGTCGGGCAGCACCCAACCGTTGCTCATCCACACCCCCCACTCGCTGACCGGCACACAGTTTCGCAGCCCACCGCCGATCGGTCGAGAGCGCCACTCCACGACGCCGGGGGACAGGATCGACGCCGATCCGTCGCCACCCGCACGCACCCTCGCCCGTCCGCCCGTCCGTGACCTCGTGCCGTGGCGACCAACCGCCGGATTGCCGCCCACTGAACGGAAGATGAATCGTCCCACCCGCGACGGGCTTTTCCGAAGCGGGGTCGCGGGTGGACAGGGGACCGGAGAGAACCTTCCCACCAGCCGGGTGGCGGACCTTAGGGGTCCGCGGCGCCGAGGATCAGGGAAGCGCCGGGGGCGCGCCGGTGTCTGCGCCGGGCATCCACTCCCTACGCTGGGCGACGTGACACTGATCGCGACCCAGTCGCTCACCAAGACGTACGGAGGTCGGGTCACCGCGCTCGCCGACCTCACCGTCGCCGTCGAGCCCGGGATCATCGGCCTGGTGGGCGCGAACGGCGCCGGCAAATCCACGTTGATCAAGATCCTGCTCGGCCTGATCCCACCGAGCAGCGGTCGGGTCTCGGTGCTCGGCATCGACCCGACCGCGGACCCGGCGCAGGTCCGCGCCCGGGTCGGCTACATGCCCGAGCACGACTGTCTCCCGCCGGACCTGTCCGCCGCCGAGCTGGTCACCCACCTCGGCCGGATGAGCGGCCTGCCTCGCACCGCCGCCCGCGAACGGGCGTCGGAGGCGCTGCGGCACGTCGGTCTCTACGAGGAGCGTTACCGCCCGGTCGGTGGCTACTCGACCGGCATGAAGCAACGCGTCAAGCTGGCCCAGGCGCTGGTGCACGACCCCGACCTGCTGCTGCTCGACGAGCCGACCAACGGCCTGGACCCGGCCGGCCGCGACGCCATGCTGGCCCTGGTGCACCGGATCGGCACCGAGTTCGGCATCTCCGTGCTGGTCTGCTCGCACCTGCTCGGCGAGGTGGAGCGGATCTGCGACACCCTGATCGCCATCGACGGCGGCCGGTTGCTGCGCGCCGACAACATCTCCGCGATGACCTCGGCGACCGACGTGCTCGCCGTGGAGGTGAGCGAGGGCACCGAGGAACTCGCCGCCCGGCTGGCCGAGTTGAAGCTACCGGTCGCGCGGGAAGGTCGGCTGCTCCTCGTCGAACTCGCCGACGACGGCACGTACGACCTGATCCTCGGCGCGGTCGCCGAGCTGGACCTGCCACTGCACCGACTGGACCAGCGCCGGCACCGGGTGGCCGAACTCTTCGCCACGAGGGAGCTCACCCATGCCTGAGCCGTCTTCCACCGCGCTGCGGTCCACGCCCACCGGCGTCATCCACGACATCGGCTACCAGCGGTACACGGGCCCGAGGCTGGGCCGCTGGAACGTCTTCGGCGCGCTCTACGTGCACGGGCTGCGTACCATCTTCGGCTTCGGGCGCAGCGCCAAGGCCAAGATCTTCCCGTGGTTGGTGATCGGCATCGTCACCCTGGTCGCGGCGGCGCTGACCGCGATCCGCAGCCAGATCGGTGAGCCGGTCGCCACGTACGCCCAGTTCGCCGACTCGATGAGCTGGCTGGTCCTCTTCTTCGTCGCGGTGGCCGCGCCGGAGCTGGTCTCGCGGGACCTGCGCAGCGGCGTCCTGCCGCTCTACTTCTCCCGGCCGCTGCCGCGCGGCGACTACGCGCTGGCCAAGCTGCTGGCCCTGGTCACGGGGCTCTGGCTGCTGCTCGGCGGCCCGCAGGTGCTGATGTTCCTGGGTGCCGCGTTCACCACCGAGCAGGGTCTTCGCGGGGTCTGGAACGAGCTGCTCGACCTGCTGCCCGGCCTGCTCTACGCCGGGCTGTGGGCGGTGGTCTTCGCCTCGGTCGGGCTGCTGATCGCGTCGCTGACCGGCAAGCGCGCCTTCGCCGCCGGTGGGGTGGTCGCCGTCTTCCTGATGACCACGCCGATCGTCGGGGTGCTGAGCATCCTGCCGTCGCGCAGCGCCAACGAACTGGCCGGCCTCGCCTCGCCCTCCACCCTGGTGCAGGGCGTGGGCATCTGGTCGCTCGGCGACCTGCTGGTGGAGGACGGGCAGGAAGGTCTCGGTGTCGGCCGGTTCGGTCCGGTCTACGCCCTGGCCGCGGTCCTGCTGGTCGCCGGTGCCACCGCCCTCCTGCTGGCCCGCTACCGGAAGGTCGCCTCCTGATGAGCATGCTGAGCCTGACCGGGGTGTCCCGGTGGTACGGCAACGTGGTCGCGGTCAACGACATCAGCATGGCCCTCGGGCCGGGCGTGACCGGGCTGCTCGGCCCGAACGGCGCCGGCAAGACCACGCTGCTGCACATGATGGCCGGGTTCCTCGCCCCGTCGCGGGGCACGGTCACCCTGGACGACGAGCCGACCTGGCGCAACCCCGACGTCTACCGGCGGCTGGGGCTGGTCAGCGAGCGGGAGGCGGTGCAGAGTTACCTCACCGCCTACGAGTTCGTGCTGGCCAGCGCGAAGCTGCACCGGCTGGCCGACCCCGCGGCGGCGGCCCGGCGGGCGATCGAGCTGGTCGAGTTGGAGTCGGCGCAGAATCGGCGGATCGGCACGTACTCCAAGGGCATGCGGCAGCGGGCCCGGGTGGCCGCCGCGCTGGTGCACGAACCGCAGGTACTGCTGCTCGACGAGCCGTTCAACGGGATGGATCCACGCCAACGGCTGCACATGATGGACCTGCTGCACTCCCTCGGCGACTCCGGCCGGACGATCCTGTTCAGCTCGCACATCCTGGAGGAGGTCGAGCAGGTCTCCGGGACGGTGCAGGTGATGGTGGCCGGCAGGTTGGCCGCCTCCGGCGACTTCCGGACCATCCGGCGGCTGATGACCAACCGCCCGCACGTCTTCGCGGTGCGCTCCACCGACGACCGGGCGTTGGCCGTCGCGTTGATCGCCGAGTCCTCGGTGACCGGGGTCGAGTTGGACCCCACCGGCCTGACCGTGCGCGCCGGTGACTACGGCGCCTTCACCCGGGCGCTACCCCGGATCGCGCTCGACCAGGGCATCCGGGTGCGCCAGTTGGTGCCGTCCGACGAGTCCCTGGAGAGCGTCTTCTCCTACCTCGTGGAGGCCTGACATGTCGACGATCACCTGGATCACCGCCCGTGGGCTGTTCGGCCGCCGTCGGTTCCTGCTGCTGCTCCCGCTGCCGTTGGTCCTGCTCGGGCTGGCCGTGCTGTGCCGGTCCCTGGGGGTGGACCCCCGTCAGTGGGGGCCTCCGGTGCTGGTCGGCCTCGGGCTGGCCGTGGTGCTGCCGGTGGTTGCGCTGATCATCGGCACCGGTGTGCTGGGCGCCGAGATCGACGACGGCACGGTGGTGCACATCCTGACCAAACCGCTTCCGCGTTGGCAGATCGTGCTGCCGAAACTCGCGGTGGCCGCCGGGATCACCGCGCTCACCGTCGCGGTGCCGCTCTACGTCGCGGGCGTGCTGGCCGCTTCGGTACGCCTCGGACTGGCGTTGGCGGTCGCGGCGGCGCTCGGCGCGCTGGCGTACTCGGCGCTGTTCCTCGCGCTCAGCCTGGTCACCCGGCGGCCGGTGCTGCTCGGCCTGGTCTACGTGCTGATCTGGGAGGGCCTGCTGGGCAACTTCGTCAGCGGCACCAAGGTGCTCTCCATCCAGCAGTACGTGATCGCGCTCGCCGACCGGCTCGCCCCCACCGGCCTGCTGGAGACCAGCGTGTCGGTGCCGGTGGCGTCGGTGATGACCGTGTTGGTCAGCGTCGGCTTCACGGTGTTGGCCATCGACCGCCTGCGTTCGTTCAGCGTTGCCGGCGAGACGAGCTGACACCGGTGCGAGTCGCCGTTCCGGCCAGCCCCCGCCTTGCGGTAGGGCTGGCCGGATGGACCGCGCGGGCCACGACGAGCCAGGCTGTCGGGTGTGAGCGTCGAAGCGGAGCAGACGTCGTTGGCTGAGCCGTACTCTCGGAGCAGTCGGCCGTGGCTGACCAGCCTGGCCGTCGCCGGGCTGGCCTGCGCCACGGTCGCCACGGCAGCCCAGGGCAGCGGCCGGTTCCACTGGTGGGCCGTGTTCATCCTGATCCCCACCGCGTTGCTCGCGGCCAGCGGTGGGCCGTTGCTGGCCCGGGGCGGCGGTCGGGCCTTCGCCGGGTACATGCTCGCCTGCGTCGGCGCGATGGGGTTCGCGGTGGGCGCGCTGCTGATGTTCGGCGTGATGGGGCGGGGCTGGCCGCTGATGGTGGTGCTGCCCTGCCTGGCGGTCGCCGGCACCTACGGTTGGCGGGCGGCCCACCCCCTGGTTCGTGGCCTGCACCGGGCGGTGGCCCTGCTCGCGCTGACCGGCGCGTTGCTCGGCCTGACCCTGCAACTGATCCGGGTGGACCTGATCCACCTCAGGGCCGGCTGGTGGGGTGCGTTCCTGATGCTGGCCGGGGTCATCGTGCTCGGCAACGCGGGTGAGCTGACCCGGCACCGGATGCCCTACCGCCTGCAGGCGATCACCCTGCTGGTCGGGCCCTCGGTGGTCGCGTTCCTGCTCGGGCTGCGTTTCCTGCGCGGCTGGTGACGCCGCGCGTCCGCCGCCGCGCGAGGGGGCGGCGGCGGACGCGGGTCAGAACGCGCAGGCGATGACGAGTTCCGGGGTGCGGTCGGGGAGCAGGTCGAGTTTGGCGATCCGGCCGGCCGCCCGCAGGTCGTCGGCGACCAGGGTGAGCTGCTCCAGGAGCGCCGCCGGGCCAAGCGCCTCGGCCAGCGGCACCTCTGCCCTCATCGACAGCTTGCGCTCCGACTTGGCCCGCCGGACCTGGCTCAACGCGTCACCGGCCAGCCGCAGCAGCGCCGGGTCACCCGACCCCTCGATGGTCCGGGCCACCTCGTGGGTGGTCGGCCACGGCGCCCGGTGCACCGAGCCGTACCGCCACCACGACCAGATCTCCTCGGTCACGTACGGCAGCACCGGGGCGAACAGCCGTAGCTGCACCGAGAGCGCCGTGGCGAGCGCCGCCCGCGCCGAGTCGGCCGCCGCGTCGGTGCCGTACGCGCGTTCCTTGACCAACTCGATGTAGTCGTCGCAGAACCGCCAGAAGAACGCCTCGGTCGCCTGCAACGCGGCAGTGTGGTCGTACGCGTCGAAGGCGGCGCCCGCGGTGTCGACCACGGTCGCCAGTTCGGCGAGCATCGCCCGGTCCAGAGCGGCGGTGGCCGGCAGCTCCAGGTCGCGGCGTGGCGTCGGACGCGCCGAGCTGAGGTTGTCGTACGGGGCGCGGAGCGCGTCCGCCGCGCCCAGCCGGAGCGCGAACTTGGAGGCGTTGAGCAGTTTGGTCGCCAACCGCCGACCGATCTTGATCTGCGCGGGGTCGAAGGCCAGGTCGGTGCCGGGTTTGCCGCTGGCCGCCCAGTAGCGCACCGCGTCCGAGCCGTGCTGCTCCAACAGCGCCGACGGCGTCACCACGTTGCCCTTGGACTTGGCCATCTTCTTCCGGTCCGGGTCGAGGATCCACCCCGAGAGCACGGTGTCCCGCCAGGGCAGCACCCCGTGCTCGAAGTGCGAACGGACCACGGTGTCGAACAGCCAGGTCCGGATGATCTCCTGCCCCTGTGGCCGGAGGTCCATCGGGAAGATCTGGGCGAACAGGTCCGGGTCCGTCTCCCACCCGCCGACGATCTGCGGGGTCAACGAGGAGGTGGCCCAGGTGTCCAGCACGTCCGGGTCACCGATGAAGCCACCCGGATAGCCGCGCTGCGACTCGTCGTAGCCGGGCGCCGGATCACTGGACGGGTCGACCGGCAGCGCGGACTCGTCCGGCGTGAGAGGGTGGGACCAGTCCGGCTCGCCAGTGTCGTCGAGCCGGTACCACACCGGCACCGGCACGCCGAAGAAGCGCTGCCGGCTGACCAGCCAGTCACCGGTCAGGCCGCCCACCCAGTTGTCGTAGCGGTGCTTCATGTGCGCCGGCACCCAGTTCAGCTCACCGCCCCGGGCCAGCAGCGTCGCCCGCAGCTCGGCATCCCGGCCACCGTTGCGCAGATACCACTGTCGAGTCGACACGATCTCCAGTGGCCGGTCGCCGCGCTCGTAGAACTTCACCGGGTGGGTGATCGGGCGCGGCTCGCCGATCAGGTCACCCGCGTCGGCCAGCAGGCTCACGATCTCCCGGCGGGCGCCGTTGACGGTCTGCCCGGCCAGCGCCGCGTACGGCTGCGCCGGCACCCCCGCCGGTGGCTCGGGGAGCAGCCGACCGTCGCGGCCCATCACCACCCGCGTGCCCAGCCCCAGCTCACGCCACCACGTCACGTCGGTCAGGTCGCCGAACGTGCAGACCATCGCCACCCCGGTGCCCTTGCCGGGATCGGCGAGCGGGTGCGCGTACACCGGCACGTCGACGTCGAACAACGGACTGCGCGCGGTGCCGCCCACCAGGTCGGCGTAGCGCTCGTCGTCCGGGTGGCAGACCAGCGCCACGCAGGCCGGCAACAGCTCGGGACGGGTGGTGTCGATGAGCACCTCACGCCCGCCGGGTGCGGTGAACCGCAGCCGGTGGTAGGCGCCGGGACGCTCCCGGTCCTCCAACTCGGCCTGGGCGACGGCGGTGGCGAAGCCGACGTCCCACAGCGTCGGCGCCTCCGCCTGGTACGCCTCACCGCGGAGCACGTTGCGCACGAACGCCCGCTGGCTGGTGGCCCGGGCGATCCGGCCGATCGTCGTGTACGTCAACGACCAGTCCACCGAGAGCCCCAGCCGCCGCCACAGCGCCTCGAAGACCTGCTCGTCGGTGACCGTCAGCCGTTCGCACAGCTCGATGAAGTTGCGCCGGGAGATCGGGGTCGGGTCACGGCGGGCCGCGTCGTCGACGGGAGCCGCCGGTGGCCGCCACACCGGGTCGTACGCCAGCGCCGGATCGCAGCGCACCCCGTAGACGTTCTGCACGCGACGCTCGGTGGGCAGACCGTTGTCGTCCCAGCCCATCGGGTAGAAGACGGCCTTGCCGCGCATCCGCTGGTAACGCGCCACGGTGTCGGTGTGCGTGTACGAGAAGACGTGCCCCATATGGAGTTCGCCCGATACGGTCGGCGGAGGCGTGTCGATGGAGTACACGTCGGCCCTGCGGCCATTCCCGTTCGGCGCGTCTGACGCCGCGCCGCGACCGGGAACAGCCGTCCTGCTGCGGTCGAACGCGTACGTGCCCTCCTCCTGCCAGCGGCGTGCCCAGCGCTCCTCGAGCCCGTCCAGGGTGGGACGCTCGGGAACGCCGGCGCGGGCCGTCCTCGCCGTATCGGTCATCCTGCGATCGTAGGCACCACCGGGGGGTCGGACCACGCAGTTACGGATCGCTGGTCAGATCAGCGAGTCACGCCACTGTCGGTGCAGGGCCGCGTACCGGCCGTCGGCCTCGGCCAGCACGTCGGGTGGGCCGTCCTCGACGACGGTGCCGTCGTCGAGGACGAGCACCCGGTCGGCGGTCTCCACCGTGGAGAGTCGGTGCGCGATCACCAGGGCGGTGCGGTCGCGCAGGATGGTCCCGAGTGCCTGCTGGACCAACCGCTCGGTCGGTACGTCCAGGGACGACGTCGCCTCGTCCAGGATGAGCACCGTCGGGTCGGCGAGGAAAGCCCGGGCGAACGCGACGAGCTGCCGCTGCCCGGCGGAGAGCCGACCGCCGCGTCGGTGCACCTGGGTGGCGTACCCCTCGGGGAGGGCGGCGATGAAGTCGTGCGCGCCGATCGCCCGGGCGGCGGCCTGGACCTCGGCGTCGTCGGCGCCGGGACGGCCGAAGCGGATGTTCTCCGCGACGGTCCCGCTGAAGAGGTGGTTCTCCTGCGTCACCAGCACCACCGCCCGGCGCAGGTCGGCGTCGCTCACATCGCGCAGGTCCACCCCGTCGAGCCGGACCGTGCCGGTGTCCGGGTCGTGGAACCGGGCGACCAGCTTGGCGATCGTCGACTTGCCCGCGCCGGTCGGTCCGATCAGCGCCACGGTCTGCCCGGCCGGCACGGTCAGCTCCAGCCCGCCGAGGATCGGGGTGTCCGCCCGGTAGCCGAAGGAGACCGCCCGGAAGGTCACCTCGCCGCACCCGGGCCCGGTCGGCAACGGTGTGGGTCGCGCCGGCTCGGCGACGGCCGGTCGTTCGTCGAGCACCCCGGCCAGCTTCTCCAGGGCGGCGGTGGCCGATTGGAGCGAGTTGTAGAACTGGCTCAGCTCCTGCATCGGCTCGAAGAAGCGGCGCAGGTAGAGCAGGAACGCGGCGAGCACGCCGATCTCGGTCTGCCCACCGAGCACCCGCCAACCGCCGTAGCCGAGCACCACCGCCACCGTCACGTTGCCGATCAGCTTGATCGCGGGCGAGTAGGTGGCGATCAGCCGGAACGCGTGCAGGCTGGAGCGCCGGTAGTCGTCACCGAGCGCCACGAAGATCCGCTGGTTGCGCGGTTCCCGGCGGAACGCCTGCACCGCCCGGATGCCCCGCATGGATTCGACGAAGTGCACGATGACGAGCGCGACCGCGTCCCGGGTCCGCCGGTACGCGCTGGCCGACGACCGGGCGAACCAGCGGGAGAGCCAGAACAGGAACGGGAAGGCGAAGAGCGTCACGGCGGCCAGCGGCAGGTCCAGCCAGAGCAGGATGGCGGCCACCGACAGGATCGACAGCCCGGCCAGCACCAGGCTGTCGATGCCGCCGTCGACCAGTTCGGCGATGGAGTCCAGGTCACTGGTGAGCCGGGAGACCATCCGGCCGGAGGTGTACCGCTCGTGGAAGCCCACCGACAGGCGCAGGAAGTGCCCGAACACCCGCTGCCGCAGCTCCAGCAGGACGGCCTGGCCGATCCGCGAGGAGAGGGTGAGGAATCCCCGGCGGGCCGCGTACTCGGTCACCGATGCCACCGCGAACGCCCCGGCGACGGCCGTCAGCGGGCCCGCGTCGCCGGCGCGCAGCGGCGTGATCGCCCGGTCGATCCCGATCATGACCAGGTACGGGCCGGCCATCGCCGCGGCGTTCTGGACCAGCAGCAGGCCGACCGCGGCGGCGAGTCGCCCCCGGTGCGGGCGCAGCAGGTCGGCCAGCAGGGCCCGGCTCAGCCCGCGCAGTCGAGCCACCGCCTCGGGTGAGGTGTCCTCGGCGCGACTCCGGTCGGCCTCCGGGTCGGTGGCGGTGCCCCGCCAGCGGGTCAGCTCCGGCTCCTCCTCCGGGGGGTCGGCCTGCGTCGGCACTGTCACGAGTGCACCAACCCCCAGCCGTCGGAGGCGGGTGGGCTCGACCCGGCGGCGCCGGACGGCGGCGGGTGCCCGGCGCGCGGCTCGGCGGCGAGCAGCGCCCGGTACGCCGGCACCCGGGTGAGCAACTCGGAGTGCCGCCCGATCGCCGTGATCCGCCCGTCTTCGAGCAGGGCGACCCGGTCGGCCAGCGCGATGGTCGACGGCCGGTGCACCACCAGCAGCGCGGTGCTGTCCCGCAGGACCCGGCGGAGCGCCGCCTCGACCAGCGCCTCGGTGTGCACGTCGAGCGCGGACAACGGGTCGTCCAACACCAGTACCGCCGGCCGGCCGAGCACCGCCCGCGCCAACGCGAGCCGTTGCCGTTGCCCGCCGGAGAGGGACAGCCCCTGCTCGCCCACGCGGGTGGCCAACCCCCACGGCAGGTCGTACGCGAAGTCCGCCTGGGCCAGCGCCAGGGCCGCCCGGACGTCGTGGTCGCCGGCGTCCGGGCGACCCAGGGTGAGGTTCTCCCGGACCGACATGGAGAAGAGCGTGGGCTCCTCGAACGCCACGCCGACCAGCCGGCGCAGCGATGCCAGCCGAAGCTCGCGCAGGTCGTGCCCGTCCAGGGTGATCCGTCCGGCGGTCACCTCGTGCAGCCGGGGCACCAGGGACAGCAGGGTGCTCTTGCCGCAGCCGGTGGCGCCCACCAGGGCCAGCGTCTCGCCCGGTTCGATGGTCAGGTCGATCTCGCGGAGCACCGGTGCGGTGGCGCCCGGGTAGCTGAACGCGACCCGTTCGAAGCGGAGTCGACCGTGGACCGCGTCGCGGGGCAGCGCGAGCGCGCCGGGGCGGTCCACGATCTGAGGTGGGGTGTCCAGCACCTCCTGGATCCGGTCGGCGGCGGTGGCGGCCTCCTGACCGTTGGCGATGATCCAACCCAGGGACTGCACCGGCCAGATGAGCATCAGCTGGAGGCTGACGAACGCGACCAGCTCACCGATGGTGAGGACGCCCGCCGCGGCGGCGGCCGCCCCGGCCACCAGCACCACGCCCAGGGTCACGTTGGGCACCAGGTCGAGCAGCGCCGACGTGTTGGCCAGCAGCCGCCCCTTGCCGACGCCGGTGTCGTGCAGCCGCCGGGCGGCGCCGGCGAAGCGGGTGGCCAGTTCGGGCCCCCGGCCGTACGCCTTCATGGTGCGTAGGCCCTGGGCGGTCTCCTCGACCAGGGTCGCCACGTCGCCCTGCTGGTCCTGCATCCGCCGGGACGCGGCGTGGTAGTGCCGACCGAACCGGCGGCTGATCAGCAGCAGCGGCACCGCACTGGCCGCCACCAGCACCCCGAGCAGGGGATGCAGATTGATCAGCAGCACGACCACGACCACGTAGGTGGTCAGGTTGAGCACCAGGAAGAACACGCCGAAGGAGAGGAACCGACGGATCACCGACAGGTCGCTGGTGATCCGGGAGAGCAACTGGCCGGACTGCCAGCGGTCGTGGAAGCTCGTCGGCAACCGTTGCAGGTGGGCGTAGACGTCGGCGCGCAGCGCCGCCTCCATGCCGACCGCCGAGGAGGACTGCACCCACCGGCGGATGAAGATGAGCACCGCCTCGACCACGCCGAGCAGTAGTGCCAGGCCGCCGAGCTGGAGGAGCCCGCCGGGTTCGTGCCGGGCCACCGGGCCGTCCACCACCCGCTGCACCACGAGTGGTACGGCGATCCCGGCCGCCGTGCCGGCCAGCCCGGCGACGAGCAGCCAGGCGAACTCGAGCGCGTACGGGCGCAGGTAGGGGCGCAGCCGCCAGAGGTTGTGCACGGGGTGGGTGCCCGCGGCGGCCCGGGCGGCCGGGTCGCCGTCGCTCTCCACAGGCACTACCAGACGGTAGCGTCTAACAGGTGTCGATGCCTCTGTCAGCTTGCTGTCAAGCGCCGTTCGTGGCCGAGGAGCCACCTCTTCACGTCCAGCCCCCAGCGGTAGCCGCCGAGCGAACCGTCGGTGCGGAGCACCCGGTGGCAGGGCACGAACAGCGCCGCCGCGTTGCGCGCGCAGGCCGCCGCGGCGGCTCGCACCGCCGGTGGTCGACCGGCCAGCGCCGCGTACCCGGTGTAGGTGACCGGAGTGCCCGGCGGGACCGCACGCAGCACCTGCCAGGCGTGCGCCATGAACTCGCCGCCGGTGACCTGACGGACCGGCACCGCGTCGATCGCGGCGAGGTCACCATCCAGGTAGGACCGCACGGCGACGCTCACCGGGCCGAGGTCGGCGCGCTGTCGTAGCGGCGCTCGCAGGGTCGGGTGGACCAGGGGCAGCAGCGTCGCCGGGTCCGCTGTGAAGCCGGCGGCCCGCACGTCGCCGTCCGGGCCGGCGAGGATGCTCAACGGGCCGGTCGGTGTGGTCAGGACGGTGCTGTCGATGCTCATGCGGCTCTCCAGAGTCTGATCGTGGCGTAGGACCGCCAGGGACGCCATCGCTCGGCGTACCCGTCGAGGGTCTTTCGGGTGTCGGGCAGGCCGAGCGCGGCGGCGCCGCGCCGGACCGCGAGGTCGGTGCTGAGCAGGATGTCCGGGTCGCCGAGGGCGCGCATGGCCAGGTAGTCGGCGGTCCACGGGCCGATGCCGGGCAGCGCGAGCAGCCGCCGCACGGCCTCCTCGCGATCCACGCCCGGCGCGAGGTCCAGAGCCCCGTCCACAACGGCCCGAGCCAACCCCCGCAGGGTCTCCCGCCGCGCCGCGGGCATCCCGAACGCCGCGTCCGGCAGACCCAACAGCTCCTCCGCGCTCAAGAACCCCCGCAGCGGCCCCATCCCGGCCGCCCCACCCGGTTGATCATGGGGTTGGCCCGGAATTCGATCTCCATTGGCCTCGTCAACCTCATGATCGACCTGGTGGGTCAGGAGGAGGCGGGTGAGGGTCTTCGTTGCCGCTCTTACCGAGACCTGTTGGCCGACGACGGCGCGCACGGCCATCTCGAAGCCGTCCACCGCGCGGGGGACCCGGACGCCGGGTTCGGCGGCGACCGCCGGAGCGAGTGCCGGGTCCGCGGCCACTGTCGCGTCGATCGCGCTCGGGTCCGCGTCCAGGTCGAGCAGCCGACGGCACCGGGCCACCGCGGGCGCCAGGTCGCGCAGGTCGGTCAGCCGCAACGTCGCCGCCACGTGCCCGTCCGCGGGGGTCAGCGCCACCTCGCCGGTGCCGTGCGGCAACCGCAGACCGCGGTGGTACGTCCCGTCGCGAACCTCGTCCACTCCGGGCAGCGCCCGCACCGCGAGGAAGTCCAGCAGCGCCTGGGCGTGCAGCGGCGGGCGGTACGCGAGCCGCAGCGCGATGGTCCCCGCCCCGATCGCCGCCTGCCGGCGACCACGGGCCGCCCGCAGGTCCGACGGTGCGCTCGCGTACACCTCGCGGAGCGTGTCGTTGAACTGCCGCACGCTGCCGAAGCCCGCGGCGAACGCGATCTCGGCCATCCCGAGGTCGGTCGTCTCGATCAGGATGCGGGCGGTCTGCGCTCGTTGGGCCCGGGCCAGCGCGAGCGGACCGGCGCCCATCTCGGCGCTCAGCATCCGGTGCAGGTGCCGCTCGGTGTAGCCGAGGCGCGAGGCCAGCCCCGGTACGCCCGCCCGGTCGACCACCCCGTCGGCGATCAACCGCATCGCCCGGCCGACCACGTCCGCGCGGATGTCCCACTGCGGTGAGCCGGGTGCGGCGTCCGGTCGGCAGCGGCGGCAGGCGCGCAATCCGGCGCCCTGCGCGGCGGCGGCCGACGGGAAGAACCGGACATTCTGTCGCTTCGGGGTGATCGCTGGGCAGGACGGTCGGCAGTAGATGCCGGTGGACGTCACGCCGGTGTAGAACCAGCCGTCGAACCGCTGGTCACGGCTGTCCACGGCTCGGTAGCACCGCTCGAAGTCCATCTCCATGCCCCCGATGATGCCCCGCCCGATGGACTGTCGGCTGGCGGGAATCGGACCTGGGTGTGTCGCTGTGCAGGGCCGCTGTCAACGGGGGCGTCGACGGCGGCGATGCGGCTGGCCGGACCCGGTGGGCTGGGCCGACCGGCCGGACCCGGTCGGCTGGGCGGACCGGGCCGACCGGGTGGCGCGTTGCGGCTGGCCGGTCAGCAGGGTCGGGCGGAACACGCCGTCCGGGTCGTACCGCTTCCACAGCCGCCGCACCCGGGCCCCGGCCTCGCCCGGGTAGATCCGGGCGAACGCGGCCGGGCCGGGTCGGCTCTCGAAGTTGACGTACGCCCCGTCGGCGCGGGCGCCGATCGCCCGCCAGGCGGCGTCCAACGCCCCGGCGCCCTGCGGGGGGAACACCGAGGCGACCACCATCGTGTCCTGGTGGCGATGGGGGTACGCGGTCGCGTCGGAGGGGACGTCGTTGACCGCCCCGCCCAGCGAGCGGAGTTGCACCACCGCCCGCCCCGGCCCGGTCACCGCTCGCATCACGGCCCGCGCCCCCGCGTCGTCCAGGTCGCGGAACAGACCGTTGGTCGTCGTGCCGCGCTGCTGCCCGACGTTCGGGTGCAGGTGTGCCGTCGGCACCAGGGCCGGGTAGGGCAGCAGGTCGGTACGGTGTTCGAGCACCCGGCCGATGGCGAGCAGCGGCTCCACCGCGGGTCGGGCCCGACGCAGGCTCTCGGCGGCCACCACGGCGGTGATGGACATGAGGGCCGAGCGGCCCTCGGCGTACACCACGGCGGCTGCGGACAGCTCCCGTGGAGCCTGCGCGAGGTAGCTCGTCCACTCCCGCACGGTGCCCCCGTCCGGGCGCGCCTCGACGACCAGTTGCGCCACGCCGACACTGCGCTGCTCGACGGCCTCGATCTCGAAGGCCACCACGATCCCGGCTCCCGCTCCCGCGCCCCGGACCAGCCAGAACAGCTCCGGTTCGTGGTCGGCGTCGGCGCGTACCAGCGTCCCGTCGGCGAGGACCACCTCGACCGCGCGGACGCGGTCGACGGTGAGGCCGTGGGCGCGGACCAACCAGCCGACACCACCGCCGGTGGCCAGACCGCCGACACCGACACCGCCGTGGTCGCCCGAGCTGATCACCAGGCCGTACGGGGCCAGCGCCTTCGCCACGTTCGCCCAGCGGGCACCGGCCTCGACCCGCACCAGTCCGGCCCGCTCGTCCAGCACCCGCACCTGGTTGAGCATGGACAGGTCGATGACCACGCCGCCGTTGTTGGAGGAGGCGCCGGAGAAGCCGTGCCCGCCGCTGCGTACGGCGATGGGCAGCCGCTGCTCCCGCGCGTAGCGCAGGGCGTCGACCACCTGCGCGGTGGTCTTCGGCAGCAGGACGGCGGCCGGCGACGCCGAGGTGGTGTACGTCGAGCGCAGCTGCGCGTACCGGCGGTCGCCGGGTGTGACGATCTGCCCCCGCAGCGAGTCGGGCACCCGGGCCATGGCGGTGGTCATCGGTGTCCCCGCCGCTCGGGCCTCGGGTGTCCGGGATCGGTCATGGCCCAAGGATGAGCGGGCACACCGGCCCCGACAAATCCCGTGGACCGGTACGTCCTGTTCGTGGCTCCCCGTACGGAAGCGCAGGCGGGAAGGTGACCGGGATCTCCCGACCCGGAACTGTCGGTCGTGGCGGGTACCGTCCGGCCACCAACTCAAGAAGGGGTGCGGCGGATGGCGAGCGTGGCGGGTTGGGCGGCGGCGTCGACATCGGGTGCGTTCCCGCCGTTGCCCCGCGCTGTGGTGCAGTCCTTCTACCGACGGATGAGGGCGGTCGCGCCGGCCGCCGTCGGCGCCATCGAACGGGACCGGGCGGGCGACCCCGAGCGGGCCTTCTCCGACACCGCGTGCGGCCGGTTGGCCGCTTCACTCGACGATGCGGGCCTACGGGCGCTCGGGATGTGGACGCACCACTGGTGCATGCGCTTCTACGACGACGACACCCGCGTCGGCCGGCGGCTGGTTCGCGAGATCGCCGGCCGACCGGGGTTGGGCTGGACTGCCGACGAGGTGCGGTGGATGCTGCGCGAGTCGGCCTCGGCGGGCCCGGCCGCCGCCGACCGGTTCACCCTTCCCCACGCCGCCGCCGGCCAACTACCCCCGGCGGACCGACCGGCCCTCACCTGCCGGCCCGAGGTCGAGGTGCCCCGCCAACGCCGACCGGAGGGGTCCCGGTGACCGTCAAGGCGCGGTCGCAGCCTGCGGGGTGTGCCGGCTGAGGCAGGATGGACGCCGCACCGCCCCGACGGAAGGACGCCCCGATGCCCGCCAGCGAGCCGACCATCATCGCCACCAGCATGGGCTTCTTCCGGGGTGACCGGGGCCCCTACGACATGCGCCCCGGCCCGGTCTTCGACCTGGCGGCCGAGCTGGCCCAGGCGGGTCCGCAACCGCGGGTGTGCTACCTCGGGCAGGCCGTCGGCGACCAGCCCACCTCGCTGACCGCTGTCTACGGCGCGTTCGCCGACACCCGGTTCCGGCTGTCGCACCTCGCCCTGTTCCCCATGCCGAACGTCGAGGACATCCGCGCCCACCTGCTCGCCCAGGACGTGATCTGGGTCGGCGGCGGCAGCGTGGCGAACCTGGTCGCCGTCTGGCGCGTGCACGGGCTCGACGAGATCCTGCACGAGTGCTGGCAGGCCGGCGTGGTGCTCGCCGGTGTCTCCGCCGGCTCGATCTGCTGGCACGTCGGCGGTGCCACCGACAGCTTCGGCCCCCGGCTGCGCGGCTTCACCCAGGGCCTGGGCTGGCTGCCGTACGGCAACGGGGTGCACTACGACAGCGAGGGCCAACGCCGCCCACTCATGCACGAGCTGGTCGGTGACGAGACGCTGCCGACCAGCCACTGCACCGACGACGGGGTCGGCCTGGTCTACCGGGGCACCCGCCTGGTCGAGGCGATCGCGGACCGCGAGGGTGTCTCGGCGTACGAGGTCAGCCGCGGTGCGGACGGCAGCGTCCGGGAGGCGGTCATCGCCCCCCGCCTGCTCGGCTGAGCGGCGGCGGTCGGGCGGAGTCGGAGGCGCGTGGGTCGACCCGACCGGCACCCGCGTAAGCTGGCTGGTCGTGAGTCTCTCCATCGGCATCGTCGGCCTGCCCAACGTCGGCAAGAGCACGCTTTTCAACGCGTTGACCAAGAACGACGTGCTGGCGGCGAACTACCCGTTCGCCACCATCGAGCCCAACGTCGGCGTGGTCGGTCTTCCCGACGAACGACTGGGCAAGCTGGCTGAGATCTTCTCCTCGCAGAAGGTGCTGCCCGCCCCGGTGTCGTTCGTCGACATCGCCGGCCTGGTCCGCGGCGCGTCGAAGGGGCAGGGCCGGGGCAACGCCTTCCTGGCGAACATCCGGGACGCCTCGGCGATCTGCCAGGTCGTCCGGGCCTTCTCCGACCCGAACGTGGTGCACGTCGACGGCAAAATCTCCCCGGCCGACGACATCGAGACGATCAACACCGAGCTGATCCTCGCCGACCTGCAGACCCTGGACAAGGCGCTGCCGCGGCTGGAGAAGGAAGCCAAGCTCCGCAAGGACCGGGCCGTCGCGGTCGCCGCCGCGAAGGCCGCCATCGAGGTGCTCGACGGCGGCACCACGCTCTACTCCGGGGCCGCCGCCGCCAAGATCGAGCTGGAGCACCTGCGCGAGCTGCACCTGCTCACCACCAAGCCCTTCCTGTACGTCTTCAACGTCGACGAGGCCGAGCTGGCCAACGAGGCGTTCCTCGACGAACTGCGTGCCCTGGTCGCGCCCGCCGAGGCCGTCTTCATGGACGCCAAGATCGAATCCGAGCTGGTGGATCTGCCCGAAGAGGAAGCCCGCGAGCTGCTGGAGTCGATCGGCCAGAACGAGCCCGGCCTCAACCAACTCGTCCGCGTCGGCTTCCGCACCCTCGGCCTCCAGACGTACCTCACGGCCGGCCCCAAGGAGGCGCGCGCCTGGACCGTCCCGATCGGCGCCACCGCGCCGGAGGCCGCGGGTGTCATCCACAGCGACTTCCAGCGCGGCTTCATCAAGGCCGAGGTGGTCTCGTACCACGACCTGGTCGAGCACGGCTCGATGGCGTCGGCCAAGGCGGCGGGCAAGGTCCGTATCGAGGGCAAGGAGTACGTCATGCAGGACGGCGACGTCGTGGAGTTCCGCTTCAACGTCTAGACGGTCGGCAAGACGCGGCCCTGGCGTACCGCCAGAAGTGATCTCCATGTTGCCTCCCATGCATGGTCGTGCCACAGGACAGGTGGCAGGATCGCGTACGTGGGACCGGCCGGTAGCCCGTGGTGGCAGACAGCCAAGACCCCGAAGCAGGGCTTTGTCCTGGGAGGGTTCTGGCTCCTGCTCGCCGTGGCGTACGGGGTGTTCGCAGTCGGAGAGCCGATCAATTGGTCCGTGATCGTCGCAGTGTTGGCGGCGCTGCTCGGCGTTGGTTACCTGGTGACAGCCGTGCTGCTGCGCCGGCGTCAGCGCTCGACTCAGCGCGACCGCCGCTAGTCGCCGGAGCGCCTTCTGTTGGTTGGCCGTCGCGGCGGTCCGGTCAGCGGCGGCTCGGCTTGCGCTTGGTTCCGCCCGTGGCGTTCAGGAACTGTCGTCGGCGCTGTTCGCGTTGCTGCGACTGCCAGGCGCGTCGTCGGCGGTCCCGTCGTCGTCCGAGGAAATGGCCGACCACGGCGGCCAGCGTCGTGCCGGCCAGGATCAGACCTGCCGCCCCGATCACGCCTTGCAGTCGGCCGCGATGCCCGCTCAACGTCCCGAACTCGGTCACGAAGTCCTCCGGATCATCGGGGTCGACCCAGATCCGCACTGACGTGTCGGCCGGGAGGCAGACCTCCCAGCAGCCGACCTCGGCCCGATGCGGCACCCCGGCGAACTGGTAGCGCAGATGCATCGTGCGGCTGTTGCGGGCCTTGTACACGGTCTCGTGGATGACCGCCTGGATGGGCACGCCGTCGGCCCGCAGCCGGGTCTCCCAGGCTTCCTGGTCATCGAAGGTCTTCAGGGGCAGCCACATCATGACCATCCCGGCCACGATGCCGAGCAGGTAGGCGGGGTAGCGCCATCGCCACCAGATCCGCACGATCTTCACGACGGTCATGGTCGCAGTCGGCGTCCAGCGACCGGGGGTAGGTTGAGCGCATGACGGGACAGCTGCTGCGATCGTCGTTCGGCGCGGCGGCTGCCGCGTACGCCGAGCACCGCCCGGACTACACGCAGGCCGCGGTGCGATGGGCGCTCGAGGTCGCGCCCGGCCGGCGCGTGCTCGACCTAGGAGCCGGTACCGGCAAGCTGTCCGCCACACTGCTCGCGGTGGGCGTGGACGTCGTCGCGGTCGAGCCCGACCCGGCGATGCTCACCGAGCTGCGCCGCGCGCTGCCGACCGTTCGTGCGCTGCCGGGTAGCGCCGAGGCCATCCCGTTGCCGGATGCGTCAGTCGACGCCGTGTTGGCCGGCAACGCCCTGCACTGGTTCGACATGGCCGTCGCGGGGCCGGAGATCACCCGGGTCCTCGCACCCGGAGGCGTCCTGGCCGGCCTGTGGAACGTCATGGACGACCGGGTCGACTGGGTTGCCGACCTCGAACGGGTCAGCGGAAGCGCGGCCATCGGCCCGCGTGACACGTTGAGTGCCTGGCGGACGGCGACAGCGGACCTGCTCGGTCCGGTCGCCCGGCTGGGGGCGTCGCAGCAGGCCGAGTTTCCGCACGCGCAGCGCCGTACCGCCGATTCCCTCGTCGCCACGCTCGCGACCCGGGCGGGGATGCTGGTCATGCCGGATCCGGACCGGGAGGCCGTGCTCGGCCGCATTCGCACCTTCCTCGGGAGCCGGCCGGAAACCGCCGAGGGCGAGTTCGCCCTGCCGATGCTGACCGGTGTGCTGCGCGCTCGGCGGCAGTGACGGCCGCTGGGAATCCGCCTGCGGGCTCAGGTCACTGCCGCTCTGCGGAACCGTCGTGGCGGTAGCGCGGACCGGAGCTTGTCGGCTGCGTGGGTGAAGTCCGAGATGGTGGTGACGCAACCGTGGCCGACGTGGGCGAGCCAGAGTGCGTCGTCGCCTTCGACGACGAGCGCCTGGGCCAGCGGGACGGTGTGCACGTTCCCTTCGCCGTCCACGGTGGATATGGCATCGGTGCCGATCACCATCGAGCCCTTGTTGCCGAACCGCTTCCGGAGGGCCGGCCGGACCACCTCGCCCGCCGGCACGAAACGGGTGCTGGGGCAGGAGGCGTCGCCGACGCCGGGAAGGTCTGGTCGCGATTCGTACGGCACGACGATCATCGCGGAGGAGAGCCAGCCCGACATGATGTCCCGCGTCGCTGCCGGGGAGAGCCCGTCCGGTTCGGTGAGCGGGTCCGTGAGGTAGTGCTCGGTGGTGCCGAACAACTCCCGGTGGACAGCGGATCCGAGCTTTCCGATCGGCCGCATCCAGGCCAACGCGTCATACAGCGGCACGAGTTCCGCGGGTGCGGCTGCGGTCCGGGTCGCCTCCAGGTCGGCCATGTCGGCCGGGTCGAGCCCGTCGTGCACCAGTCTCCGTAGCTCGGCCCAGAGCAGTTCCGCCGCCGCCGCGGCGTCGAACCGCCTGGCTCTCGTCGGGCTGATCCTGATGCCGAGTTCGTGCCGTGTGCCGTCGACGACCTCGGCCATGAGTTCGGCGAACGGGGCGATCCCGGCCCGCTGCAGCGCCTGGTCGACGCGCGATCTCAGCGCGGACATCAGCAGGAGGGCTTCCACGCTGGGCGCGGCGCCGACGACCAGCGCCACACCCCGCACCTCGTCGGCGTACCAGGCCGGGCCCGACTGGTGGTTCACGAGGTGTATGTCGTGGTGTGCGCGGGGTCCGGCGGGCAGTAGCAGTCGCATCGCCGCAGGTGCTTCGGCGGTCGTGGCGAGGACGGCGTTGCCGCTGGTGAAGAACCTGCCCACATGCTGGCTGACCTCGTCGGCCGTGAAGAGCCGGTAATCCACCGCGGGCCAGCGCGCCAGGCCGTGCCCGCGCGGCCCGAACCGCCGTGCGAGCAGTGATCCCCACGGGTCGAGCACGCCCTCGTCGATGTCGGACACGTCCCGGTCGTCCGCGTCGACGTCGGCCACCGCGTCGGACAGGTCCGTCGGCGGAAGATGGCTGATAGCCGAGCAGACAGTGGTGAAGTGCTCCGCGATCTGCGCGGGTGTGCCGGCGGCGACGAAGGAGGTCTCGTTCACCCAGGTGTCGTTCGCGTACTTCTCCGCGATGTACGGGTCGGCCCGTTCCAACAGATGATGCACCAGGTGGTTCAGGCCGATGGAGTCCAGCTCCTCGTCGCGGGTGCCACAGCCGAAGGTCAACGATGCGCCCAGCACGCCTGGCAGATCGTGTTGGAAGACCGTGACTCCGTCCATCTCCGCACGCCGCATGCGCGGATCGTATGGTGCCCGGTCAAGCCGGCCGGCCACCATCGACAGGGGTCTACTGCTCGGCCCAGACCCCCAGCTCGTTGCCGCTGGGGTCGGTGAAGTGGAACCGCCGGCCACCGGGGAAGTCGTACGGCCCGTCGACCACCTGGCCACCGGCGTCCTTGACCGCCTGCACCGACCGGTCGAGGTCGGCCGAGAAGAGCAGCACCAGCGGACCGCCGGCGCGTACGGCGTCGTCCAGGCGTAGACCGCCGACCTCGGAGTCACCCTGCGGGCTGCGGATGCCCGCGTACCCCGGGCCGTAGTCGTTGAACTGCCAGCCGAACGCCTCGGTGTAGAAGCTCTTGGCCTCGGCGAGGTCTTTCACCGTGAACTCGACGTAGTCGATGGCGTGGTGCCGGTGCGGAGTCGTCTCAGACATGCTCGGCATTGTCCGACCCGGGTACGACGAATCCACGACATGCAACAAAAGGTTGCGTGATGGGGGTCCGTCGTCGTAGGTTGAGTGCAACCAAAGGTTGCGAAAGGGTGAGGGTATGGAACAGGGAACGATCGAACGCGATATCCACGTCGACGCGTCACCCGAGGTGGTCTTCGAGGTCGTCAGCCGACCGGAGCACATGCGGGAGTGGTGGCCGGACGACGCACGGTTCGAATCGGTCGCGGGCGCGCCCGGCGAGCTGGTCTGGCGCAACGCTGACACCGGCGAGACGACGACCGTCGCCCTCGCCGTGGTCGAGGTCGACCCGCCGAAACGATTCTCCTTCCGGTGGTGCTTCACCGACGAGGGCCGGAACGGGCAGGCGTTGCTCGTCACCTTCGACCTGGCGGCCAGCGGTGCGGGCACCCGGGTTCGCATGACCGAGACCGGGTTCCGCGAGATGGGCTGGGAGGTCGCCGTCCTGGAGGAGCAGTACCGCGACCACGAGAACGGCTGGGACCACTACCTGCCCAGGCTGGGCACGTACGTCGCGCGGCTGGTCGCCACCCCGTGAGTACGGCGGTCGACGACGAGCTGTGGTCCGCGATCGGCGACCCCACCCGTCGTACCATGATCGATCTTCTACTCGCCGACGGGCCGGGCACTGCGACGTCGCTGAGCAGGCGGCTGCCCGTCACCCGTCAGGCCGTCGCGAAACACCTGGCCGTCCTGGATCGGGTGGGGCTGATCCACGGCGAGCCGGCCGGCCGTGAGCGTCACTACCAGGTCGACGAGGCGCAGCTCGCCCGCGCGGTCGCCCAGCTGTCGGCGGTGGGCGCGACCTGGGACGCCCGTCTGCGCCGGATCAAGCGGATCGCCGAGGCGATCGAAAGCGACCGCCACCACGAGGGAGACTGACGTCCAGTTCAGCGCCCGGGACTGCGTTACGGCACCTCACTCACCGGAGGGTGCGAGGTCGACTCGGGTTCCTCGAAGTCGCGGCGACAACACAGCGACTTTCCGGAACCCGAGTCGATCACACCGCTACTCCGCCCGGTAGACGGAGATGTGCGACGGGCTGTCGGCCTGGAACGGTCGCCGCTGCCAGTCGGCGTACCGCTCGGTGAGCCGGAGCCCCGCCCGCTGCGCCATCGCGTCTATCTGGTGCGGCCAGGCGTACCGCATGGCGAACGGCTTCAGGTGCACACCAGCACTGTCGAAGGTGATGGTCTGCCTGATGAACCGCTGCGCCGGCCGGTCATACCTGTGCAGCCGGATCGTTGCGGAGTCCTCGGCCACGTCCCACACCTGCACCTGCTCGTCGGAGTCGAAGCTGCGCGGGTCGGGCACGAACGTCTCGATGACGAACGCGCCACCGGGTGACAGGACCCGGGCGACGTTACGGAAGCAGTCCGCCTGTCGCTCGGCGTCGACCAGGTTGAACAGCGTGTTGAAGACGAGGTACGCCAGCCGGAACTCACCCGGCACCGGTACGTCGGCCATGTCGGCGATGACCACCGGGATCCGGTCGCCGCCGGGCTTGGCCCGCAACTGGGCCACCATCTCCTCGGACGCCTCCACGCCGTGCACGGTGAGACCACGCTCGGCCAGTGGAAGCGCGACGCGGCCGGTGCCGATCGCCAGTTCGAGTACCGGACCACCGTCGGCCAGGTCGGCCAGGAAATCCACCGCCGGCATCGCGTCGGGGTTGCCCGGGCCGTCGTAGTCGGCGGCCCACAGCCGGCCGAAGAGGCCGGGATCGTCGAAGACCGACATCAGCGGCCTCCGCAGGTGGTGTCAGTGGCGCGCGGCGGCGCCGTGGTCGGGGGAACAGATCTGCTCACGAAGTCTCGATTCCTCGGTGCGATTGACGTCGGGTCGGAGGCACTTCGTCGTAGCGGGCATGGCGCTGCTCCCTTCGCGTGACAGTCGACCGAGGACACCAGAGACACTGCGGGCCCGGCAAGGCATTTACGCCGGCCGGGCCCGCAGCGGGACGTCAGGTCAGGAGATGTGGTGCAGGATCACGTTGTGCACGTGGTGACTCTTCTGCGCACCACGGAACTCCACCTCGTAGGTGTGCGTGCCGACGTGGATCGCGATCGACCCGGTGGAGAAGAACGACCCACCCCAGGACTTGTTGCTGACCACGCTCACGCTCGTGATCTTCGAGTACGGGATGCTGGTGATCGCGAACCGCTTCCCGACGAAGGACCGGTCCTGGATGATCACGCGGCGGTCGGTCAGCCCGATGAACCCGGTGCCCGTGCCGACGGCGTCGTAGACGGCGATGATCTGCTCACCGTCGAGGAGGCCACTCTCGATCTGCTGGACCTGCTCTTTGCGGTCGTACGCGATGTTCGCCATGCGTCCCAGGCTAGAAAACCGGTGCCAGCCCGCCGGCCCGGGCGAGGACCACGAACTCGCCGTCGCCGTGGCCGACGGGCTCGTGACGCCAACCGCCGTAGACACGATCCACCACGAAACCTGCCCTGGTCAGAGACTCACGCAGCTCCGCCTCGGTGCGGAACCGCAGGGTCGCCGAGCTGACCAACCGCTCGCCGTCGGCGAAGTGGTAGTGGTGGGTGAAGTCGACCACTCCGTCGCGTACCCCGGTGACAGCGGTCCACGCGCGGACCTCGCCGCCGCCCGGCAGGGTGATCAGCCGCCGCGAATCCACCGGGTTCCACAGCTCCCAGCGGCGGTCCGCCGGGTCGCGGGCGTCGAACACCAACCGGCCGCCGGGCACGAGCGCACGGCGCAGGTCGGCGAGGGTACGCGCCCACTCCGCGTCGTCCACGAAGAACTGCGCCACGTGGCTGGTCAGCACCGCCACGTCGAACACCCCGCTCGGCAGCACCGCCGAGGTGCCCTCGACCCAGGTCACCGACTCGCCACCGGGACGGGCGCGGGCGGCGGCCACTGACGCGCCGGCCGGGTCGACGCCGGTGACGGTGTGACCGGCGGCGGCGAGGGCGACGGTCAACCGGCCGGTGCCGCAGCCGAGGTCGAGCACCCGGGCCGCCGGAGTCTCACCCACCACCGCCCGGAAGAAGTCGTCGTCCGGCCCCCACCGGCACTCCGCGTCGTAGACCTCGACCAGGCGGGGATGCTGGAACTCGCCGTGCCTCACCGCGCGTTCGCGTCGGTCGCGGGTCTCAGGACTCGGTGACCGCGCGGTAGGCGTCCTCGATGCGGGCGGCCAGCAGGACCTCGCCCTCGGTCAGCGGCTCGCCGTTGCCGTGCCCGACCCGGATCTGGGTGCTGTCGGACCGTCGACTGATCTCGGGGCGCAGGTGCAGCGCGTCCGCGACCACCTTGACTCGTTCAGTTAGCGCCGCGTGTTGGGTATCGTCGATCACGAGCGTCCGTCGGATCTGCTCCCCTTCGCGCGTCCAACCAGATAGCAAGGTCAACGCGTCGGCAAGGTAGTCGTGCTTCGACCTGCTGCTGAACAGCACGCGCATCACCGCACCCCCCAAGCGCCGTTGCCGGCTTGTGGCCAAATCGTCGCCATCCCGTGTCTTGTCGGTGTCCCCTAGTCTCTCCC
The DNA here is from genome assembly GCF_029581275.1 of Micromonospora sp. WMMD1155. NCBI lineage: Bacteria > Bacillati > Actinomycetota > Actinomycetes > Micromonosporales > Micromonosporaceae > Micromonospora > Micromonospora sp. WMMD1155. Next base: position 3,677,411 of record NZ_CP120742.1, read on the forward strand.
CACGCGGGAGGGGTGTCCACGCCCACACTTCCGTGTTCTATTGGCCTAGCGGACGGTTCCGGTACCCAAACCGCCGATTGATCTGGCACCCTGGACGCCCGTGCGGACCGAACGGGCTAATGATGGCGGGCAGGCCGAACGACGCGACCTGAAGGTGATCGTCGGTGCGGCGATAATCCGGGACGGGCGGGTGCTCGCCTGCGCGCGTTCCGCGCCGCCGGAGGTGGCGGGGATGTGGGAGTTCCCCGGCGGAAAGGTCGAGCCGGGGGAGTCCGAGGTCGACGCCCTGGTCCGGGAGTGCGTCGAGGAGCTGGCCGTACGCGTGGAGATCGGCGACCGGGTCGGCCGGGACGTGCGGATGGCACACGGCCGTTCGGTGCTCAAGGTGTACGCGGCCCGCCTGCTCGACGGCGACGAGCCGCAGGCCCTGGAGCACGAGGGGTTGCGCTGGCTGACCGCCGACGAGCTGGACTCGGTCACCTGGCTCCCCGCCGACGCCCCCATCGTCGCAGCCCTCCGCCCCCTCCTCGAAACTCCCTAACCCAGCCTGCTCCCTGGCCTCAGCCCCGACCCTTCCCCTTCGGTGATCATGAAGTTACCGCCAGGCTGACCGCGGCGTGTCGCAGCAACAACTTCATGATCAACGCCCGAATGGGGGTGGGGGTGGGTGGGAACGGGACGGGGGCCGCGGCAACAGCCGCGGCCCCCGTCTGGTTCGGGTGGTCAGTGCTTGTCCTGGTCCGGGTGGGCGAAGTTGAGGTGCTCCGGAGGCAGCGGGAACGTCACGTCGTCACCGAACGGCGACGGCGCGGCGGGCCGGTCGAACGTGAGCTCGGTCAGCGGCAGCTTGCCCCGGTCGTCCACCGCCGGAGCGGTCGGGTGGGGCACCTCCCGGTCCCAGTTGACGCCGCTCTGCGCCTGCGCCTCAGCCCGCGAGTCGTGGGAACCACCCGCGTGCGAGTGCAGCCCACCGTGGGCCGAACCCGGCGTCGCAGAGCCCTGACGGGCGGTGGTCACGCTGGTCTGGGGCGTCTCGCCCCGACGGAAGATCTTGCTACCAAGCCACACAAGGGGATCGTACCTGCGGTCGACGACCCGTTCCTTCATGGGGATGATCCCGTTGTCAGTGATCTTGATGTGCTCGGGGCAGACCTCGGTGCAGCACTTGGTGATGTTGCAGAAACCGAGGCCCTGTTCGGCCTGCGCGTACTCCTTGCGGTCGGTCCGGGTGTCCAGCGGGTGCATGTCCAGCTCGGCCGCCCGGATGAAGTACCGGGGGCCGGAGAACGCCTGCTTGTTCTCCTCGTGATCGCGGATCACGTGGCAGACCGTCTGGCACAGGAAGCACTCGATGCACTTTCGGAACTCCTGCGAGCGTTCCACGTCGACCTGCTGCATCCGGTAGTCACCCGGTGCCACGTCGGCCGGCGGGGCGAAGGCCGGAGTCTCCCGTGCCTTCTCGTAGTTGAACGAGACGTCGGTGACCAGGTCCCGGATGACCGGGAAGGTACGCAGCGGGGTGACCGTGACCGTCTCGTCGTCGCCGAAGGTCGACATCCGGGTCATGCAGCCCAGTCGCGGCTTGCCGTTGATCTCCATGGAGCAGGAGCCGCACTTGCCGGCCTTGCAGTTCCACCGGCAGGCCAGGTCGGGTGCGTCGGTGGCCTGCAGACGGTGGATGACGTCGAGGACGACCTCGCCCTCGTTCACCTCCACCATGTAGTCCTGCAGGTCCCCGCCGGTCTCGTCGCCCCGCCAGATCCGGAACTGACGCTTCGCGCTCATCGGTTGTCCGCCTCTCCAGCGTCGGCGACGAGGGCGTCGAAGTCGGCCAGCTCCTCGTCGGTGAGGTACTTGGCCAGCTCCGCACGGTCGAAGAGGCCGATCAGCTCCGGCCGCATCTTCGGCAGCGGCTTACGGGTCAGCCGTACGCTGTCGCCGTCCAGCGAGCAGACCAGGTTCACCTGCCGCCACTTCGGCTCCATCGCCGGGTAGTCCTCCCGGGTGTGCCCGCCGCGCGACTCCTGCCGCTCCAGCGCCGCCTTCGCGGTGCACTCCGAGACCACGAGCATGTTGCGCAGGTCCAGGGCCAGATGCCAGCCCGGGTTGTAGCGTCGCCCACCGGCCGCGCTCACCTTGGCGACCCGCTCGCGCAGCTCGGCCAGCCGCACCAGGGCGTCGGCCAGCTCACCCTCCCGCCGGATGATGCCGACCAAATCCCCCATGACCGCCTGGAGGTCCTGCTGAAGGGTGTACGGGTTCTCGCCGGTGTCACGCTGCAGCGGAGCGAGCGCGGTCTCCACGGCTGCCTCGACCGCGTCCACGGCCACCTTCGGCCGGGCGGTCAGCCCGTCGGCGTAACTGGCCGCGTGGCCGCCCGCCCGCTTGCCGAAGACCAGCAGGTCGGACAGGGAGTTGCCGCCCAGCCGGTTGGAGCCGTGCATGCCGCCGGACACCTCACCGGCGGCGAACAGCCCGCGTACGTGGCCGAAGGCGGCACCCGAGTCCGGGTCCACCTCGACGCCGCCCATGACGTAGTGACAGGTCGGCCCCACCTCCATCGCCTCGGCGGTGATGTCGACGTCGGCCAGCTCCTTGAACTGGTGGTACATCGACGGCAGTCGCCGACGGATCTCGTCGGCCGAACGCCGGCTCGCGATGTCCAGGAAGACACCGCCGGCGGGGGAGCCCCGACCGGCCTTGACCTCACTGTTGATCGCGCGGGCCACCTCGTCGCGGGGCAGCAGCTCCGGCGGACGCCGGTTGTTGTCCGGGTCGGTGTACCAGCGGTCCGCCTCCTCCTCGGTCTCCGCGTACTGCTTGCGGAAGACGTCGGGGACGTAGTCGAACATGAACCGCTTGCCCTCGGAGTTCTTCAGGACACCACCGTCGCCACGGACCGACTCGGTGACCAGAATGCCCTTCACCGAGGGCGGCCAGACCATGCCGGTCGGGTGGAACTGGAGGAACTCCATGTTGATCAGCGTTGCCCCGGCGCGCAGCGCCAACGCGTGCCCGTCGCCGGTGTACTCCCACGAGTTCGAGGTGACCTTGTAGGAACGCCCGACACCGCCGGTCGCCAGCACCACGGCCGGCGCCTCGAAGAGGATGAACTCGCCCGACTCGCGGTAGTAGCCGAACGCGCCGGCGACCCGGTCACCGTCGAGCAGCAGCTCGGTGATCGTGGTCTCGGAGAACACCTTGATCCGAGCGTCGTACGAGCCGAACTCCCGCTGGTCCTCCTGCTGCAGCGAGACGATCTTCTGCTGGAGGGTGCGGATCAGCTCCAGACCGGTCCGGTCGCCCACGTGCGCCAGACGCGGGTACTCGTGGCCACCGAAGTTGCGCTGCGAGATCTTGCCGTCCTTGGTGCGGTCGAAGAGCGCACCGTACGTCTCCAACTCCCAGATCCGCTGCGGCGACTCCTTCGCGTGCAGCTCGGCCATCCGGAAGTTGTTGAGGAACTTGCCGCCGCGCATGGTGTCGCGGAAGTGCACCTGCCAGTTGTCCCGGCTGTTCACGTTGCCCATCGCCGCGGCCGCGCCGCCCTCGGCCATCACCGTGTGCGCCTTGCCGAACAGCGACTTGGAGATGATCGCGGTCTTCTTGCCGGCGAGCCGGGCCTCGATGGCGGCACGCAGACCGGCGCCGCCGGCCCCGATGACGACGACGTCGTAGTGGTGTCGTTCGATGCGAGTGGTAGTGGTCATGTCAGGGGCCCTTTAGTTGATGAACCGCAGGTCGGAGAACCAGTCGGCAGCGACCGCCATGATGTAGAAGTCGGCCAGCGCCAGGGTGCCGAGGGTGATCCAGGCGAGCTGCATGTGCCGGACGTTCAGTGCCGAGACGAACGTCCAGGCCCGGTACCGCACCGGGTGCTTGGAGAAGTGCTTCAACCGGCCGCCGATGATGTGCCGGCAGGAGTGGCAGGAGATGGTGTACGCCCAGAGCATCACCACGTTGAGCACCAGGATGATGTTGCCCAGCCCGAAGCCGAAGCCCTTGGGGGAGTGGAACGCGAGGATCGCGTCCCAGGTGTTGATCAGCGAGATGATCGCGGCGGCGTAGAAGAAGTAGCGGTGCAGGTTCTGACCGAGCAGCGGGAAACGGGTCTCACCGCCGTACTCCTTGTGGCCGTCCGGCACGGCGCAGGCCGGCGGCGACAGCCAGAACGACCGGTAGTACGCCTTGCGGTAGTAGTAGCAGGTGAGCCGGAACAGCAGCAGGAACGGCAGGGTCAACGCGGCGTCCGGGATGATCCACCAGCCGGGCAGGAACCGCCCGAAGTGCGAGGCGCCCTCAATGCACCGCTCCGTGACGCAGGGCGAGTAGAACGGGGTCAGGTAGTGGTAATCCGGGACCCAGTAGAAGTCGTGCATGAAGACCCGGACCGTCGCGTACGCGACCCAGGCGCTGAGCCCGATCACGGTGATCAGCGGGGCGAACCACCAGCGGTCGGTACGCAACGTCTTCGCCGCGATGGCGGCGCGCGCCCGCGCCCCCCGCGGCCTCGTTGCCGTTGAAGTCATTCGAGTCGTCTCCTCGACGGGCCCGTACGGGCGGGCTGAGCTTTCACCGGTCGGCACGCGGACCGGAGAACCGCACCCGCTGCCACGTCCTGCGCACACAACGACCACGCCGGATCGACCGACGCAGCTAAGTGACACACGTTACGCCGATCTCTGCGAGCCGTCCGCGCAAGGGACCGTCCCGTGTGTCTGGCCTGCGGAAAAGACCCTCGATGCGGCGGTCGGTGCCGTATCGGCGAAGGTCAGCCGGAGGCGCCTCCGGTGAAGTGCCAGGACGCCAGCCGCACCGGCGGCGCCGTCCACCACGCACCGTCCACCCGATCCGGTTGGCGCACCGGCCGCGCGCCCAGCCCGAGCACCGCCCCCGGCCCGAGCGCCCGGGGGTACGACTCGGTGAACCGCAGGTCGCGTACCGCCCGCACGACGGTGCCGTCCTCGATCAACCAGACGCCGTTGCGGGTCAACCCGGTGACGACGAGGCTCTTCGGGTCGAGCACCCGCGTGTACCACAGGTCGCTGACCAGCAGACCCCGCCGCACACCGCTGACCAGTGCGGCCGTGTCCGCGTCGACGACCGCCCCGGCCGCCGCGCCGGTGGTGCTCCGGCCGTTCGCACCGGCCGGGCCCGCCGCCGCGCCGACCAGCCGCATGGTGCGCGCCATCGGCCCCCAGGTGGCGCCACCCGCGACCGCGTGCCCGGTGGACTGCGTACCCGCCTCCACGGCGGTCCGTCGGTCGTGCGCGACCGCCCGCGTGGTGCCCGCCTCGACCAGGGTCAACGCCCCACGGGGGGTGCCCTCCGCGTCGAACGGCAGGCCCGACGCGCCCAGCGGATCGTCCACCAGGGTCACCGCCCGGTCGAACTGGGCGACCCCCGGCTCGGCGAACGACTGCCGTTCGGCGTACCGCTTGCCGTTGAAGCCGAACCAGGACAGGTTCTGCAACAGGTCCGCCACCGCGGCCGGCTCGAACACCACCTCGTAGTGCCCCGGCGGCAGCTCCACCGGATCGGCCGCGGCCTGCGCCTTCGCCGCCGCGTGCGCCCCCAACGCGGCACCGTCGAGGTCGGAGAGCCGATCCGCGCTGCGTCGGGCCACCCCGTCCGCGCCGTCGCGGCGGGCGATGCCGTCCATCGCCGCCTCCGCCGAGCGGCCGTACGCGGTGTGCCCGGCCGAGTTCGCGAACCCCGACGACCGGTGCGCAGTACGGCAGTAGCCGGCCGTGCTCAGGCCCCCGGCGGCGGCCACGAACGCGCCCACCCGGTCGGCCCGTTGATCCGGCTCGGCGTACGCGGTCGCCTCGTCCACGGGCGGCGCGTCCGGCGTGGGCGTCGGCTCGGTCAGCCCCGGCCAACCCGGGTCGGGTGGGCAGAGACGGGCCGCGGCCAGTGTCCGCTCCACCAGCGCGCGCAGCCCGTCGGCGGTGACCACGCTGCCGCTGCCGGCGGCGGTCCGGCCGTCCACATGCAGCCGCAACCGGACACCGACAGTCGACTCCGCCACGTTCTGGTGGATGGCCGAGTTGGCGAACCGGGTCAGCGCCAGATCCGCCCGCGTCACCACCGCATCGGCCTGCGCCGCCGGCCCGCCGAGCTGCCGGACCAGTTCGACGACCTGCCCCGCCAGCTCCAACTCACTCCTCGCGCTCACGCGGTGCCGCCTTTCGTTCGCGACTGCGGGGCTCGCAAGACCGGCTCACTCCTCGCGCTCACTGAGCTCCCTTTCGTTCGCGACTGCGGGGCTCGCAACCCCGGCTCACTCCTCGCGCTCACGCGGAAACCCCCACCCGGACGTTGCGGAACCGGGCCGGCGCCGCCGGGTGGCCGGTGTGGCCGATCTGGCCGGGTTGGCCCTTCCCGCAGTTGGGCGTGCCCCAGGAGATCGTCTCGTTGGAGAGCATGTCCATCGAGCGCCAGAAGAGCGGGCCGATCCCCGTGTACGTGGGATTGCGCAGCATCCGCCCCCGCCGCCCCTTCTTGATCTCCCAGCCGACCTCGCAGCCGAACTGGAAGTTGAGCCGCTTGTCGTCGATCGACCAGGACCGGTTGAGGTCCATCAGAACGCCGTCGTCGGTCGCCGCGATGATCTCCTCCAGGGTGTGCGGGCCGGGTTCCAGGCCCACGTTCGTCATCCGCACCATCGGCAGGCGTGCCCACCCGTCGGCCCGTACGCTGCCGCCGTAGTCGAGGCCGGCCATCGCGGCGGAGTCCCGACCGGCGAGCACACCGACCCAGCGGCCGTCGCGAACCGCGTCCCGCTTGACCGCCGGGGAGCCCTCGTCGTCGAAGCCGAAGCTGCCCAGCGCGCCCGGGATCGTCGGATCGATGGTGATGTTCATCAGCTCCGAGCCGTAGCGCAGCGAGCCGAGCTGGGCCAGGTCCAACCAGGACGTGCCGGCGAACGCCGCCTCCCAGCCGAGGATGCGGTCCAGCTCGATGGCGTGCCCGACCGACTCGTGGATCTGCAGGGCCAACTGTTCGCCGCCGAGGATCAGATCCGTCTCACCGGCCGGGCAGAGCGGCGCGGTGAGCAGCGCCCGGGACTCGTCGGCGATCTGCGCGGCGTGCGCGGCCAGGTCGAGCGACTCGACCAACTCCCAACCGGTGGTGCCGTACTGCCCCCGGTAGCTCGGCCAGGACCGCCGCTGCGTCTCGCCGTCACCGATGGAGGTGGCGGAGATGCCGCCACCGCACTCGCGGATCCGCTGGTCGATCCGGTGGCCCTCACTGGAGACGAACCACTTCGCGGTGTCCCAGACCTGGTACAGGCCCTCGGCCAGGTCCGCACCGTGCTCGACCATCGCGCGGGTCGCGTCGACCAGCAGGTCGCCCTTGTCCGACAGTGGCACCCCGAGTGGGTCGATCTGGCAGCCGGACGCCCAGCTCGCGGTGACGGCCTCGGTGGGCACCAGGTCGACTGCCGGGCCCGGCACCCGCGCGCTCGCCATCGCGGTACGCGTCGCGCGCCGGCCGGCGTCGCGGGCGGCGGCGTCGGAGAGATCGGGTACGGCGTAGAAGCCCCAACTGGCGCCGACGAGCGCCCGGACGCCAAGCCCGATGCTCTCGTCCTGGGTCAGCTCCTCCACGTCACCGTTGCGGGCGGTCATCGACTCGTAGCGGCGATGCATCACCCGTGCGTCGGCGTACCGCGCTCCCGCGTCGAGGGCGGCCTGGACGGCGGCGGTGGCCGCGTCGAACTCGGTCATGGGACCGACCCTAGGCCAGCCGACCGACACCCGTCAGGGGAGCAACTCCTCCGGCCGAATGGTGGCCTTCACCGGCTCAGTGAGCACCAGCTGATCGCCCGGTCTGGTTACGGACTGCTCGATGTAGTGACCGCCCCGCCGCCGGTACAGATGCATGGTGCCGCTCTCCTGCTCCACCAGGAGGTACCACTCGATGCCGGCGGCAGCGTAGTAGTGCATCTTGAGCACTTTGTCAGTCGACGCGTTGCTCGGCGAGATGATCTCGCAAACTAGCCGCACGTCACCTGCCTCGACGTTGAGTTCGTCGAAGTCGATCGGGCCGGTGATAACAAGATCAGGGATCGGGATCCGGCCGGGCCTGAGGCGGACGTTCACCGCTTCCAAGACGTGTAGGCCGGCCTCGCGAACCGGGGCTCGTAGCATCGCGCGTAGTTCGCCGGAGATGTTCTGGTGTCGGGGGGTGGGGGCTGGGGTCACGTGGAGGCTCCCGTCGAAGAGTTCGACGCGTTGCTGCGTCTCGCCGAGGGCGAGGTACTCCTCTTCGGTCCACGGGCCTTCATGGTTGAACACCGCCGCGGTCATCGTCACCTCCACCTCGTGCCACGGACATCCTTTGCTGGCTGCTCGCCCAATGATCGCACTTGACGTGCGATCGGAGCCATGAACGGGCGTGGATGGCGAGGTGACGGGGATGCGGGGCCGATGCCGACTCGTTACGCTCGGGCCCGCTGACACGTGCCGACTTTGTAGCTTATTTTCACCCTCGGGACTTTGTTGTAAGTTCTCTTCGTCACTGAGGGAGGTTGCCGTGGACAGCTCGGATCCGGCGCCGTCCGGGAAGCCGGACGACCATCCCGCCGTGCCGACGCAGCGCGGCAGCGAGGACGCCTACCTGCGGGTCAGTGACCTGCGCGTCCGGTTCGACACCTCGGACGGCGTGGTGCGCGCGGTCGACGGGGTGTCGTTCGCCGTCGAGCGGGGTCGCACCCTCGGCATCGTCGGTGAGTCCGGCTCCGGCAAGAGCGTCACCTCGCTGGCCATCCTCGGCCTGCACGACCCCAAGCGGGCCACCATCACCGGTGAGATCTCCGTCGGCGGCCGACAGGTGGTCGGCCTGCCCGACGAGGAGGTACGCCGGCTGCGTGGCCGGGACATGGCGATGATCTTCCAGGATCCGCTGTCGGCGCTGCACCCCTACTACACGGTGGGTCGACAGATCGCCGAGGCGTACCGGGTGCATCACCCGAAGGCCAACCGCCGCGAGGCCCGCAAGCGGGCTGTCGACATGCTGGACCGGGTCGGCATCCCGCAGGCGGGCCGCCGCTTCGACCAGTACCCGCACGAGTTCTCCGGCGGCATGCGGCAACGGGCGATGATCGCGATGTCGCTGGTCAACGACCCTGCACTGCTGATCGCCGACGAGCCGACCACGGCGCTGGACGTCACCGTGCAGGCGCAGATCCTGGACCTGCTCGCCGACCTCCAGGCCGAGTTCCACTCCGCGATCATCCTGATCACCCACGACCTCGGCGTGGTCGGCCAGGTCGCCGACGACGTGCTGGTGATGTACGGCGGTCGTGCCGTCGAACGGGGCAGCGTCGAGCAGGTGCTCCGCTCGCCGCAGCATCCGTACACCTGGGGGTTGCTCTCCAGCGTGCCGTCGCTGCACGGCGACGCGGACGCGGACCTGGTGCCGATCCCCGGCAACCCGCCGAGCCTGATCAACCTGCCGTCCGGCTGCGCGTTCCACCCGCGTTGCCGGTATGCGGACCGCGCCGGCAGCCGATCCCGCACCGAGACGCCCGAGCTGCGTCCGGCGGGCGGCGACGGGCACCTGGTCGCCTGCCACCTGGGCGCCGAGGAGCGCGCCGCGTTCTACGCCGAGGACGTCGCACGAGTGGGGGTGGCTGTGTGAGGACCGTGGAGGTGACCGACGAACCGTTGTTGCGGGTGCGCGGCCTGACCAAGCATTTCCCGGTACGACAGGGGCTGCGCGACACCGGCCTGGTGCGGGCGGTGGACGGGCTCGACTTCGACGTGCGCCCCGGCGAGACGCTCGGGCTGGTGGGGGAGTCGGGCTGCGGCAAGACCACCACCGGCCGGATGCTGGTGCGGTTGCTGGAGCCGACGAGCGGCAGCATCGAGTTCGCCGGGCGGGACATCACGCACGCCGGTCGCCGAGAGTTGCGCCCACTGCGTCAGGAACTCCAGATCATCTTTCAGGACCCGTACGCGTCGCTGAACCCCCGGCACACCGTCGGCCGGATCGTGGCGATGCCGTTGCAGGTCAACGGCATCAGACCGCCGGGCGGGGTCAAGGCCCGGGTCCAGGAGTTGCTGGAGCTGGTCGGGTTGAACCCGGAGCACTACAACCGGTACCCGCACGAGTTCTCCGGCGGTCAACGCCAGCGCATCGGCATCGCCCGGGCGCTGGCCCTGCGGCCCAAACTGATCGTCGCGGACGAGCCGGTGAGCGCGCTGGACGTCTCGATCCAGGCGCAGGTCGTCAACCTGCTGCGTGACCTGCAACGGGAGCTGGGTCTGGCGTTCGTGTTCATCGCGCACGACCTGGCCGTGGTCCGGCACTTCTGCCAGCGGGTCGCGGTCATGTACCTGGGCCGGATCGTGGAGATCGGCGATCGGGAGGACATCTACGAGCGCCCGCAGCACCCGTACACCAGGGCTCTGCTCTCGGCGATCCCGGACGTCACCCGGCTCGGCCCAGCGGGCCGCATCCGGTTGACCGGTGACGTGCCGACGCCGCTCGACCCGCCGTCGGGCTGCCGGTTCCGTACCCGCTGCTGGAAGGCGCAGGACCTCTGCGCCACCGAGGATCCGGCGTTGGTCCCGCGCGACGGCGGCCGGCAGTCCACCGCGTGTCACTTCCCCGAAGGGGAACCGGCCGGCACGAGCCCGGAAGGGGAACCGGCCGGCACGAGCCCGGTAGGGGAACCGGCCGGCACGAGCCCCGAAGGGGGACCGGCCGGCACGCGCCCGGAAGCGGCCGGGTCGACCAGCCCGACCGTCGAGGAGGTGTCGTCGTGAGCCTCTCCCCGGTGGAGGGTGTGGCGCTGGCCGAGATCGAGTCCGGCACGGACGCGGGCGGACCCGCCGAGAAGGGCGTCGTCGGCCGTTCACCCGGTCAACTCGCCTGGCTGCGGCTGCGCCGTGACCGCACGGCCGTGGTCAGCGGCGTACTCCTGGTGTTCTTCATGGTGTTGGGGTTGTCCGCCCCGCTGATCGAGATGGTCTACGGGATCGGCCCGCGCGAGCAGTTCCAGCAGTTGCTGGACGGCTCCGGCATGCCGCTGGGGTACGCCGGTGGTGTCACCGGGGAGCACTGGTTCGGTCTGGAGCCGGGGCTGGGTCGGGACATCTTCATCCGGCTGGTCTACGGGCTGCGCACGTCGTTGTTCATCGCTCTCGCCGCCGCGTTGATCACCGCGACGATCGGCGTCGCGCTCGGCGCGCTCGCCGGTTACCTCGGTGGCTGGCTCGACGCGGTGGTCAACTGGATCACCGACCTGACCCTGGCGATGCCCTTCCTGATCATCGCGTTGGCGCTCACCCCCACCATCACGCTGCGCTTCTACGGCGAGCGGGGGCAGGTGTCGTCGGCCTTCGGGGTGGGCGTGCTGATCGCCGTCTTCGCGATCTTCGGCTGGACCAGCACCGCCCGGCTGGTGCGGGGGCAGGTGATCGCGCTGCGTGAGCGGGAGTTCGTGGAGGCGGCCAAGGCCAGCGGCGCCGGGTTGGGGCACATGCTCTTCCGGCAGCTGCTGCCGAACATCTGGGCGCCGATCCTGGTGTCGTTCTCCCTGGCGGTGCCGCAGTTCATCACCAGCGAGGCAGCGCTCTCCTTCATCGGCGTCGGGCTCAGCGACGAGACACCGAGCTTCGGCCGAATGATCTACCGCAGTCTGGACTACCTGCAGACCGACCCGGCGTACGTGTTCTTCCCGGGCATCGTGATCTTCGCGCTGGTGTTCGCCTTCAACCTCTTCGGCGACGCGTTGCGGGACGCGCTCGACCCGAAGTCGTCCCGGTAGGGGGTACCCGATGGCGCGATTTCTGCTCAAGCGACTGTTCTCGGCCACGCTGACGCTCTTCGCGGTGAGCGTGCTGACCTTCCTGATGTTCTTCGCCCTGCCGCGTGATCCGGTGAGCAGCATCTGCTCGAAGAACTGCAACCCGGAGCGGTTGGAGCGGGTCCGCGACGACCTGGGCCTGAACGACCCGCTGATCAGCCAGTACGCCGGCTACATGAAGGGCATCGTCACCGGTCGGGACCTGGGCAGCGCCCAGGGCGGCCGGTGCGACGCGCCCTGCCTGGGCTGGTCGTACGTCACCAACGAGGCGGTCTCGGACACCATCGCCCGGGTGTTGCCGGTGACGCTGAGCATCGTGATCCCGGCGGCGATCCTGTGGTTGCTACTGGGGGTCGGGCTGGGCATGGTGTCCGCGCTGCGGCGGGGCACCTGGTTGGACCGGGCCGCCATCGGCTTCTCGTTGACCGGTGCCTCGTTGCAGCTCTACTTCGTGGGCGCGGTGCTGTTGCTGGTCTTCGTCTACAACCTGCGGTGGCTGCCGGTGCCGAGCTACACCTCCCTCTTCGACAACCCGGCGAAGTGGGCCAGTGGGCTGGTGCTCGCCTGGGTGGCGTTGGCCTTCCTCTTCTCGGCCATCTACGCCCGGCTGTCGCGGGCGCAGATGTTGGAGACGCTGTCGGAGGACTTCGTCCGGACCGCGCGGGCCAAGGGCCTGGCCAAACCGAAGGTGTACGGGCGACACGCGCTGCGCGCGGCGATCACCCCGGTGGTGACGATCGCGGGGCTGGACGTGGGCGGGGCGCTGGGCGGCACGGTGATCACCGAGACGACGTTCGGCATCCAGGGGCTGGGGCGTACGGCGGTGGACGCGGTGCGCTCGGGTGACCTACCCACGATCATGGCCACCGTGCTGATCGCGGCCGTCTTCGTGGTCCTGGCGAACGTGCTGGTGGACCTGCTCTACGCGGCCATCGATCCGCGGGTACGGCTGCGGTGACCGATGGCGAAACTTATCGACAACTGTTACACAACTCGTAGGTTTTCTTCCTTACGATCCTCGGGACGTCGGTGGTTCTCGCCCCGACGAGACCGCACGGCACACGGCTGAAGGGGGTATTTCATGCGACCACGCGTGGCGGTTGCCGCAGGCGGCGCGATCGCTCTGGTGGTGGCACTGGGTGCGTGCTCGAAGAACACGGGCGAGGGCACCACGGTGGACACCAACCGGACGCAGACCGGGGTCATCTCGACCGACCCCAAGGACTCGCAGGGGCCCGCGGCCGAGGTGAGCGGGGCGCAGAAGGGTGGCACCTTCACCGTCATCCGCGAGTCGCCGATCTCCCACCTCGACCCGCAGCGGACGTACTCGTTCGCCGGTCTGATGGCCAACCCGCTCTGGTCCCGCTACCTGACCACCTGGAAGGACGACGGCAAGGGCGGCCTGGTCCTGGTCGGTGACCTGGCCGAGACCCCGGGCAAGAACGTCAACAACGACTGCAAGGTCTGGGAATTCACCATCAAGGACGGGGTGAAGTTCGAGGACGGCCGGCCGATCACCTCCAAGGAGATCGCGTACGGCATCGCCCGGTCCTTCGACCCCGACCTCTCCGGTGGCCCGACCTACATCCAGGAGTGGCTGGCCGACACCGCGCAGTTCGACACCAAGTGGGACTTCAAGAAGAACAAGACGTCGCTCCCGCCCGGCCTGAGCACGCCGGACGCCAAGACGCTGCGCTTCGAGTTCGCCAAGCCCCGCTGTGACCTGCCGTTCGCGGCCTCACTGCCGACGACCGCGCCGCTGCCCGCCGACAAGGACACCGGCATCGACGTGGACAAGCAGCCGTTCTCGTCCGGCCCGTACAAGATCGCCAAGAACCAGGTCGGCGTACAGCTCACCCTGGACCGCAACCCCAACTGGGACCCGGCCACCGACCCGGTGCGGCACCAGTACCCGGACCAGTTCGTCTGGACCTTCGGCCCGACCGCGGACGCCGCCAACAACCGGGTGATCGCCGACAACGGCGCCGACCAGAGCGCGCTCGCCTTCAACACCGTGCCCGCCTCGCTGGTCGCCAAGGTGGCCGGTGACCCCGCGCTCAAGTCGCGCAGCATCCTCTCCCCGACGCCGAGCGCCAACCAGCTCGTCATCAACAACCAGCGGGTGACCGACCTCAAGATCCGCCAGGCGCTCAACTACGCCATCGACCGCGAAGGCATGATCAAGGCGCTCGGCGGCCAGAACGTCGCCGCGCCGCTGACCACGCTGATGCCGCCGGCCACCATCGGCTACCAGGCGTACGAGGCGTACCCGGCCGGTCCCAACGGCAACGTCGACAAGGCCAAGGAACTGCTCGGCGGCAAGACCCCGGAGCTGGTGCTGGGTGTCGCCGACAACTCCACGGAGCAGCAGCAGGGCGCGCAGCTCAAGGCCAACCTGGAGCGGGCCGGCTTCAAGATCACGGTGCGGAACATCTCCGACGACGCCAAGCTCGACGAGATCAAGAAGAAGGACAACCCGTGGGACCTGTACATCGGTAACTGGGCGGCCGACTGGCCCAGCGGGGCGTCGATCCTGCCGGTGCTCTACGACGGCCGCACCATCAAGGCCGAGGGCAACAGCAACCAGTCCTACTTCAACGACCCGGCGATCAACGCCGAGATGGACCGCATCCTGGCCCTCGCCCCCGCCGACCAGGGCCCGGAGTGGGCCAAGCTCGACGAGCGGATCATGAAGGAGTACGCGCCGGTGGTGCCGATGTACGTCGACGTGGCGTACAACGTGCACGGGTCCAAGGCCGGCGGGATCTTCATCTCCAGCGTCTTCGGCTACCCGTCGTTCGTGAACGCGCACGTCAAGCCGTAGTCGTATTGCAGGCAGGCCGGGCCCCCTTCCGACAGCGTCGTCGGAAGGGGGCCCTCGCCGTCCGTCCTTCGAGCGCGAGCGCTGTTCGGCCGGCCCGGGATGGGTGGTACTGCACGCTTCCTTTCGAGCTGATGTCGTAGACGATTCAGTCGTTGGAGCATCCTCGACCCGGCGTGCCGACGGCCCAGCCTCACGCCTGCACCTCGCAGTGCGGCCACGGCCCTACGCGCGCGGTTGAGGGGAACATTCGTCCAAGCCGGCGGCACGGCAGGGCAGCGACAGTGACTTCATGACGGCATCGCCAGCCCCCGGCAAACAGGTCGACGAGGTCGACCCGCGCGCGCCCGACCAGCAACCGCGTGGACGTCACGCCCGTCGGCGACGGCGCGTCATCGCCTCGACGACACTGCTCACGGTCGTCGGACTGCTCCTCGCCAACGCGGCATCGGTGAACTGGCAGGCCGCGCCTGCCACCGGAGACACGATCCTGCAGCTCGACGGCGGCGACATCAACGTCAGCCAGGACGGACCCCGCGACGCCCCGGTACTCGTGCTGATCCACGGGCTCGGCGCCTCGACCGAGTGGTGGAAGTCGATCGTCCCGACGCTGGCAGCGTCCCATCGTGTCATCCGAATCGACCTGCTCGGACATGGCCGATCCGCGAAACCGACCGGCGGCGGCTATGCCGTGTCGCAGCAAGGACGCCGCGTCGGGCAGGCACTGGACCAGCTCGGCGTCGAACAGGCCATCGTGATCGGCCACTCCACCGGCGGCTACGTCGCCACCGCGCTCGCCGAACACCGCGGCGACCTGGTGACCGCGCTCGCGCTCGTCAACACGGGACCGCACCTGGACGCCTTCATCTCGGACGGGCCGGTCGGCAAGCTCGTCTTCGTCCCCGTGCTGGGTCAACTCCTGTGGCGACTTCGGACCGATGGGATTCTGCGCCGGGGCTTGAGCACCGCGTTCGCGCCCGGCTTCCCCGTCCCGCAGCAGCTCGTCGACGACACGCGTGGCATGACCTACCACGGGCTCACGGCGGCATCGCGGGCGTCCGAGGACTATCTGACCCAGCGACACCTTCCGGATCGGCTCACGAGCCTCGGCAAGCCACTGCTGGTCATCTTCGGTGAGCTCGACCAGAGGTGGCGATCGTCGTCGGCGGCCGCGTACCGCGGCGTTGCGGGTGCGACAGTCGAGCTGATGCCCGGTGTCGGTCACTCACCCATGCTCGAAGATCCTGCGCAGACGGCCGGACTTCTTTCCGACTTCTTCAACTCCGTGCCGGGCGGCCGGTGAGTCGAACGAGAACCGCGACCACGTGCGGCCGTGCGGGGTGCCCTGGTGCTCGTGGATCCATGCGATGGGCCGCGCGCATCCTCAGAGCTCGGGCGACCGGATCGGTCGGCGCGAAAGGCTGGTGCGCATAGGGTCGTCCCGACCCGGTGACGAGGGGTCGTTCGTACGGAGGCGGGGGATGACGACACTGTTCCTGACGGTGGGGCTCCCATGCACCGGGAAGACCACTGCTGCTCGGCGTATCGAGGTCGAGCGGAAGGCTCTTCGTCTGACGAAGGACGAGTGGGTGAAGGCTCTCTACGGGCCGGAGAATCCGCCGTCGGCCCAGGACGTGATCGAAGGAAGGCTCATCGAGATCGGGCTGCGGTCCCTCGAACTCGGCACCAACGTCGTGATCGACTACGGCCTGTGGAGTCGGAACGAGCGCACTGCGCTGCGGCAGGCAGCAGCGGACGTCGGCGCGACGGTGGAGTTGCACTACTTCGCACTCACCCCGGCCGAGCAGCGCAGACGGCTCGATCAGCGCCAAGCGGAAGCGCCGCACACGACGTGGCCGATGTCCGACGACGAACTCGCCGAGTGGGCTGCGAACTTCGAGGTCCCGACGCCGGGCGAACTCGACGGCAGCGAAGCCATCGACGACCCGCCGGCTGGGTTCGCGACGTGGAACCAGTGGCGTACGCACCGCTGGCCGCCGTCGGTCTCCGACCAGGGCACCAGCGGTCTGTGACCGGAGGTGTGTCCGGTGCCGGGCAGCGACTCGACTCGTCGGCGCTTGCCTCATCGGTCGGTCCCGATAGGCGCTGCGGCTACCGCGCCTCGGCTGTTCGCCCCTTGACCTCGCCGGATCGAACTGTTTGGCTGCCTCCGCGATGACCTTGAAAACCCCTCAATCGAACGGGGATAGTCATGTCCTTCATTGACGCAGTCAAGTCGGTTCTCAGTAAGTACGTCGGCTTCACGGGCCGCGCCCGCCGGTCCGAGTACTGGTGGTTCGCCTTGTTCACAGTCCTGGTCAGCATCGTCGCGTCCATCCTGGATGGTGCGCTGGGACTGGACTTCGAGGGCTCCACCACCGGTTTGATCGGCCTCGTCGCCTCCCTGGCGCTGCTGCTGCCTTCGCTGGCGGTCGGGGTGCGACGCCTGCACGACACCGACCGCACGGGATGGTGGTTGCTGATCGCTCTGGTGCCGCTCGTGGGCTTCATCGTCCTCATCGTGTTCTTCGTGTTGGACAGCACGCCGGGCACGAACCGTTTCGGCCCCAACCCGAAGGGCTGAGCGCCGACAACACGTTCCAGGAGTGGGCAGGCCGGCCCCCTTTCCGACAGGGTTGTCGGCAGGGGGGCCGCGTCCCGGGGATCGGACTGAGGCCGGATCCCGGCTACAGCAGATGGGTCCGGAGGAACTCCAGCTCCAGTGGAAGCAGACGCTCGGCGGTGCCGTTCGCGGCCATGTGGGTGGCGCCGGTCAGCGGCAGCACGGCGTGCGGGCGACCGGTGCTCAGCAGGGCCGCCGACAGCCGGAGCGTGTGCGCGGCCACCACGTTGTCGTCGGCCAGACCGTGCACCAGCAGCAACGGGCGGGCCTGGTCCGGGCCGGTGACCGGCTCGGCGGCCAACTCGACGAGCGAGTGGTGCGCGTAGACGTCCATGCCGTCCTCCGGCAACCCCAGATAACGCTCGGTGTACGCGGTGTCGTACAGCGCCCAGTCGGTCACCGGCGCGCCGGCGATGCCGCAGCGGAACAGCTCCGGGTGGCGCAGCACCGCCAACCCGGCCAGCCAGCCGCCGAACGACCAGCCGCGCACCCCCACCCGGCTCAGGTCCAGGTCCGGGTGCTTGCCGGCGAGTGCGGTCAGCGCGTCGATCTGGTCGGTGAGGATCACGTCGGCGACCCGGCGGTGGATCGCCTTCTCGAACGAGGGGGCCACTCCCGGCGTACCCCGGTTGTCGATGGTGACCACCGCGAACCCGGCGTCGGCCCACCACTGCCGCTCCAACCACGCGGCCCGCGCCGCCACGACCTCCTGGTGCCCCGGCCCGCCGTAGATGTCCAGCAGCACCGGCAACCGTCGACCCGTCACGTGGTTGTCCGGGTAGAGCACCGCCGCCGGCAGCCGCCGGTCGGTCACCCGTTCCAGCAGCGGCAGCGGAGCATACGGCGGGTTGGCGGCGAACGACCGCAGCTCGGCCAGCTCCTGGTCACCGCGCCGCACCGTCCAGTGCACCCCGGCGTGGTCCAGTGACGCGACACCGACCGCCAGCACGTCCCCGCCGACCGCGGCGGTGTACCAGCCGGAGTCGGTGGTGAGTCGCCGCGCGTCCACCCCACCGCCGATGGTGGTGCGGATCCGGAACAGGTGACGCTCGCTAGGCTCGCCGTCGCTCGCCTCGACCAGCAGGTCCGCCGGGCCGGAGGCGGCCGGCAGCCGACCGACCACCCGGCGTACGTACAGCGACGGCGGGGTGAGCAGGGTGCCGTCGGCGAACAAGCACCGTGCGTCGTACCCGTCATGGGCCAACTCCCCGCCGACCAGCACCCGGCCGTCCGGCAGGTGCGCCGGGGTGCCGGCGATCGGCTCGACCCAACGCGGGTCGGCCAGCTCCGCGTGCACCTGCGTCTCCCCCGTGCGGGGGTCCACCGCCAACACCAGCCCGTGCTGCTGTGAGCGGCGCAGCACGGTGATCAACGGGCTGCCCTCGCCCCAGCTGACCCCGGTGAGGTACGGGTAGGTCTCCCGGTCCCAGTGCACGTCGACCCAGCCGTCGTCCAGGTCGAGCAGGTGCAGGCTGACCTCGGCGTTCGGCCCACCGGCTCGGGGGTACGCGACGGCCGTCGGTGGGCTGGCCGGTTGGGCCGGGTCGTGCAGGTGCCAGCGTTCCAGGCGAGACTCGTCGACCCGGGCGGCGAGCACCGACCGACCGTCCGGAGCCCACCAGTAGCCCCGGTACCTGCCGAACTCCTCAGCCGCGATGTGCTCGGCCAAGCCCCAGCTCACCCCGGCGTCCTCGCCGGCCAGCAGGGTGTCGGTCCCGTCCGGGTCGATCACCCGCAGTTCGCCCCGGCGCACACCCTCGGCCGCGTCGGTCACGTACGCCAGCCGCTGCCCGGTCGGGTCCGGACGCGGGTCCAGCACCGGGCCGACGGCGGCCACCTCCACCACGTCACCGTGCACCAGGTCAGCCCGGAACAACCGCCCGGCCAGCGCGAACACGGCGACCCGGCCGGCGGCGTCCAGTGCGTACGAGCCGATGCCGGCGGCACTGAGCCGCAGCCGTTCCCGCAGGGCGCGTTCGCCGGGGGAGAGGGACCTGACGTCCCCGTCCTCGCCGAGCAGCGTCGCCGGGTCGGCGACCAGGCGCTCCTCGGCGGTGGCCACGTCCAGCATCCAGAGCGCGTCCGCGGGATCCTCCGGCCCGGCGGAGCGCAGGAAGATCACCCGGGAGCCGTCCTCGGCCACCGAGACAGCGCGTGGCGCGCCGTGGCTGAACCGGTGGGTGCGGGCGGCCAGCTCCGGAAAGTCCACAGACCAAATCGTAGAGCCGGACCGCAGGTGATGTGGCCGACCTGGGCGGACGCGTCAGCGCCGACCGGGGGGAACCGCCGGTTAGAGTGACCGGCGTGACGATGTTGCCCGACCGCCGCCTGCTGCTGGTCCACGCGCACCCCGACGACGAGTCGATCGGCACCGGCTCGACGATGGCCCACTACGCCGCCGACGGCGCGCACGTCACGCTGGTGACCTGCACCCTCGGCGAGGAGGGTGAGGTGCACGTCCCCGCGCTGGCCCAGCTCGTCGCCGCCGAGGCCGACCAGCTCGGCGGGTACCGCATCGCCGAGCTGACCGCCGCGTGCGCCGCGCTCGGCGTCACCGACCACCGCTTCCTCGGGGGCGCGGGCCGCTACCGCGACTCGGGCATGATGGGGCTCGCGACCAACGAACACCCGCGGGCCTTCTGGCAGGCCGACCTCGACGAGGCCGCCGGGCACCTGGTCGAGATCATGCGGGAGGTACGCCCGCAGGTGCTCGTCACGTACGACCCGAACGGCTTCTACGGCCACCCCGACCACATCCAGGCGCACCGGGTGGCGATGCGCGCCGTCGAGTTGGCCGCCGCCGAGGGCTGCGCCCCGCTCAAGGTCTACTGGACGGCGATGCCGCTCAGTGTGCTGGAGGCCGGGATGACGCAGTTCGCGGAATCCTCGGACAACCCGTTCGGCGGCATCGAGGACATCGCCGACCTGCCCTTCGGCACCCCGGACGCGGAGATCGCCGCCCGAATCGACGGCACCGACCAGCATTTGGCCAAGGAAGCCGCGATGCGGGCGCACGCCACCCAGATCCCGGCCGACTCCTGGCTCTACTCGATCGCCGGTAACTTCGGCGGCGAGTTCATGGGCGTGGAGTACTTCACCCTCGCCGTCGGCGGGAAGGGTCCGGGCACCGGGCCGTACGGCTGGGAGGACGACCTCTTCGCCGGGCTGCCCCTGGAGACCGCCCCGGACCGGTCTCCGGTCGCGGCGGCCGGTCTCCGGTGACCTCGCCCGCCGCGCCGATGACGGTCGTCGACGACCAGGCCGCCCCGCCCCCGGCGGGACCGCCGCCGCGCCTGCTGGACCTGGGCCTGCGGGTGGCCGGCGCGATCGTCGTGGTGGTGGCCGGGGTGCTGACCGGGGTGTTGGAGTTGCTGCTGGCCACGGTCCGCGTCGGTGGTCACCTGATCGGCGTGTCAGTGGTCGTGGCAGTCGGCGCGAACATCGCGTTGAGCTGGTTCGCGTACGAGGCGGTCGGCCGTAGGTGGGCGGTGGCGTTGCCGGCGGTGCCGTGGTTCGCGCTGATGGCGGTGGCCGCCCTCCGGACCAGCGAGGGCGACCTGCTGCTGGCCGGCGACAACTGGGTCGGCCTGGCCATGATCGTGGCGGGTGCGATGACCTTCGCGGTGATGGGCTTCCGGCAGATCCTCGCCCCGCCGCACACCCTCGGCGGCTGATGACGTCACCCAGGTAGGGGTGGTAGATATTCCTGCCAGAGATGGGGGCCCCACGACGGGGCGTACGGCGGGAGGTCCGGTGATGGACAAGCGGTGGCGTGACATCGGGGTGCTCGTTGCGGCCCTGTTCGCGGTGAACGTGGTCGCCCGGCTGATCATCCGGTTCGGCTTCGAGGGTGACGACACCGCCGCCGACCGGGTGTCGTTGGCGATGTTCGCGGTGATCGGGCTGATCCTGGCGGTGGTCGCCTTCCGCTGGGGTCGTCGTCGGCCGCTGGCGGGCTGGGCGGCCGACATGGCCCTCGTGGTGCCGATGGCGATGGTCTTGACCGTGCTGGTCGGGCCCCTGTTGATCGGTCACAACCCCTTCGCGGGCGGCGCGCCGACGTTCTTCGCCCAGATCTGGCTCTACCTGCTCGCCACCGGCGCCGGGTTGCTGGTCGGCTATCTGGTGCTGACCGCGCTCGGGCGGGACTACCGCTCGCAGCAGCTCAAGCGGTACGCCGAGGTGAGGGCCGCCAAGCCCCGCCGGGTCGTCCGCCGCTGACCCGGCCCGCGTGCGCCGCTCGCGTGCTGGGCGGTGATCGACTCGGATTTCAGGAAGTCGCGGGGTCAGGGCGCATCGGATGGCCCGGTTTCCGTGAACGCGAGTGGATCAGCGCCCGGACCGATCGCTGGGCGGCCCCGGGTGGTCAGGCTTCAGTGCGGGGCGACCCGGGTCAGGTAGGTGTGGTGGGTGGTGAAGCCGAGCCGTCGGTAGAGCGTGACCGCGGCCGTGTTGTGCTGCTCGACCTGGAGGAACGCGTGTGTCGCGCCGACCGACACGCCCCAGGCGGTCAGTTCGTGGATCACGCGCCGCGCCAGCCCCTGCCGGCGGGCGTCCGGCAGCACCTCGATCAGGCTGAGGCCCAACCAGCGCCCCTCGCCGGTCACCGTGCCCCGGCCGACAGCCACCAGCGCGCCGTCGACGTACACGTGGGCGAAGCGGACCTGGTCCACGGCGGTGAGCACGTGTCGGGCGGCCTCCGGTAGGCCGCCCTTGCGGCCGGCGGCGACGGCCAGCCACGGCTCGCTCGGCGCCGTGCGCAGCTCGACGACCGCGCCGGGCGGCGACTCGGCGTCGGCGACCGCAGCGGTGCCCGGCTCCTCGACGTCGGCGGGCGGCTCGGCGACCTCGTCGTTCTGCGCCCCAGCGGCGCCGGGCGTGGCGGTGATCGCGCCACCCTGTCGTGGGGCGGGCGGACCCTCGGGCGGCAGGGGGAGTGGTGCGGTCTGCACGAGTGTCGGCGGGCGGGCGGTCCAGCCGCGGGCGTCCAGCTCGCCGCCGACCGGTGCGGCGAGCGGCAGCGGCGTATTGATCATCGCGGGCTGGCCCTGCTCGGCGTACCAGCGTTCCACCGCGTCCACGGCGGCCAGCAGCGGCCGGTCCGGGTCGCCGATCGGCAGCGCCGAGTTGGCCCGGCCGGTCCAGCCGTCCGCCGACCGGAGCAGCCAGTCGCCGAGTCGGCCGCGCGTCGGTGCCGGCCAGGCCTCGTCTGCGGCCCGCTCCAGTGCCACGACGGCCGCCGCAGTCGGTCGACGGGTCGCCGGCACCCGCTTGGCGCGGTGGACCTGGGCCACCGGAACCCGTAGCGGCCCCTTCGCCGTGGCCAGGGTGAGATGAGTCTCGCTCAGCTCCACCAGCTCGCCGAGGGCATCGGAGAAGAGCGGGCGGCCTTCGCGAATCCCCACAATCCGGCGGACCACAATTCGGTGTCCCACATCCTGCTGTCGGAGCACGATCGACCCCCTCCCCGGCGAGATACTAGGCTCTTACCGTCGCGGGAGATCGCGACGTGTCTGCGGAGGAGAAGACCGGTGACCTACATCATCGCCGAGCCGTGCGTGGATGTGCTCGACAAGGCATGCATCGAGGAGTGCCCGGTCGACTGCATTTACGAGGGCAACCGGATGCTCTACATCCACCCCGACGAGTGCGTCGACTGTGGTGCCTGTGAGCCCGTCTGCCCGGTGGAGGCGATCTTCTACGAGGACGACGTCCCGGAGCAGTGGAAGGACTACACCGGCGCCAACTACGAGTTCTTCGAGGACCTGGGCTCGCCCGGTGGCGCCTCGAAGGTCGGCAAGGTGGAGAAGGACGCCACCTTCGTCGCCGCGCAGCCGCCGCGCGGCGAGGGCCACTGAACCGGCCCGCGCCGGTCTCGTCGCGGCTGCCCGAGTTCACCTGGGACACCCTGGACGCCGCGGCCACCCTGGCCGCAGCGCATCCGGAGGGCCTGATCAACCTCTCCATGGGTACGCCGGTCGACCCGGTGCCCGAGGTGATCCGTCGAGCCCTGGCTGAAGCGTCCGACGCTCCCGGCTACCCGCTGACCGCCGGTACGCCCGCGTTGCGGGCCGCGATCGCGGCATGGGTGTCCCGGGCCTGCGGCGCTGGTGTCGACGGTCTCGGAGTGCTGCCGACGATCGGCTCGAAGGAGTTGGTCGCGTGGCTGCCCACCCTGCTCGGCATCGGCCCGGGTGACGTGGTGGTGGTGCCGTCGATCGCGTACCCGACGTACGAGGACGGCGCCCGGCTGGCCGGCGCCACCGTCGTGCGCACCGACTCGCTCACCTCGGTCGGGCCGACCTCGCGGGTCCGGCTGGTCTGGGTCAACTCGCCCGGCAACCCGACCGGGCGGGTGCTGCCCGCGGCGCACCTGCGCAAGGTGGTCGACTGGGCCCGGGAGCGCGGCGCGGTGGTCGCCAGCGACGAGTGCTACCTGCCTCTGGGCTGGTCGGCGGAGCCGGTTTCCGTGCTGTCCCCGCAGGTCAGCGGCGGCAGCTACGACGGGGTGCTGGCCCTGCACTCGCTGTCCAAGCGGTCCAACCTGGCCGGCTACCGGGCGGGGTTCGTCGCCGGTGACCCGGCGCTCGTCGCCGAGCTGCTGAAGGTGCGCAAGCACGCGGGCATGATCGTGCCCGCGCCCGTGCAGGCGGCGATGGTGGCCGCGCTGCACGACGAGGGCCACGCCGAGGAGCAGCGGGAGCGCTACCGCGCCCGACGTGAGGTGCTCCGGGCCGCGTTCACCGAGGCCGGGTTCACCGTCGAGCACTCCGAGGCGGGTCTCTACCTGTGGCTCACCCGCGGTGAGGATTGCTGGCAGACGGTCGACTGGCTGGCCCGTCGGGGCATCCTGGTCGCCGCCGGGGTGTTCTACGGCCCCTCCGCCGGGCAGTACGTCCGGGTCGCACTGACCGAGTCCGACGCGCACGTCGCGGCGGTCGCCGACCGGCTGCGGGCCTGACCCCGGGCGCCCGGCGATGACCGACGGCACGACCGGGCGGTACGCCGGGGTGCGCGCAGCCGTGATCGGCACCGGCCTGATCGGCGGCTCCGTGCTGCTGCGCCTGGCCGAGGCCGGCCTGGACGTCGTCGGATGGGACCCGGACCCGGCCACCCGTGCGGGGGCCCAGCTCCGGGGTGTGGTCGCCCCGGCCACGATCGAGCAGGCCGTGTCCGGTCGGGACGTGGTCTTTCTCTGCGGCCCGCTGCCGACTCTCCCGCTGACCCTGGCCCGGGTGGCCGAGCTGACCGCGCCCGGCTGTGTGCTCACCGACGTGGGCAGCACCAAGGTCGAGGTGGCCGAGGCGGCCGGTCGGCTCGGGCTGGCCGACCGGTTCGTACCCGGGCATCCGATGGCCGGCGCGGAGTCGGCCGGCCTGACCGCCGCCTCGCCGACCCTGTTGACCAACGCCGCCTGGGTGCTCTGCCCGACCCCGGGCGCCGCGACGGACGCCTTCCGTTGGCTGACCGGGCTGCTGGTGGATGTGTTCGCCGCCCGCGTCGTGCCGATGTCGGCGTCGGCCCACGACTCGGCGGCGGCGCTCGCCTCGCACGTGCCACACCTGCTGGCCGGGGCGTTGGCCGGTGCGACGCAGCGGGCGCCGCTGCGCGACGCGGTGCTGACGCTGGCCGCGGGCAGTTTCTCCGACGGCACGCGGGTCGCCGGCACTCCGGCCGAGCGGACCGCGAACATGCTGCTGGGTAACCGCGACCGGGTCCTGGACGGGTTGGCCGAGGTCCGCGCCTTCCTGGACGGGCTGGCCGCCGCCCTGCGGGCCGACGACGCGCCAGCCCTCGTCGCCCGGTACGCGGAGGCCAGGGCCGCCCGTTGCGCATTGTCGGATCGGCTGTTCACCGGCGAGACCCGGGAGTTCCCGGTCGGCGGCGACAGGGCCGCCGAGGTGACCTGGTTGCGCGGGCTGGGCGACGTCGGCGGGCACCTGACCGGGTGCCGGGTCGACGCCGAGGCGGTTTCCTACACCGCGCGGCTGCCGGTGGCTGACTAGGCTGAGGGGCATGGTGGCGGACGGTCCGGTGGTGCAGGTGCGCGGCGAGGCGTACCGGGAGGTCCCGCCCGAGCTGGCCCGGTTCACGGTCACCGCGACGGCGCGCGACCGGGATCGGGAGGCGACGTTGACCCGGTTGGCCGAGCGGGCCGCCGCCGTCCGGGTGCTGCTCGACGGCTCGGAGCCGACGGTGGCCCGGCGGGAGACCGGCGACCTGCGGGTGCGGCCGGAGACCCGGCGGTCGGGCGAGCGGGTGGTCGCCTGGCACGGCAGCGTGACCACCACCGTCACCGTCACCGACTTCACCGCTCTCGGCGAGCTGATGCTGCGGCTGGCCGACCAGGACCAGGTCGAGGTGGCCGGGCCCTGGTGGGAGCTTCGGCCGGACAGCCCCGCGTACCGGGAGGCCCGGCACGCCGCGATCGGTGACGCGCTGCTGCGCGCCCGGGAGTACGCGGAGGCGCTCGGCGCCCGGGTCACCGCACTGATCGAGTTGGCCGACGCCGGCCCGGCCGACCGGCCGATGTTCGCCCGGGCGGCGTTCGCCGGGGCCGGTGGGGGCGCGCCGGAGCTCGAGTTGGATCCCCAGCCGCAGACCGTGCAGGCGGCGGTGCAGGCTCGGTTCACGATCAGCGAACCGGTCCTCGACTGATGCCGCCGGCCCAGGTGCTGTCCGTCGACGAGCTGGTGGAGCGGGCGTTGGTGTTGGCCGAGGCCGGGCCGCGTCAACTACTCGGCATCGCCGGTGCGCCCGGCGCCGGGAAGTCCACGCTGGCCGAGTTGATCGTCGCCGAGGTGGGGCCGACCGCCCGGCTGGTGCCGATGGACGGTTTTCACCTGGCCCAGTCGCAGTTGGTCCGGCTGGGTCGCGCGGACCGCAAGGGCGCGGCGGACACCTTCGACGCGAACGGGTACGTATCGATGCTGCGTCGGTTGCGCCGCCTGGAGCAGACCTCGGTCTACGCTCCGGAGTTCCGGCGGGAGCTGGAGGAGCCGATCGCCGGGGCGATCGAGGTGCAGCCGTCGGTACGACTCGTGGTGACCGAGGGTAACTACCTGCTGCTGCCCGACGACCCGTGGTGGGAGATCCCGCCGCTGCTGCACGAGACGTGGTTCCTGGACCTGGACGCGGAGATTCGGCACCGGCGGTTGACCGCCCGGCACGAGGCGTTCGGGCGGTCGCCGGAGCAGGCCCGGGAGTGGGCGCTCGGCAGTGACGAGGCCAACGCGGCTCTGATCACCCCCACCGCTGAGCGAGCCGACCTGGTGGTCCGCCTCCCCGAGCCACCGGCGGCCTGACCGGCCCGTTGAGGGCGGCGAGCGGCGCTGCCACCGGCGGCCTGACCGGGCCGTCGAGGGTGGCGGCCGTCAGTCCAACTCCCGGACGGGCCGGGCGGGGTTGCCGACGGCGACCACGTCGGGTGGCAGGTCCCGGGTGACCACCGCGCCGGCGCCGACCACTGTGTTCGCACCGATCGTCACGCCGGCGAGGACGATGGCGCCGCCGCCGAGCCACACATTGTCCTCGATGGTGATCGGCCTGGCGGCCTCCCACTTGTCGCGGCGCGGACCGGGCTCCACCGGGTGCGTCGGGGTCAGGAGTTGGACGTTCGGTCCGATCTGGACGTCGGCGCCGATGGTGATCGCCGCGACGTCGAGGAAGACGGCGTTGTAGTTGACGAAGCTGCGCGGTCCGATCCGGATCTGCCATCCGTAGTCGCAGTAGAACGGTGGGCGGATCCAGGTGCCGTCGCCCAGGTCGCCGAGGAGGTCACGGAGCGCCGCGAGACGTGCTTGTGGATCGGTGGCGGCGCTGGTGTTGAAACGTTCCATCAGCCGGGCGGCGCGGTCCAGATCGGCGATGATCTCGGGATCGTCGGCGAGGTACGGCTCACCGGCGAGCATGCGGTCCTTCATGGAGGTCATCCGGTCGATGATGCCTGCCATCCTGCTCGGGGTTGGCAGGTCCGTCATATTTTCGACCCCTTTTCTGCATACCGAGTATGCAATACTGACTTCGGTCTATGGAACCCCGTCATCGGTATCGACGCTCCACCGAGGAGGATCCGTTGCATCGACGCAGCAGAATGAGCACAGCCACCGCCGCGGTAGCAGCCCTCGTCCTGGGCACTCCAGCGCTCGCCGTGGCCAGCCCACCCACCAGCACCGCACCCGACGCCACCCCGCGTGCCGCGGCCGGCGTCCCCACCACGAAGACCGTCACCCTGCTCACCGGTGACCGGGTCACCGTCACCGCGTCCGGGTCCGCTGCGGTCCGGCCCGGGCCGGGCCGGGATCATCTGCGGTTCGTCACCACCCGTGACCGCGGTCAGCTCACCGTGCTGCCGCAGGACGCCGTGCCGCTGGTTCGCTCCGGTCGGGTCGACCGGCGACTGTTCAACGTGACCGGGCTGATCAGCGCCGGTTACGACGACGCCCGGCGGGACGATCTGCCGGTGCTCGTCGCGGGCGACGCGGCCGCTCGGCAGCGGACCGCCGCACCCGCCGGGTTGACCGTCACCGCGCAGTTGCCCGCGATCGGCGGGGTCGCCGCGACGGCGGACAAGAAGCAGGTCGCGACGGTCTGGGCAGCGCTCACCGGCGCGAACGCCCGGGTCGGCACGGCGGGGGGCGCCGACCGGATCTGGCTCGACGGCCGCCGACACGTCACACTGGACCACAGCGTGCCGCAGATCGGCGCGCCGGCCGCGCATCAGGCGGGCTTCACCGGCCAGGGCGTACGCGTGGCGGTGCTGGACACCGGCATCGACGCCGACCACCCCGACCTGGCGGGCCGGGTCGCCGAGTCGCACAACTTCACCGAGGCCACCGACGCCGGTGACACGGTGGGCCACGGCACCCACGTCGCCTCGATCATCGCCGGCAGTGGCGCTGCCTCGGGCGGGAGATACCGGGGCGTCGCGCCGGACGCCACGCTGCTCAACGGCAAGGTCTGCGAGGACTTCGGCTGCCCGGACTCGGCGATCCTGGCCGGCATGCAGTGGGCCGCCGTCGACCAGAACGCCGACGTGATCAACATGAGTCTGGGCGGCACCGACACGCCCGAGGTCGACCCGCTGGAGGCGGCCGTCGAGTCGTTGACCGCGCAGACCGGCGCGCTCTTCGTGATCTCCTCCGGCAACGACGGCACCGACGGCTCGGTCAGCTCGCCGAGCACGGCCGAGGCCGCGCTGTCGGTGGGCGCGGTGGACCGGGACGACGCCCTGGCCGACTTCTCCAGCCGAGGCCCCCGGGCGGGCGACGGCGGGCTGAAGCCGGACCTGACCGCTCCCGGCGTCGACATCGTCGCCGCCCGGGGCGAGGGGACGCTGCTCGGCGATCCGGTGGGTGACTCCTACGTCACCATCTCCGGCACCTCGATGGCCGCACCGCACGTCACCGGCGCGGTGGCGCTGATCGCCCAGCAGCACAGCGACTGGGCTGCGGCCCAGCTCAAGGCGACACTGATGGCGTCGGCGAAGCCGCACCCGGAGCAGACCTCGTTCCAGCAGGGCGCCGGCCGGGTCGACGTGGCCCGGGCGATCTCCCAGCGGGTGGTCAGCGACCCGGTCAGCGTCGGCTTCGGGCAACCGGCCTGGCCGCACGACGACGACGTCCCGGTCACCCGCACTGTCGACTGGCGCAACGACGGGCCGAACCCGATCACCCTGGACCTCACCCTCGAGGTGACCGGGCCGGAGGGCCAGCCGGCACCGGCGGGCCTGTTCACCCTGGCGGCGACCCAGGTCACCGTGCCCGGGGGCGGCACCGCCGGCACCACGGTCACCGCGGACACCCGGATCGGGACCGACGGCTACTGGACCGGGCGGATCGTGGCCCGCTCCGGGGAGACCGTCGCGGTCACCCCGATCGCCGTGCACCGGGAGGTGGAGAGCTACCAGCTCACGGTGCGCCACCTGGATTCCACCGGAGCGCCCGCGACCGACCACGTCACCACGTTGATCGACCTGGAGACCTTCCGGACCTACGACGTGTACGACCCGGACGGCACCGTCGACGTGCGGTTGCCCAAGGGCCGTTACGGGCTCGCCAGCATCCTCTTCTTCGCGGACGGTGCCACCCAGTTCGCCCAACCGGAGCTGCTCCTGGACAGCGACACCGCGGTGACCGTCGACGACCGGAAGGCCCGGCCGGTGCGTACGGCGGTCCCGGAGCCCACGGCCGTGCCGGCGCTCGTGGACATCACGGCGCTGTTCCTGGAGGGCGACAACGGATTCGGGTTCGGCCTGCTCGCGTTCGACTTCACCGGATTGGCCACCGGGCACCTCGGCCGGGCGGCGTCCGCCGAACGGTTCGTCTCGACGATCAGCAGTCAGTGGGCGACAGCCGAGCTGGCGGACAGCCCCTACCTGTACGCGCTCGCCGAGACGATTCCCGGCCGGATGCCGACGGGCTTCGACAAGACCTACCGGAGCAGGGACCTGGCGAGCGTCACCCACCAGTTCCGGGGTGGCTATCCGGGCCTGGTCGCCGAGCGGGTGGTCTTCCCCCACCTCGAACCCGACTCGGGTGGCTGGGCGATCGGCCTGCCCACCACGATGCCGGGGCAGCGGGTCGAGCACTACAGCACCAACGCGGTGCGGTGGTCCCCGGAGCTGATGTTCGGGGTCGTCACCGAGGAGGGTTGGATCGACCTGAAGGCGAATCTGGCCGCCGACCCGAGGGCGTACCAGCCCGGGCGGCACACCCGGGAGAGCTGGAACAGCGCGCCGTACGGGCCGTCCTTCCCGGCGCCGCGCTGGCCTGGTCAGAGCATCAGTCGACTCGGTGACGAGATCCAGGTGGGAGTGCCGGTGTACGGCGACGCCGACGGGCACGCCGGATTCTCGGTCACCGACGAAGGCCGGACCGCCCTCTACCGCGACGGCAAACTGGTCGGTGAGTCGGCGGAGCCGGGATTCGGGCAGTTCACCGTGCCGCCCGATAACGCCCGTTACCGGTTGGAGGTGTCGGCCAAGCGGAGCTTCACCGACCTGAGCACCGAGGTCAGCACCACGTGGACGTTCCGCTCCCGGCACGTCGGCGGGGACGACCACCGTCAACTGCCGGTGTCGGCCATCCGGTTCAGGCCACCGCTGAGCGTGGACAACTCGGCTCCCGCCGGACGGAGTCTGATCATCCCGGTGCAGGTGCAGCGTCAGCCCGGCGCTGCCGCGTCGCGGGTGACCAAGCTGACCGTGGACGTCTCCTACGACGGAGGCAAGACCTGGCAGTCCGCCCGGGTCCGGCACGGCGGGCAGGGCTGGACGGCGACTGTCCGGCATCCCGCCGGGCCCGGCTACGCGTCCCTGCGGGCAACCGCGAAGGACGCCGCCGGCAACACGGTGACCGAAAAGATCATCCAGGCGTACCGGTTGCGCTGAGGCGTACCCCCGACGGGTCCGCGGCCGAGCGCCGCGGACCCGGCGGGGACGTCAGTCGTTGGCGTGCAGGGCGGCGTTCAGCTCGATGCCCCGGCCGGTGCGCGGCTTCGCCTCCAGCGCGCCGGTCACCGAGTTGCGCCAGAACAACAGCCCGTCGACACCGGACA
The DNA here is from genome assembly GCF_029581275.1 of Micromonospora sp. WMMD1155. NCBI lineage: Bacteria > Bacillati > Actinomycetota > Actinomycetes > Micromonosporales > Micromonosporaceae > Micromonospora > Micromonospora sp. WMMD1155. The sequence goes on from NZ_CP120742.1 coordinate 3,708,233, forward strand.
GCTCGCGGGCCTTGACCACCCGGCCGTCCGGGAGGGTGACCTTCGACGCGGCGGTGATGTAGCAGCCGGCCTCGACCACGCAGTCGTCGCCGAGCGTGATGCCGACCCCGGCGTTCGCGCCGACCAGGCTCCGCTCACCGATGCTGATCTTCTCGGTGCCGCCTCCGGATAGGGTGCCCATGATCGAGGCGCCACCGCCGATGTCGGAGCCGTCGCCGACGAGCACGCCCTGCACGATCCGCCCCTCGACCATCGAGGTGCCGACGGTGCCGGCGTTGAAGTTCACGAAGCCCTCGTGCATCACCGTGGTGCCGGCGGCCAGGTGGGCGCCGAGGCGGACCCGGTCGGCGTCGGCGATCCGCACGCCGGAGGGGACCACGTAGTCGGTCATCCGGGGGAACTTGTCCACCCCGTACACCGACAGGTGCCGGCCCGCCGCACGCTCGATCACCCGCAGCTCGTCCACTCGCTCCGGTGGGCACGGCCCGGCGGACGTCCAGGCCACGTTGGCCAGCTTGCCGAAGATGCCGTCCAGGTTGAGCTGGTTGGGCAGCACCAGGCGGTGCGAGAGCAGGTGCAGACGGAGGTACGCGTCGGACGCGTCCTTGATCGGGTCGTCCAGCGAGCCGATCACGGTGACCACCTGCACGGTACGCAGACCGGGCAGCGACCGGTCGCCGAGCGCGGCCGGCGGCAGGTCGAGCACGTCCGCCTTGTCCTCGCCGGAGACCAGCGGCAGCTCACCCAGGCCCAGCTTGCCGGTGGGGTACCAGGTGTCGAGCACCTGCTCGTCTGCGGTGACCGTGGCCAGGCCGATGCCCCAGGCCGAATCTGCGGACGTCACTGTTACACCTCTCGGTAGCGGCCGGCTGGCCTCAGCTCACTGCTCACGCTGACAGCCCTGAAGGTACCGTGCGATTCATGGAGAACCCGCTGACCCCCGAGGTCCTCGCCGATCCGGTGCAGCTGACCCGCGCTCTGGTCGACATAGAGTCCGTGTCCCTCAACGAGAAGGCGATCGCCGACTGCGTCGAAGAGGTCCTGCGCGGTGTGCCGCACCTGAGCACCCACCGGCACGGCAACACCGTGATGGCGCGCACCGACCTCGGTCGGTCGCAGCGCGTCGTGCTGGCCGGGCACCTGGACACCGTGCCGCTGAACAACAACTTCCCGTCGACGATGCGCGGCGACCTGATGTACGGCTGTGGCACCTCCGACATGAAGTCCGGCACCGCGTACGCGCTGCACCTCGCGGTGACCCTGCCCGACCCGCGGTACGACGTGACCTACTTCTTCTACGAGGCCGAGGAGATCGAGTCCCGGTACAACGGGCTGAACCTGGTCGCCCAGGCGTACCCGGAGTGGCTCGAGGCGGATTTCGCGGTGCTGCTGGAGCCGACGTACGGCATCGTCGAGGCGGGCTGCCAGGGCACCATGCGTTCGGTGGTCACCACGACCGGGGTACGCGCGCACTCGGCGCGCTCCTGGCACGGGGTGAACGCCATCCACGCCGCCGGTGAGGTGTTGCGACGCCTCCAGACGTACGAGGCGCGTCGGGTCACCATCGACGGCTGCGACTACCGCGAGGGCATGAACGCGGTGCGGATCGGCGGTGGAGTGGCCGGCAACGTGGTCCCCGACCACTGTGAGGTCGAGGTCAACTACCGGTTCGCCCCGGATCGCAGCCCCGCCGAGGCGGAGGCGCACCTGCGGGAGGTGTTCGCCGGTTTCGAGGTGAAGGTGACCGACATCGCGCCGGGCGCAGCCCCCGGGCTGGAGGCGGCTCCGGCGAAGGAGTTCCTGGCGGCGGTGGGTGCCGCGCCGATCGGCAAGCTGGGCTGGACGGACGTGGCGCGCTTCGCGGCCATGGGCATCCCCGCGCTGAACTTCGGCCCCGGTGACCCGAACCTCGCCCACCACCCCGACGAGCACGTCGAGATCAGCAAGATCCGCGACGGCGCGGCGACCCTGCACCGCTGGCTGGCCCCGGTCTGACCGGGCGCGGGGCCTTCGCCCCGGTGATCAAGAGGTTTGCGTCAGCCTGGCCCGTTGTCGGCGACGCAAACCTCTTGATCGGATCCGGTCGACGCGGGGGCTGCGGGGGAGAGGCTCAGGTCTCGGGTGCGGCGGCGTTCGGCCACCACGTCTCGGATCCGTCGCTGCATCTGGCGACGGATCCGGATCATCTCGCTGTTACTGATCACGCTGTCTCCTCCCCCGAAGGCGCGCGCCCGGGCATACCCGGTATGTGAATAGTAAGACGTACGGGAGAGCCGAATAGTTGCCCTTGATCGCGAACTATTTCTCGGCGTCTCCGCCCCGCGCACCCGACGGGTGCTGCTCCACTACGGTTGCTCCATGAGCCAGAGCAACGGGCGGGAGGCCGGTCGCGGTCCCGGACAGGAGCGGCACCGGGGCGCGGTCACCCTGCGCAGAGGGGCGATTCCGAGCAGCACCGCCGACCAGCGGTTGCTGGATTCGCGGGGCCGCAGCGACTGGAAGACCAAGGACGCCTGGCGCGCGCTGCGCATCCTCTCCGAGTTCGTCGAGGGCTTCGACACCCTGGCCGACCTGCCGCCGGCCGTCAGCGTCTTCGGCTCCGCCCGCAGCGGGCCGGACAGCGCCGAGTGCCAGCTCGCCGAGCAGCTGGGCGGTGCGCTCGCCCGAGCCGGCTACGCGGTGATCACCGGGGGTGGGCCCGGTGTGATGGAGGCCGCCAACCGTGGTGCCAGCGAGGCGGGCGGGCTCTCCGTCGGGCTCGGCATCGAGCTGCCGTTCGAGCAGGGCATCAACGAGTGGGTCGACCTGGCCATCGACTTCCGCTACTTCTTCGCCCGCAAGACGATGTTCGTCAAGTACGCCCAGGCGTTCGTGGTGCTGCCCGGCGGGTTCGGCACCATGGACGAGCTGTTCGAGGCGCTCACCCTGGTGCAGACCGGCAAGGTCACCCGGTTCCCGGTGGTGCTGATGGGGACCGCGTACTGGCAGGGGCTGTTGGACTGGCTGCGCGACACCATGGCCGCCGACGGCAAGATCGGCCCGGTGGACCTGGAGCTGATCTGCCTCACCGACGACGTCAACGCGGCGGTCCGGCACATCGTCGAGGCGGAGGCGGCACTCTCCGCCGAGCAGGAGGCGATCCGCGACGAGGTCGTCGCCCGGACCGGGGCGGACCAGCAGGCCGCCGCCGAACAGGCCGCCGCCGAGCAGCCGCGGGACAACTGATGGCGGCGATCTGCGTCTTCTGCGCCTCGTCCCGCACCCTGGACCAGCGCTGGTTGGACCTGGCCGCCGAGACCGGCGCCGAGGTGGCCCGGCGCGGGCACACGCTGGTCAGCGGCGGTGGCTGCGTCGGCATGATGGGAACCCTGGCGGACGGCGCGCGTTCCGCCGGTGGGCGGACCCTCGGGGTGATCCCGCAGTCGCTCGTCGATCTGGAGGTCGCCGACCTGGCCTCGGACGAACTGCTGGTCACCGATTCGATGGCCAGCCGCAAGACCCTGATGATCGAGAAGTCGGACGCCTTCCTCACCCTGCCGGGCGGGCTGGGCACCCTGGACGAGCTGTTCGAGGTCTGGACCACCGCGACCCTCGCCCTGCACGCCAAGCCGATGGTGCTGATCGACACCGACGGCTTCTTCCGACCCCTGCTGGACTGGCTCGACAGCCTGACCGACCAGCACTTCCTGAAGACCCCCGGCCGCGACCTCCTCATGGTGGCCACCACCGTCCCCGAGGCCCTGGACGCCCTGGAGTCCCACCTGACCTGATCCCGCCCCGCCCCCTCTGGTTGATCATGAAGTTAGCGGTGCCGCTGTCGGCGTGTCGCGCCGCTAACCTCATGATCGACGGAGCTGGATGGTGGGGTGGGGCCGGGCCGGGCCGGGGCGGGTGGGTGTCGTACGGGTTTGATGGGATGAGCTGATGCAGGCGTACCGGTTGGTGCGGCGGTCCGGTGGGCCGGCGCGGGAGGGCGACGGCGTGCCTGGCGGCGGCACCGTGGCCGCCGGCGACGCCGCGCACTCCGACCACGGCATCCCGGCTGCCGGTGGCAGCGGGTCGACCGACCGGGCGGGCGGCGCGATGGGCGCACCGCCGGGCCGACGGGTCGATCCGGTGCAGGCCGAGGTGGTCGGGCACACCGACGGGCCGATGCTCGTGCTCGGCGGCCCGGGCACCGGCAAGACCAGCACCCTGGTCGAGGCGGTCGCCGCCCGGGTGGCCGAGGGCGTCGACCCCGAACGCATCCTGGTGCTGACCTTCGGCCGGCGCGGCGCCACCGCGCTGCGTCAGCGCATCGAGGCCCGCATCGCGCAGGACGGCCACCGCGTGTTGCGCGAGCCGCTGGTGCGCACCTTCCCGGCGTACGCCTTCGGGTTGCTCCGCCGGGCCGCCGCCGAGCGGGGTGAGCCGTCGCCCCGGCTGCTCACCGGCCCCGAGCAGGATTTGATCATCCGCGAGCTGTTGGACGTGGTGGGCGAGGAGCCCGAGGACGACCCGGTCGGTTGGCCGAGCGACCTGCGCCCCGCGCTGCGGACCCGGGCGTTCGCCGGTCAGCTACGCGACCTGCTCATGCGTGCCGCCGAGCGGGGCGTGGGCCCGGTCGACCTGGCCCGGCTGGGCGAGAAGCTCGGCCGCGACGACTGGCCGGCCGCCGCCCGCTTCCTGCGGGAGTACGTGTCGGTGCTCGCGCTGCGCGATGTCAGCAACCGGGGCTCCATCGCGTACGACCCGGCCGAGCTGGTCCGGGCGGCCACCGGGCTGCTGCGCGACGACGAGGAACTGCTGGCCGCCGAGCGCCGCCGACTCGCCCACGTGTACCTCGACGAGCTGGCCGACACCGACCCCGCCCAAATGGAGCTGCTGTCGGTGATCGCCGGGGGAGGCACCTCACTCGTCGCGTTCGCCGACCCGGACTCCTCCACGTACGCCTTCCGCGGTGCCGACCCGGCCGGGGTGACCACGTTCCCGCACCGCTTCCGCACCGCCTCCGGGGCACCCGCCGCGCAGGTGCTGCTGACCACGTCGTACCGGGCCGGGCCGGATCTGCTCGCGGCCGTCGCCCGGCTGGGCCGCCGGCTGCGCGGTCCGGCGGCGCACCGCCGGCTGCACCCGCTGCCGGACGCGCCACCCGGGGCGGTCGAGGTGCACACGTTCCGCTCGGCGACCAGCGAGGCCGCCTGGCTGGCCCACTCGTTGCGCTCGGCGCACCTGCTCGACGGCGTGCCCTGGTCGCGGATGGCGGTGCTGGTGCGGTCCACCGCGTTGCAGCTGCCCACCCTGCGACGGGCGCTGCACGCGGCCGGCGTACCCACAGTGGTGCACGGTGAGGATCTGCCCCTGCACCTGCAACCGGCGGTCGCACCTCTGCTGCTGCTGTTGCGGTGCGCGCTCGAACCGGACCGGCTGGACGAGGAGGCGGCGGTCGCGCTGCTGCACTCGCCGCTGGGCGGCGCCGACCCGCTGGCCGAGCGGCGGCTGCGGCAGGGCCTGCGCGCGCTCGCGCTGGCCGGGGGTGACCGACGCCCGTCCGGGGAGCTGATCGTCGAGGCGCTGCGGGATCCGGCGGAGCTGGCCGACATCGACCGGCGCTGGGCCGAGCCGGCGCAGGCGGTGGCCGGGCTGCTGGCCTGCGCGCGGGACGCCGCCGCTCGACCCGGGTCGACGGCGGAGGACGTGCTCTGGGCGGTCTGGCACGCCAGCAACCTCGCCGAGCGCTGGGCGGGCGCGATCATCCAGGGGCGACCGGCGGCCGGTGAGGGTGATCTCGCCCGGCGGCGCCGGGCCGAGGCGGCCGACCGCGACCTAGACGCCGTGCTGGTGCTCTTCGACGCGGCGGCCCGGTTCACCGACCGCCTGCCCGGTGCCCGCACCGAGGTCTTCCTCGACCACGTGCTGGCCCAGGACCTGCCGGCGGACACCATCGCGCCGACCGCCGACCGGGGCGAGGCGGTGCGGCTGCTCACCGCGCACGCCGCGAAGGGCCTGGAGTGGGACCTGGTCGCGGTGGCCGGCGTGCAGGAGGGCATCTGGCCGGACCTGCGACTGCGCGGCAGCCTGCTCGGCTCCGAGCGGCTGGTCGACGTGTTGGCCGGTCGGTCCGTCGACGGAGCGACGGCGGCCAACGTGGTGGGTCAGACCTCCGCGTTGCTGGACGAGGAGCGCCGGCTCTTCCACGTCGCCATCAGCCGGGCCCGACACCGGCTGCTGGTCAGCGCCGTCGCATCGGCCGCCGTCGGCGGTGACGACCACGAGGAACAACCGAGCCGGTTCCTGCACGAGCTGGTCCCCAGCACGCCGCCCCGACCGCCGAACGGCGCTGGGCCGGCCGACCCGACCGGGCCGCCCGGTCCGCGCGGGACCGATGACGGCGGGCCCGGCGGCGGCGACATGGACGACGGTGCAGCGGACCGTCCCGGGGCGCTGCCGGTGACCCGTCCACCTCGGGCGCTCACGCTGCCGGCGCTGGTCGCGGAGCTGCGTACCGCAATCATCGACCCGGCCGCTCCGGCGGGCCGACGGCGCGCCGCGGCGGCCGAGCTGGCCCGGCTCGCCGCCGCCGGGGTGCCCGGCGCGCACCCGGACGACTGGTGGGGGTTGCGCGCGCTCTCCGACGACCGGCCGCTCGTCGACGAGGGCGAGCCGGTGCGGGTCACCCCGTCGGCGATGGAGAGCGCACTGCGGTGCAGCCTGCGCTGGTTGCTGGAGCGGCACGGCGGCAGCGGTCCGACCAGCACGGCGCAGGGGGTGGGCAACCTGGTCCACGCCGCCGCGATGCTCGCCGAGGACGCCAGCGCCGACCGGGGCGCTCTGCTCGACTACGTGGCCGCCCGGTTCGACGCCATCGAGCTGGCCGCCAGGTGGATGGCCGGGCCGGAGCGCGAGCGCGCCGAGGCGATGGTCGACAAGCTGCTGCGCTGGTTGGCCACCAACCCGCGGCGGCTGCTCGCCATCGAGCACGAGTTCGCCGTCCGCCTGGACGACCCGAACCGACCGGTGGAGCTGGCCGGTCGGGTCGACAGGTTGGAGGTCGACGAGGCCGGGCGGCTCGTGGTGATCGACCTGAAGACCGGCAAGTCCACCGCAGTCACCGGCGCCGAGTTGGCCGAACACCCGCAGCTCGGCGCCTACCAGGCGGCCGTGGAGGCGGGGGCGTTCGCCGAGTTCGGGGACGAGTCGGGCGGCGCCGCGCTGGTCCAGCTCGGCACCTCCGCCAAGGACGCACGGGAGCAGAACCAGCCGGCGGTCGGCGAGGGACCGGCGGCCGGCTGGGCGACGGCACTGGTCCGGCGGACCGCCGATACGATGGCGGCCGCCACGTTCGCCGCGGTGGCCAACTCGAAGTGCCGGGTCTGCCCGGTGCGGACCAGCTGCCCGGTCTCCGGGCAGGGACGCCAGGTGGTCGAGCCGCCCACCGTCCGTCCCCCGGAGAATCCGTGAGGGCGAGGAGTGAGCCGGTGTTGCGAGCCCCGCAGTCCCGAACTGAGATGACACAGTGACCCAGCCCACCCTGTTCGGTGCCGGCCCCGCGCCGACGCCCCGGCTGGCCGACTCCGGACCTCGGTACACCCCGACCGAGCTGGCCAAGCTGCTGCGGTTGCCGGCACCCACCCGGGAGCAGGCCGCGATCATCGCCGCGCCGGTGGAGCCGCTGCTGGTGGTCGCGGGCGCCGGGTCGGGCAAGACCGAGACGATGGCCGCTCGGGTGGTCTGGTTGGTGGCCAACTCGTACGTGCGTCCGGAGCAGATCCTCGGGTTGACCTTCACCCGGAAGGCGGCCGGGGAGCTGGCCCACCGGGTCCGTACCCGGCTCGACCAGCTGATCCGCCGGGTCGGTCGGCAGGGCCGGGATCCGCTGGACGATCCGCTCGCCGGTGAACCCACGGTCTCCACCTACCACTCCTACGCCGGGCGGATCGTCACCGAGCACGGGCTCCGGGCCGGCTACGAGCCGTCCACCCGGCTGCTGACCGAGGCGTCGCGGTGGCAGTTGGTCGACCTGCTGGTGCGTAACTACGACGGCGACATGTCCGAGGTGGACCGGATGCCGAGCACCATCACCGACGCGGTGCTGGCGCTCGCCGGTGAGTTGGACGAGCACCTGGTGGCACCGGACGAACTGGCGGCGTGGACCGGTCGGTTCTTCGCCGAGGTGCAGTCCCGGCCGGGTCGGGTGTACGCCGACGTGCGCAAGGCGCTCACCCTGCAGCAGACCCGGCTGCGCCTGCTGCCGCTGGTGCGGGCGTACGCCCGGCGCAAGGAGGACTTCGAGGCGATGGACTTCGCCGACCAGCTCGCCCGGGCGGCCCGGGTGGCCCGGGACCACCCGGCGGTCGGTCAGATCGAGCGGGATCGTTTCCGGGTGGTGTTGCTCGACGAGTACCAGGACACCAGCCACGCCCAGGTGGTGCTGCTCAACGCGCTGTTCGGCGGCGGTCACCCGGTGACCGCCGTGGGCGACCCGTGCCAGTCCATCTACGGCTGGCGCGGAGCCAGCGCCGGCACCCTGGACCGGTTTCCCACCGAGTTCGCCCGCACCGACGGTCAGCCCGCCCAGGCGCTCGGTCTCACCACGAGTTGGCGTAACCGCCCGGAGATCCTCCGGGTGGCGAACGCGCTCTCCACTCCGCTGCGCGCGGCCGGGGCCCGGGTGCCGGAGCTGCGTTCCGCGCTGACCGTCCGGGACCCGATCCCGCACCGCAGCCCGAGCGGTGCGGCCGGGGGCACGGTGCACTGCGCGATGCTGTCGACGTACGCCGACGAGGCGGACTGGATCGCCGACAGCGTGCTCGCCGCCTGGCGTGGGGCGGCCCGGATGCCGGGCGCGGCGGCCGAGCACATCCCGGTGGCGCAGCGCCCGACGACGGCCGTGCTGGTCCGGGTCCGCAGCCAGATCCCGGCGATCGAGTCGGCGCTGCGTGAGCGCGGTCTCCCGGTGGAGGTGGTCGGGCTGGGCGGTCTGCTGGACACTCCCGAGGTTCGCGACGTGGTGTGCACGTTGCGGGTGCTGGCCGACCCGACCGACGGTGCCGCGTTGTTGCGGTTGCTCACCGGCGCCCGGTGGCGGATCGGCCCCCGGGACCTGGTGGCGCTGCACCGGAGGGCTCGGGCGATCGCGAACGCCCGGCGGCAGGTCGCCGCCGACGAGGCGTCGGACATCAGCCCGGACCTGCTGGACGAGGCGACTCTGGTGGAGGCCCTGGCCGATCTGGGCCCGGCGCAGGCGTACTCGGCGGAGGGTTTCGCGCGGCTGCGCGCGTACGGGCTGGAGTTGGCCCTGCTGCGCTACCGGCTGGACCAGGCCCTGCCGGACCTGATCGCCGACATCGAGCGGACCATCGGCCTGGACGTGGAGGTGGCGGTGCGGGCCGGTCGGGACGGTGCCGGTGACGCGGGCCTGGCCCGGGGTCACCTGGACGCGCTGGGGGACGTGGCGGCGCGCTTCAGCGGGGAGACTCCTGGCGCGACGCTCGCCGGCTTCCTGTCCTACCTGGCCGCCGCCGAGGACGAGGAGCGCGGTCTGGCGCCGGGCGAGGTCGAGGTGGTGGAGGGCGCGGTGCAGGTGGTCACCGCGCACGCCGCCAAGGGACTGGAGTGGGATGTGGTGGCGGTGGCCGGGCTGAGCCGTGGGGTGTGGCCGGGCCCGGTCCGCAACTCCGATCACTGGCTGGGTGGGCTCGGTGTGCTGCCGTTCCCGCTGCGCGGTGACGCCGACGGGTTGCCCGAGTTGGCGCTCGACGAGGCGGCCGACCAGCGGGCGGTTGCTCGGGCGGTGACCGACTTCACCGACGCGTGGCGGGCCCACGACGAGCGGGAGGAGCGCCGGCTGACGTACGTGGCGGTGACCCGGCCGCGCCGCCTGTTGCTCTGCTCCGGCTACTGGTGGGGGGAGGGCACCAAGCGACCGCGAGGTCCGTCGGTCTTCCTCCGCGAGGTGTACGACGCCTGCCTCGACGGCGGGCCGGGGCACCTGATCGACGTGTGGGCCCCGGAGCCGACCCCGGACGCGACGAATCCCACGGCCGAGGTGGTGCTGCGTGCGGAGTGGCCGGCCGACCCGCTGGGTGGCCGCCGGCCGGCGCTCGCGGAGGCGGCCGGGCTGGTGCGCCGGTTGATGACCGGCGGTCCGAGCGCGGTGGTCGTCGGGCCGGTGGGACCGGTGCCCGCTGGGCCGGTCGGGGCGGTGCCCGCCGGGCCGGTGGGATCGGTGCCCGCCAGGTCGGTGGCGAGGGTCGAGCCGGAGGCGGACCCGGAGGCGGACCCGGAAGTGGCGCGCTGGCAACGCGAGGCGGATCTGCTGCTTGCCGAACGGGCCGAACTGACCAGGCTCTCCGGTGCGGTCGAGGTGCCCCTGCCCGGGCAGCTGAGCGTGACCCAACTGGTGGCGTTGCGGCGTGACCCGGCAGGGCTGGCCCGTACGCTGCGCCGACCGGTGCCGACCGAGCCCAACCCGTACGCCCGTCGGGGTACCGCCTTCCACGCCTGGTTGGAGCAGCGCTTCGGCGCCGACCGCCTGCTGGATCTGGACGAGCTGCCCGGTGCGGCCGACGCCGATGCCGCGCCCGACGAGGCGCTCGTCGAGCTTCAGGAGCGGTTCCTGTCCAGCGAGTGGGCCGATCGCTCACCGGTGGAGGTGGAGGTGCCGTTCGCCACGGTGATCGCCGGTGTCGTGGTGCGAGGGCGGATGGACGCGGTCTTCGCCCGGCCGGGCGGGCGGTTCGACGTGGTCGACTGGAAGACCGGCGCGCAGCCGACCGGGCCGGCGGCGGAGGTGGCCGCCGTGCAGTTGGCCGTCTACCGGTTGGCCTGGGCGGAGTTGGCCGGTGTGCCGGTCGACCGGGTGGGCGCCGCGTTCCACTACGTCCGACACGGCGTGACGGTCCGGCCCACCGATCTGCTGGACGTGGCGGGGCTCACGGCCATGATCACCCAGTTGCCCGAAGATTCCGCCAACCATTGACCGGGACGGGAAGATCCGTGGTAGGTTGGCCGGGTTGCAGTTTTGGTTACCAGAGACTCTGTGTGCGCCTGGCGGGATTGTGGCCCCAGGCGCTCTTTGTTGTGTCCGGAGTTCTCCGGGCGGGGCGACCAGAAGCGACAGGCGATTCGCGCATCCCCGCGCGGAGCGCTCCTCTTCGGGCACGCAACACGTGCGTGCCCGACGTTCCGTCAAGGAGACGAAACACATGGCAATTGGCACCGTGAAGTGGTTCAACGCTGACAAGGGCTTCGGCTTCATCACCCCGGACGGCGGCGGCGCTGACGTCTTCGCCCACTTCTCGGCGATCCAGACCTCCGGCTACCGGAGCCTGGACGAGAACCAGCGGGTCGAGTTCGAGGTGACCCAGGGCCAGAAGGGCCCGCAGGCGGAGAACATCCGCCCGCTCTGATCTTCGGATCGGTCAGCATCACCTGTCGCACCCTCCGGGTGCGACGGCGACGGGACCGGCCCGCCTCGCCGCCGCCTGCCTGCGCGCAGACGGCGGCCCGGTGGCGGGCCGGCCCGTACTCCAATCGGTTCGTGCTTGTGAGTCCCGGCTGCCTTGTTGCGGCCGGTGACAGCGCCGACGTCGGCGCCCTCCCTCGACACGTGCCGCGTCGAGGAAGGCTTCCGCATGACCACAGTTATTCCTTCTTTCGCCCATACCGGCCTGGCTCCGGCGTTGCTCACCGCGTTGACCGCGCAGGGCATCACCGAGCCGTTCCCGATCCAGTCGGCGACGCTTCCCGACTCGCTCGCGGGCCGGGACGTGCTGGGCCGGGGTCGTACCGGCTCCGGTAAGACCCTCGCCTTCGGGCTCCCGCTGCTGTCCCGCACGGCCGGGCGGAAGGCCCGCCCGGGCCGCCCGCTGGCCCTGGTGCTGGTGCCGACCCGCGAGTTGGCCCAGCAGGTCACCACCGCGCTCGCCCCCTACGCCCGCGCTGTCGGGCTGCGCTGCGCCACCGTCGTCGGCGGGCTGTCGTTGCAGCGGCAGGCGGACACTCTGCGCGCCGGCGCCGAGGTGGTCGTCGCCACCCCCGGCCGGCTGCACGACCTGATCAACCGCGGCGACGCCCGGCTCGACCAGGTTGAGATCACCGTGCTCGACGAGGCCGACCAGATGGCCGACATGGGCTTCCTGCCGCAGGTCACCAAGCTGTTGGAGCAGGTCGCGCCGCAGGGGCAGCGGATGCTGTTCTCGGCCACCCTGGACGGTGGCGTGGACCGGCTGGTCCGTCGTTTCCTGAGCAACCCGGTCACCCACTCGGTCGACCCGGGCACCGCCACGGTGACCGCGATGACCCACCACGTGCTGCACGTCGACGCGGTGGACAAGCCCGACGCGTTGACCCGGATCGCCGCCCGCGAGGGCCGCACCATCCTGTTCATGGGCACCAAGCACCGCGCCGACCGCCTCGCCCGGCAGTTGCTGTCCAAGGGGGTACGCGCGGCCGCGCTGCACGGCGGTAAGTCGCAGCCGCAGCGCACCCGGATCCTGGAGCAGTTCCGCACCGGTCAGGTGACCGCCCTGGTCGCCACCGACGTGGCGGCCCGGGGCATCCACGTCGACGGCCTCGACATGGTGGTCAACGTGGACCCGCCGACCGAGGCGAAGGACTACCTGCACCGGGGCGGCCGCACCGCCCGGGCCGGTGAGTCCGGCACCGTGGTCACCCTGGTCCTGCCCGAGCAGCGCCGGGACGTGTCCCGGTTGATGGCCACCGCGGGCATCCGGCCCGAGTCGGTCCAGGTGCGCGCCGACGGCGAGGCGTTGGCTCGGGTGACCGGTGCCCGCGAGCCGTCCGGCGTGCCGGTGACCATCACCGCCCCGCCGGCGCCGACCGCGCGGGCCCGCACCTCCGGTGGCTCGGCCGCCGACGGTGGCGCCCGCCCGGCGCACCGGGCGTCGGGCCGGTCCCGCCGCCCGCGCCGTCCCCGTACCGCCTGATCTACCGCGCCTCGACCGACCCGCTCCGCTTCGGCTGGGCGGGTCGGTCGCGTCGGTGGGGCGACCGATTCCGCGCGACACCGGTCCACCGCCGTGGCGAGGTGGCCGGTCGGCCGCGCTGTCCGACCGCTCGTCTGAGTCGGCAATCAGCCTCGCCTTGGTCGGCTGGCCGACTGTGCCCGGGCCGAGGGTGGTCGAGGCTGACCACCGGGGGATGTCGGGCGGGGGGCCCGGCACGGGAGGGGTGACCATGGCGGGCGAAGCCGGCTCGGGTGCACTGCGGGAACTGATCCTGGTGGTCGCTGTCGCGCTCGCCGGGCTGCTGCTCGCCATGGTTGCGGCCTTCGCACCCTGGCACGCCACCCCGGCGGGTAACGCTCCCGCGGGTCTGGTGGAGCTGCGCGGTCCCGGTGACCAGGGCTCCGGCCCGGCGGTCGCACACGTGGGTTGAGCAGCGACCGGCCGACCGGTGCCGCGGAGGGGCAGGCCCGGTCAGGATCGGTACGCGACGTGGTCGGGTCGGCGGGGCACCGGCCCGACCACGTCGCCATCGGGGTTCACGAGGTCCTGGGAGCGTGGGTGAGCAGGTCGGCCAGGCTGGTGCTGTCGACCACCGTGGCGATGGCCCCGTGCACCGCCAGCCAGACGTCGGTCAGGCCGGCGGCCACCCCGTGGTAGCCGGCGCGCTCGGCCGGGAGGCCGCGCACCGTGGTGAGCGAACCGCCGACCGCCCGTAACACGTCCCCGACGGTGATCTCGTCGGGTGGGCGGGTCAACGCGTACCCGCCGTCGGCGCCGCGATGGCTGTGCAGCAGACCGGCCCGGCGCAGGTCCAGCAGGATGCCCTGGAGGAAGCTGAGCGGGATGTCCTGCGCCTCGGCCAGGCTGGCGGCCTTCATCACCTCGCCGTCCTCGCCGTCGCCGGCACCACCGGCGGCGACGGCGAGCATCGCCCGGAGCGCGTAGTCGCTGCGCGCGGAGACGTACACGGGTCAGTTGCCCGCCTGGTCGAGCACGCCCCAGCGTCGCCGGATCGCCTTGTCGGCCGCGCCGAAGGCGGCGTCCACGCCGAGACCGAGCACCAGGATGACGATCATCGTGGAGAGCAACCAGGGCGCGTCGGACAACTCGCGGGAGTACGTCAGTTGTGCGCCCAGCGACGTCTGCGAGATCCCGACCACGATCAGTTCACCGGCCATCAGGCTGCGCCAGGAGAACGCCCACCCCTGCTTGAGCCCGGCGACGATCGCCGGCAGGGCGGCCGGCGCGATGACGTACCGGTAGAGGTTGAGCCCTCGGGCGCCGAGGTTGCGGCCGGCGCGCAGCAGCAGCGGCGGCACGTAGTCCACACCGGAGATCACCCCGTTGGCGATGGACGGCGCGGCACCGAGCACCACCACGAAGAAGATCGCCTTCTCGCTCAGCTCGAAGAGCAGGATGGCCAGCGGGAACCAGGCGATCGACGGCATGGTCTGCAACGCGGTGATCATCGAGCCGATGGCGGCCCGGAGCACCTTCGACCGGGCCACCGCCAGGCCCAGCAACAGGCCGACCGCCACCGAGAAGACGTAGCCGACGGCGGCCCGCCGCAGGGTCGTGAGCAGACCATCCCAGAGCTGCGGACCCTGGGCCTGGGTGACCAGCTCGCGGCCGACCTCCAGCGGCCCGGGCAGGGAGTACGGCGGTTTCCAGCCCGACCAGACCACCACCTGCCAGGCCGCGATGGCGATGGCCAGCGCCGCCAGCTTCGGCCAGGTGGCCGACCAGATCCGGGCGCCTCGGGAGACCTCGGTGTCCCGCCCGGCGATCTCCAGCGCGTCCAGGCCGGAGATCTGCGCGTCGGTACGCGCGGCGCTGGTCAGGGTGTCATTGGCCATGACGGCCCACCTCCGTACGGAGCCGCTCGGTGACCTCGGCGGCGATGGCGGCGACCTCGGGGGAGTCGATCCGTCGGGGGCGCGGGATGTCCACCTCGGTGGAGTAGATGATCCGGCCGGGACGGCTGGAGAGCAGGATGATCCGGTCGGCCAGCCGGGCGGCCTCGCGGACGTTGTGCGTCACGAAGAGCACCGACAGTCTGCGCTCGGACCAGATGCGTTCCAGCTCGTCGTGCAGGATGTCCCGGGTCATCGCGTCCAGCGCGCCGAACGGCTCGTCCATGAGCAGCACCGGGGTGTCCAGGGCCAGCGTGCGGGCCAGTGCGACCCGCTGCCGCATACCGCCGGACAGCTCATGGGGGCGCTTGCGCCCGAAGTCGGCCAGGTGCACCGTACGCAGCAGGTCGGCGACCCGTTCGCGTCGCTCGGCCCGGGGCAGCCGGCGCAGCTTCAGTGGCACCTCCACGTTGCCGTCGACGGTCAGCCAGGGAAACAGCGCCGGCTCCTGGAACATCAGCCCGGGGTTGGTGTCGCCGTCCAGGGTGATCTGCCCGCCGCTGGGCCGGTCCAGCCCGGCGACCAGGTTCAGCAGCGTGCTCTTGCCGCAGCCGGAGGCGCCGACGAGGCAGACGAACTCGCCGGGTGCGACGTCCAACGACACACCGTCGAGGGCCAGGACGGCGTTCGCTCCGCGCCCGTACACCTTGGTCACACCGGAGAGCGCGACCGCGGTGGTCGCGCTCTGCGGCGTCGTCGTGGTCGACGTCATGGCTGGACGACCTCGGGCTCGCCGGCGGCCTTGAGCGCGTTGTTGAGGTACGTCAGGTCGTACAGGCCGTCGAGGTCGACCGGCTCGGTCAGCTTGACGTCGACGGCGTGGTCGAGGCCGGCCTTGAGCGATGTCGCGATCGGGTCGTTGGTGAACTCCAACGTCGGCCACGCCTGCTTGATGAGCTTCAGGTCCAGCGGCTTTCCGGTGATCTTGCCGATCGCGTCGGAGATGGCCTGCTGAGCCTCCTCGGGCTTGCTGTTGACGAACTCGTTCGCGGCCACCTGGCCGTCGACCAGCTTCTGCACGACGTCCGGGTGCGCCTTGAGGAACTTCGTGCTGACCAGCAGGTTGGTGATGACGAACTTCTTGTCCGGCCACAGGTCCCGCTCGTCGACGAGCACCTTGCCGCCGGCGTTGACCAGGCGGGACACGAACGGCTCGGGCACCCAGGCGCCGTCGATCGCTCCGCTGTTGAACGTCTCGACCGTCTGGGCGTTCTCCTGCGGCACGATCTTGACGTCGCCGCCACCCTCCTTGGTGGTGGTCAGTCCCTGCTGCTTGAGCCAGTAGCGGATCGCCACGTCCTGGGTGTTGCCCAGCTGCGGGGTGGCGATCTTCTTGCCCTTCAGGTCCTGCACGCCGCTGATGGCGGGCTTGACGACCAGCGCCACGCCGCCGGAGGCCGCGCCGGAGACGACCCGGACGGCCTCGCCCTTGGACTTGGAGAAGGCGTTCACCGTCGGGTTCGGACCGATGTAGGTGGCGTCCAGCGCGCCGGAGAAGACGGCCTCGATGGCGGCCGGGCCGGCGTTGAAGGTCTTCGGATCCAGCTTGACGTTCGCGCCGAGCTTCTCGGCGAAGATGCCCTTCTCCACGCCGACGACCGCCGGCGCGTGGGTGATGTTGGGGAAGTAGCCGAGGCGCAGCGTCACCGGGCCGGAACTCCCGCTCGCGCCCGTGCTGTCGTCGTCGCCGCACGCGGCGGTGCTGCCCAGGGTCGCCGCGCCGAGGACGGCGAGGGTGGCCAGAGTGACCACCCGGCGCAGGGGGGACCGTCTCATCGTCCATCCAATCCGCAGTATTCCTACTTAGTTGGTAGGAAGACTGGGCCAGCCTGCGGCCAGCGTCAAGACCCATCCATATGCCGGGATTTCGGGTCTCAGTTATGTCGGTATTTCCTACCAGTTTGCTAGGTGTCCGGCATCACGCCCTGAGCACCGGCCGGCGGCTGCACGTCATCGCCCGACCCACCGGCGCCCAGGCGTGGGCCGAGGCCGACCGGCTGTCGGCCGGGGTGAGCCCGGAACGGATCGCCGCCGCCCAGGCCCGGCCGCCGGATGGGCTCGGTGGGCCAGGCCCGCATGGCCGCTCTCAACGCCCGCCGCACCGCGAGGAGGCCGAGCGGGTGGGCGTCGAGGCCCTGCCTCTGGTCACCGCCCCGGTCGCGGCGGCTCCGGGTAGGTCGCAGGTGGTGGGGGTGCCGACGCGCTAGGGTCGATCTCGTGGCGCGGAGATCCAGAATTCCAGCGACGAAGTATCCGGTCGAGCGGTTCACCCTCGACAACGGCCTGCGGGTGGTGCTGACCCCCGACCGCAGTGCCCCGGTGATCGGGGTGGCGGTGGTCTACGACGTCGGCATCCGCTCCGAGCCGGAGGGACGCACCGGCTTCGCCCACCTCTTCGAGCACCTGATGTTCCAGGGCTCGGAGAACCTGGAGAAGCTGGCCCACTTTCGGCACGTGCAGGGCGCGGGCGGCACCTTCAACGGCTCCACCCACCTGGACTACACCGACTACTTCGAGACGTTGCCGAGCAACGCGCTGGAACGCGCGCTGTTCCTGGAGGCGGACCGGATGCGTGGCCCCCGGCTGACCGAGGAGAACCTGCGCAACCAGGTCGACGTGGTCAAGGAGGAGATCCGGGTCAACGTCCTCAACCGGCCGTACGGCGGCTTCCCCTGGCTGACCCTCCCGCCGGTCATGTTCGACACGTTCCCGAACGCGCACGACGGCTACGGCTCCTTCGACGACCTGGAGTCGGCGACCGTCGCCGACGCCGCGGACTTCTTCCGCCGCTACTACGCCAGCGGCAACGCGGTCCTGGCCGTCAGCGGCGACATCGACGTGACCGAGGCGACCCAGCTGGTCACCAGGCACTTCGGGGACGTGCCGGCCCGGCTGGCGCCGCAGCGACCCGACTTCACCGAGCCCGACCTGACCGAGGAGCGGCGCACCTCGTACACCGATGCCCTGGCTCCGCTGCCGGCGGTGGCCGGCGCCTGGCGGGTGCCCGACCCGATCAGCGACTTCGCCGGCTACCTGCCGTACGTGGTGCTGGCCGAGGTGCTCACCGACGGCGACGCCTCGCGGCTGGTCGAACGGCTG
This sequence comes from Micromonospora sp. WMMD1155, assembly GCF_029581275.1. NCBI lineage: Bacteria > Bacillati > Actinomycetota > Actinomycetes > Micromonosporales > Micromonosporaceae > Micromonospora > Micromonospora sp. WMMD1155. Next base: position 3,726,195 of record NZ_CP120742.1, read on the forward strand.
GTGCAGCGCGACCGCATGGTGACCAGCCTCGGCGGATACCTCGGCTTCATGGGCGACCCGTTCGACGTCCGTGACCCCACCGCGCTGCTGTTGCAGGCGCACCTACCGCCCGGGGGCGACGTGGACAAGGTGCTGCGCACCATCGACGAGGAGTTGGACCGGTTGGCCACCGACGGGCTGGCCGACGGCGAGCTGGACCGCACCCAGGCCCGCATGGCGACCCACCTGCTGCGCGACACCGACGCGGTGCTCGGCAGGGCTCTGCGGATGGCCGTGTTGGAGCAGCAACGCGGCGAACCGGGTCTGCTCAACGAGCTGCCCCGGCTGGTCGGTGAGGTCACCGAGGAGCAGGTCCGGGCCGCCGCGGCCACCCTGCGGCCGGAGCGCCGGGCCGCGATCGAGGTCATCGCCGGAGGTGCCCGATGACCGGGGCCATCGCCGCCGCGCCGCGCACGTTGCCCCCGCTGGGGCCGACCCGCAAGCTCAAGGTGCCCAAGCAGGCCGAGCGCACGCTGCGCAACGGCCTCACCGTGATCGCCGTACGCCGGCCCGCGGTGCCCCTGGTCGAGCTGCGACTCTGGGTGCCGTTCGGCCGGGTCCACCTGGCCCGGGGCGCGATGCTCTCGCAGACGATGCTCTCCGGCACCGAGTCCATGACCAGCGTGCAGCTCGCCGCCGAGTTGCAGAAGGTGGGCGGTGGGCTCTCCGCGGGGGTCGACCCGGACCGGCTGATGCTCTCCGGCGCCGGGCTGGTCACCGGCCTGGACCGGATGCTGGAGCTGCTGGCCGAGGTGCTGACCAGCGCCACCTACCCGAGCGACGAGGTCGCCACCGAACGGGACCGACTCGTCGACCGGATCCAGGTGGCGCAGAGTCAGCCGGCGCACCTCGCCCGGGAGGCGCTGCTGAAGCGGATCTACGGCCGCCACCCGTACGCGACGCAGACCCCGGAGCCGGGCCAGATCCGGGCCGTCCGCCCGGCGGCGCTGCGCACCCTGCACGCGGAGCGGGTCCATCCGGCCGGCGCGCAGTTGGTGCTGGTCGGCGACGTGCAGCCGGAGAGGGCACTGGACGCGGCCGAGCGGGCGCTCGGCGGTTGGGCCGGCGCCGGGCGGGTCGCCGAGCTGGCGGCCACCCCACCGCTGGAGCCGGGGCCGCTGCTGCTCGTCGACCGGCCCGGCTCGGTGCAGTCCTCGCTGCGGATCGCGCTCCCGGCGGTGTCCCGCACCGACCCGGACCACGCGCCGCTGCAACTGGCCAACCTGATCTTCGGCGGCTACTTCTCCTCCCGCTGGGTGGAGAACATCCGCGAGGACAAGGGCTACACGTACGGCCCGCACTCCGGCATCGAGCACTCCGTCGCCGGGTCGGTGCTGGTCGCCTCCGCCGAGGTGGCCACCGAGGTCACCGGTCCGGCCCTGCTGGAGACGACGTACGAGTTGGGTCGGCTGGCGTCCCTGCCACCGAAGCCCGAGGAGTTGGAGCAGGCCCGGCAGTACGCCCTGGGTACCCTCCAGCTCGGAATGTCCACCCAGGCCGGGTTGGCGGCGTTGACCAGCGCGTACGCGGGCAACGGGCTACGCCTGGACTTCCTCGCCGAGTACGCGGCGAGGTTGGCGAAGGCGAGCGTCGACGACGTGGCGCGGGTGGGTGCCCGTTACCTGGCACCGGCTCGGGCGGCGGTCGTGGTGCTCGGTGACGCGGAGCGGGTGACACCGGGTCTGGCCGCGCTGACCACGGTCCACACCGAGCCGCTGGCGTGAGCGAGCGGAGCGAGCGAGCCATGGGGCTCAGCAGCGGGCCGTCTCGCGGCGGCGCGGAGCGAAGCGGAGCGCTGGCGTGAGCGGGGAGACGGCACCGCCGTTGGCGCGGTCCACGTTGGATCGGGCGGCACACCGGCGGGGTGACGCGCAGTGGCTGACCGAGGCGTGGCTGCGTGCCCGGGTGCTGCTGCTCGACTCGACCGACGACGGTCGGACGTTGGCCCGCACCGACACGTCGCCTCCGACGCTGGTGCTGTTCGGTGCGTCCGACGCGCCGGCCGGGTCCGAGTCGACGGCGATGTTCCTCGGTGTCGAGCCGGACGGGGTGCCGGTCTTCGCCGTCGACGCGCCGCTGCCGGCGGTGCCGGGCACCCGGGCGGTCAATCTGCGCGAGGTGGGTCACCTGCTGGCCGACCGGGATGCGGGCATCTTCACCACCGCGTTGGCGCTGCTCAACTGGCACATCCGGCACGGCTACTCGACGAGCACCGGGGCGCCGACCGCGATGGACGAGGCCGGTTGGTCCCGGGTGGACCGCAACGGTGGACGGATCTGGCCGCGTACCGATCCGGCGATGATCGTCCTGGTGCACGACGGCGTGGACGGTCCGGACGGGCGTTGTCTGCTCGGCAACAACGCCGGTTGGCCGGGCACCCCGGGCGGGCGGCGCTACTCCTGCCTGGCCGGCTACGTCGAGCCGGGCGAGTCGGCGGAGGCCGCCGTGCTGCGCGAGGTCCGCGAGGAGGTGGGCCTCGGGATCGAGCGCATCGGGTACGTGGGCAGCCAGGCGTGGCCGTTCCCCGGTTCGCTGATGCTGGGTTTCCTGGCCACCGCCGACCCGGACGACCCGGTGCGGGTCGACCCGTCCGAGATCGCGTACGCCCGGTGGTTCTCGCGCCGGGAGATCGGGGCGGCGCTGGCCGGAGAGACGGTGGACGTGGGTGACGGCGCGCAGTTGATCCTGCCGCCGCCGTCGTCGATCGCGTTGTTCCTCATCCACCGGTGGTTGGACGGTTGGGTGGACGGCGAGCGCTGAGGCACGGTCCCGACCCGTGGCCGCCGTTGCCGCGGCGGTCACGGGCCGGGAACACGGGCCGTCGTGGTCGGCGGATGTGAGAAACGGCGGGGGAGCCGGCCCACCACGACGGACGTCTTGTCGAATCAGGTGTCGGTGGACCCCGGTCTGCGTCGGAATGCCGCTCGGGGTTCGCCGAGCGGCAGAACCTTGACCCGTTGCTTTCCGGCGCGGACCGCGCCGACCGTGGCGAGGGCGCGGGCCAGCAGGAGCGCGGCGTCCCGGTCCTCGGCGTGCACGATCTGCCGTCGCGGCTCGGGCGTGGTCGTCTCGTCGCGAAGGCGGTGGCCATCTGCCCAGGCAGCGGCGATGTCCCCGTCGGCGACGGCGCGGATGTCGGTGCGAACGATCAGGAACCGCATGAGGGTCTCCGGATGAACCGCGACGAATGAGCTTCGGTGGAAGTTCCACGTACCCGAGGGCCATGTTACGCCCCGTGTTCGTCCCAGCAACTGAAACGCGCCTATCGGTTCCGAGGGTCGTCCTTTCGGCGGACACCACTCGGCGGGGTCGGTGGGCCGGTACGACGACGGGGCCGCCGGCAACCCGCCGACGGCCCCGTACCGGTCACCGGATCAGTTCAGGTCGAACTGTCCCTTCTTCGCACCGCTGATGAAACCGAGCCATCCCGCGCGGTTGAACAGCAGGACCGGACCGCCTCGGTCCTTGCTGTCCCGCAGGGCCACGGCCGACGGGCCGGTGCCGAGCGGGGCGACCTCCACGCAGTTGGAGGTCTGGCTGCGCGTGCTGGTACGCCACGGGGCATCCGCCAACGAGTGGGCGGAGACGGACGGCGTGTTGTGGATGTCGTTCATGGTTCTGCTCCTGATGTGCAGCGATCCGATGGGACGAGTGGTGCCGCACGTCCCGACGGAGGGTCCCCCGTGGATCACCGGTCCGTCAGCCGCCCCGACTCCCGGCGGCGTTGGGTCGGCGCCGTTGCCGGCCCGAACGCCACTGTGGAAGGAGGCGCCGCCTCGGTCAGCCGTCCCGTCGCCTCGATCAGCCAGGAGAGGGTGTCCGAGGCGTTTAGTGCCGCCGTGCATAGCCACTCGAACACCACTTTATAGCGATTTAGCGTGATTGCCTCGGTCGACATGACATCGGTGAAGCCACCTTCGATGGCGAGCGTCTCCGGATCGAGGGGATCGGCGAACCGGTAGACGGAGAACGCGGTCGGCGGGAGGTACCAGTTGCCGATCTGGGTGTCCCGCAGCAACACGTGCAGCGTGACGTTGGGAAGCAGGGCCAGCTCGCAGAGTTGGACCAACTGCTCGTGCAGCACCTCGGGTGGGCCGGCGCGGCGGCCGAGGGCGGCCTCCTCCAGCACGGCCGTGTAACGGGGCGCGTACGGCTCACGGGTCAGCAGCGACTGGCGAGCCAGCCTCGCCTGCACCTCGGTCTCCGGCTCGTCGTCGGGCTGCGGTTCGCCCGCGTCCTCGTCGACCTGTCGGGCCGAGACGATCCGGACCTGGGCGTAACCCGGGGTCTGCAACAGGCCGGGTACCAGCGTCGGGTTGTACTCGGAGATCTCCGCGCAGCCCGCCTCCAACTCGGCCCAGCTGCGCTGCTGCTGCGTCATCACCGGGAAGTTCTTCAACCAACCGCGCATGTCGCCGGCCTCGCTGGTGATGCCCAGCAACTCGTCGTGCAATGCCTGGTCGGCGCCGTAGAGATTCAGCAGGTCCCCGACGTCCTGCGGGTCCGGTCGGCTGCGGCCGTTCTCCAGTCGTGACAGTTTGGACGCGGACGCCCAACCGATACGCTCGATGACCTGGTCACCGGTGAGGCCCGCGGCTTCCCGCAGGCGGCGCAACTCGACGCCCAACCGGCGACGACGCAGGATTGGGCTGGGTGCGGCAGGAGGCACAGTGTCCTCTTTCCCGTCGACCGCCGCAGACGCGACGGTAACTGTATGAAATTCGCCCCCCACGGTCAGTATGGACGGCGCGGCCGACGTCGGAGGTTCCGGCGGGGGCGTGTCTTACGAAAATCGGACCACGGGAATGCCAGATGACGACGGACCCGCGGTCGCGGCCTGTCGACCCCTCGCCCAACCGGGCACGCCATCCCGCCGGAGGGACCCATGCGCACCGTCCTGCGCCGACCCGACTTCCGTCTCCTCTTCGGCGGTCTGCTGGCCAGCATGACCGCCGAGTCGATCCTGCTGCTCGCGCTGGCCATCTGGGTCAAGGATCTGACCGGCTCGAACGGGCTGGCCGGTGCCACCATCTTCGCCGTCATCGCGCCGATGATGCTGGCACCGCTGGTCGGCTGGTTCGTCGACAGGTATCCACGTCGGCCGTTCTTCGTGGCCGCGAACGTGGTCACCGCAGCCCTGCTCACCCCGCTGTTCACCGTCCGCGACGCGGGCGACGTCTGGATCGTCTACCTGGTGGCCGCGCTGTACGGACTGTCGTCCATCACCCTCGGCGCGGCGCTCAGCGGGCTCATCCGCGAGTTGGTGCCGATCGAGCTGCTGGCCGAGGCGAACGGCCTGTTGCAGACCGTACGCCAGGGGATGCGGTTGATCGGCCCGCTGGCCGGCGCGGCGCTCTACGCGGCGCTCGGCGGATGGGCGTTGGCCGGGATCGGGATCGTCGGATTTCTGACCGCGGCGGCGGTGGTCACCGCCCTGCCCGCTCCACAGCAGGCGCCACCGACGGTGCGGCTGCGGTGGCCGGCCGAGTTGGGCGCCGGTCTGCGGCACCTGGCCGACGAGCCGGCCCTGCGCCGGGCCCTGCTCGGCTACGGGCTCGGATCGCTGGTGATGGGCTTCAGCGAGTCGCTCATCTTCGCGTACGTCGACGACGGGCTGAACCGGGACGCCGCGTTCGTGGGAGTGCTGGTCACCGTGCAGGGCGTGGGCGGGCTGCTCGGCGGGCTCTGCTCACCGGCGCTGATCCGCCGCCTCGGGGAGGTCGGGACACTCGCGGCCGGGGTGGCCTTCTTCTCCCCGGCCGCGCTGGCGCTCGCGTACCCCGATATCCGCCTCGGGTTCGCGGCGGTGCTGCTGGCCGGCGTCTCGCTACCGCTGACGATGGTCGGGCTGCACACGCTGATCCAGCGCAGGACCCCACCCACGCTCGTCGGCCGGGTCGCCGCGGCCACCCAGGCGGTGGTCAGCGGGCCGCAGGCGTTCTCCATCGGCGCCGGTGCCCTGTTGGTCGGGTTCCTGGACTACCGGTTGCTGTTCGCGCTGGTCGGGGTGGCCACCCTGGTCGCCGGCAGCTACCTCTGGCGGGGCCGGCACCTCAGCACCCCGACCGGCACCCGCCGCCCGCCGCCGACCCGCCCGATCCTCCCGTCGCCCCGGCAACCGACCGAGGACGCGGCCGGCCGATCCGGTGCCCACCGGCCCTCAGCGCGCTGACCCGGTTGAAGACGTGGCCGGCCGGTCCCGCCGACTCGTCCGGACGCACGACGAGCGGCCGCCCCGGTTGGGGCGGCCGCTCGTCGACGGTGACCTGGCCGGTCAGGCGGTGAGGGTCGCGAGGTGCTGCTTGACCTGGTTGATCGAGGGGTTCGTCAGGGCGCTGCCGTCGTCGAAGCGCAGGGTCGGCACCGTCTGGTTGCCGCCGTTGACGCTCATCACGAACTCCGCGGCCTTCGGGTCCTGCTCGATGTCGACCACCTCGTAACCGATGCCCTCCCGGTCGAGCTGCGACTTCAGCCGGTGGCAGTAGCCGCACCAGGGGGTGGAATACATCGTCAACATCGTCGGATCCTCCAACTCCTCCGGCCGCAGCTTGCCGATCAAGCCGAGGCTGTTCGCTGCAACGCCGCGGGTAGCTGAGATGATTCCTGGTTGTGGTGGTTCACTCAGCGTCGGAACAGGTGCTCGCCGGGCTGGACCCGGAGCAGCGGTCCGCGGTGACCGCCCCGGCCGGCCCGGTCTGCATCCTGGCCGGCGCGGGCACCGGCAAGACCCGGGCGATCACCTCCCGGATCGCCCACCGGGCACTCAGCGGTGAGATATCCCCCCGGCACGTCCTCGCGGTCACGTTCACCGCCCGCGCCGCCGCCGAGATGCGAAGCCGGCTCACCGTCCTCGGGGTGGGCGGCGTGCAGGCCCGGACCTTCCACGCCGCCGCGTTGCGTCAGGTGCGGTACTTCGCGCCCCGGTTGTTGGCCGGCCGCGCCATGCCCGAACTGCTGGACAGCAAGGTGCGGCTCGTCACCCTCGCCGCGGCGCGGGTGGGCCTGCGCGCCGACCGTGCCGCCGCCCGCGACCTGGCCGGCGAGATCGAGTGGGCCAAGTCGTCGTTGGTCGAGCCGGCCGACTACGTGGTGTCCGCCGCCCGGGCGCTGCGGGACACCCCGCACGAGCCGGCGAAGGTGGCCGACGTGTTCACCGCGTACGAGCAGCTCAAACGCTCGAACGGCGTGATCGACTTCGAGGACATGTTGCGTGCCGCGGTGTGGGGCATCGAGGAGCACCCGGACGTCGGCGAGCAGGTGCGTGGCCAGTACCGGCACTTCGTGGTCGACGAGTACCAGGACGTCAACCCCCTCCAGCAGCGGCTGCTGGACGCCTGGCTGGGCGGCCGCGACGACCTGACCGTGGTCGGGGACGCCAGCCAGACGATCTACTCGTTCACCGGGGCGACCTCCGCGTACCTGGTCGACTTCCCCCGCCGGCACCGCAACGCCACAGTCGTGCGGCTGGTCCGCGACTACCGCTCCACCCCGCAGGTGGTCGGGTTGGCCAATGCGGTGATCTCCCAGGCCCGAGGCACCGAGGCGCGGTTGCGCCTGGAGTTGAGCGGACAGCGCCCACCCGGCCCCGAGCCGGACCTGCGGATCTTCACCGACGAGCCGGCCGAGGCGAATGCCGTGGCCGCCCGCTGCCGGGCGCTGATCGACGCGGGCACCCCGGCGAAGGAGATCGCCGTCCTGTTCCGGGTCAACGCGCAGTCCGAGGCGTACGAGAAGGCCCTCACCGAGGCGTCGGTGCCCTACGTCGTGCAGGGCGCGGAGCGGTTCTTCGAGCGGGCCGAGGTGCGCCAGGCGATGGTCGCGCTGCGCGCCGCCACCCGCTCCATCCCCGGGGAGACACCACTCCCGGCCGCCGTCGTCGAGGCGCTCACCGCGGTCGGTTGGGCCCCCGACGCACCCCCGGCCGGTGGGGCCGCCCGCGAGCGCTGGGAGGCGCTGTCCGCGCTGGTCCAGCTCTCCGAGGAGTACGCGGCCAGCCCCGCTGTGGTGCCGATCGGCGAGGCCGCGTCGGTGGAACGCCCCGTCACCCTCTTCGACTTCACCGAGGAGTTGGCGCGCCGCGCCGCCCAGCAGCACGTACCGACGGTGGACGGGGTGACCCTCGCCTCGCTGCACTCGGCCAAGGGGCTGGAGTGGGACGCCGTCTTCCTGGTCGGCCTCGCCGAGGGCACCATGCCGACCACGTACGCCAAGACCGTCGAACAGGTCGAGGAGGAACGTCGGCTGCTCTACGTCGGGATCACCCGGGCGCGGGAGTGGCTCTGGCTGTCGTACGCCGCAGCACGCTCGCCGGGCGGTCGGGCCCGGCGGCCGTCGCGGTTCCTGCCCCAGCTGGACCGCTCCGGCGGCACCGAGCGGGCGACCGGCGGCACCGGCCCGGCCCGCCGCGCGGAGCGGCGTCGGACCCAGATCGTCTCCTGCCGGATCTGCGGTGCCACCCTGCTCGCCGGCCCGGACCGTAAGCTGGGCCGCTGCCCCACCTGCCCCTCCGACATCGACGACGAGCTGCACGAACGGCTGCGGGAGTGGCGGCAGCGGGTGTCCGCGGCGCAGAAGGTCCCCGCGTACGTGGTCTTCACCGACGCGACGCTGATCGCGCTGGCCGAGCGGCGGCCCGGACGGTCCGAGGAGTTGATCGCCATCGCCGGTATCGGCCCCCGCAAACTGGGCCTCTACGGGGAGTCGGTGCTGGCGCTGGTGGGCGGCGCGGGGGTGGACGACGTCTGCCCGGAGAAAACTTTCGAAATCTCGTCGTAAATTCGTTTGCCCTCGCCCCCGGGCGAGGAATAGCCTCAGGACACACCACGCGAGCGGCGCCATTCCGGCTGCTCACGGGGGTTGGTTCAGTCGAGTCGAGGAACGTGAGGGAGGTGGCACCCGTGAAGATCTTCACCTATGAGCGTCTGACGGCGATGCCGTCTGTCCACGCTCCGCTGTCGGCTGTCCGGGTGGCCCTCACGGTCACCGCACGACCGTCGGTTCCGCAGGTGCACCAGGTTCAGGCCGAGCTGATCCTGGCCGTCGCGCCCACCGGAGTCGAGGGGACCAGTGGCTTCACGGGCAATGGCATCCAGGTCGCCAAGAAGCGCATGGATGTCCGCGGCGTTCCACCTCGAGGTAGACCGGTCTGACGATCAGACACCGGCTCACCTCGAGGCCGCGGAACCCGTAACCGGGATCCGCGGCCTCAATTTTTTGCCCGCCGTAAGTACGTCGGAATGCGATCCACGAGATCGAAGTGAGAGAGAGGTGACCGGGAGATGAGTCTGGCGTTGGCCCCCCTCGACATGAGCGTCGAGCTGGAGGCGAACCTGCCCTGCCGGAAGTTCGACCCCGACCTGTGGTTCTCCGACTCGCCCACCGAGCTCGAGCTGGCCAAGTCGCTCTGCGGGGACTGCCCGCTGCGCGTCGAGTGCCTGGCCGGAGCCGTTGAGCGAGCGGAGCCGTGGGGCGTCTGGGGCGGCGAGATCTTCGAGCGTGGCGCGGTCGTCCCGCGCAAGCGGCCCCGTGGCCGTCCGCGTAAGGAGGACGTCGCCCGCGACGCCGAGCTTCGGGTCGAGGCCGAGGCGCGTCTGGCAGCCAGTGGGCTGTCCGAGGTGCGTGGCGCGGTCCGGCTGGCAGCCTGACATGTTCCCGATCCGTACCAACGACGCCGGTGTCGCACCGGCAGTGAGAGAGAAGACGATGTTCAACGCCCCGAGTGGAGCCTTCGAGATGCAACTACTCAACGAAGCGTTGTCCCGGGCTCGAATGCGCCGGCCTCAGGCCGGTCGTACCACCACGAGCACTGAGGCAACCCGATCCGCCCGTACCGTCGCCATGAACAGCCGCAACCAGGCGGCGCGTGACCTGGGCGTTCTCTAGTACCACCCCACGCAGAAGGGCGGGTGCCGACCGGCACCCGCCCTTCGTCACGTCGTCAGGCGACCGGCGCGAAGCCGGGCAGCCAGCGCTCCAGGATGCTGCGGTACGGGGCCTTCGCCTCCAGTTGGCACAGCACCCCGATCGAGCCGAGCGTCACCCGGTGGATCAGCAGGTACGACGGCGGCAGGTTGAGCTGCCGGCTCAGCTGGTACGTGGGGGAGCGGGGGCTGGCCAGCCGGCCCGCCTCGGCCCGCAGCCAGGCCCGGGTGAAGCGGAACCCGTCCGCCGCGATGGGCTCCAGCATCGGACGGATGAAGTCGAGCACACCCTCGGCGTCGACCTCCTCGGCGGAGCCGATGAAGCCCTCCGAACGAAGCCCCTGCACCACCTCGTCGGCGTCGCCGCGCAGGGCTGTCGCGGCGATGCGGCCGATCGGCTCCGGCGTGCCCTCCGGCATCCGGGCCACCGCGCCGAAGTCGATGACACCGAGTCGCCCGTCGGGCAGCAGCCGGAAGTTGCCCGGGTGCGGATCGGCGTGCAGCAGCCCGGCCCGCTGCGGCGCGGAGAGGTGCAGGGTGGCCATCAACCGACCGGCCTCGTCGCGCTGCTCCTCGGTGCCCTCGCGGATGATGTCGGCCAACGGGGTGCCCGTCACCCACTCGGTGACCAGCACCCGGGGCGCCGCGTTGACGACCTTCGGGATGTAGATCTCCGGGTCGTCGGCGTACGCGGCCGCGAAGGCCCGCTGCGACTCGGCCTCCAGCTCGTAGTCCAACTCCTCGGTGATCCGCTCGCGCAACTCGACAAGGAGCGGCTTGACGTCCAGGCCGGGTTGGATGGCCCGGAACATGCCCCCCAGGCGGGAGAGCTGCTTGAGGTCGGCGAGCAGTGCCTCGCCGGCACCCGGATATTGGATCTTGACCGCGACGTCGCGGCCGTTCGGTGCGCCCGACTCGTCGAACCCCGGCTCCCGCCACCGGGCCCGGTGCACCTGGCCGATGCTGGCCGCCGCGGCCGGAGTGTCGTTGAACTCGACGAACAAGTCCCGCCAGTCGGGGCCGAGTTGTTCGGCCAGCACCTTGTGCACGCTGGCCGCCGGCAGCGGTGGCGCCGCCTCCTGGAGCTTCGTGAGCGCCTGGCGGTAGGGCGCGGCGATCTCCTCCGGCAGCGCCGCCTCGAAGACCGACAGCGCCTGACCGAACTTCATCGCCCCGCCCTTGAGCTGGCCCAACACGCTGAACAGCTGCTCGGCGGTGCGCTGCTGGATCTCCGCGGAGATCACGTCGGAGGCGAGCCCGGTGACGCGCTTTCCCATGCCGAGAACCGTCCGGCCGGCGAAGCCGAGCGGTAGGGCGGCGAGCTTGGCGGTGCGGGACACGGCGCGGCGCGGGATGTCGGTCACCCGGTCATTGTTACCGACCGGAGGGCTCCGCTGCTGGTCTGCGGCCGGGCTGGTGCGGACACCCGCCCCCGGGAGCACCCACACGCCGGGTGTGGAGGCCATCCTCGACGACGGAAACGACCGGCACCGGTGATCTCCATCGCCCCGCCCAGCGTCTCGGGCTGACCGCCGTCGAGCTGCGTCAGCGCCTCGGCCAGCGCGTACCCGATGGCGGTGAGCAGCGTGCTGGTCGCTCCGGCGGCGACCGGATCGGTGGCGGCGAGTTGCGCGGCGAGGCGCGGCCAGTCCGGGTCGCGGTCGGCCCGGTGCAGCTCGACGCAGTGCAGGCAGGGCCCGGCGGGTGGGCGGACCAGCGGCCCGACGACCGGTACGCCCTCGCGAAGGGTGACCAGCAGGTGTGGCTGCCGCCGCTGGGCGAGGCCGGCGGCGAGCAGCGCCGGTGGCCGATCCGTGCCGAGCTGGATGACCAGGTCCACCCGACCGCCCCGACCGCCCCGACCCGACCGGGTGCCGGTGCCCGGAGCGACGCGGTTGACGGCAGCGCGCACCGCCGGTGCCAGCGGGTGGCCCAGCTCGGCGGCGGGGATGCCGGTACCGACCAGGTCGACGGGGCGTACCGGGCCGGTGAGCTGGGGGATCACCTGCCCGACGCCGGCCTGGGCCAACGCCACGGTCAACGAACCACCGAACGCCCCGGTGCCGATGAGCGCCACCCGGGCGGCCCGCCGTCGGCGGAGGACCTGCGCGGGGGTGCCGGGCAGTCGGGCCGCGGCCAGGGCCAGAGCGCCGGCCTCGGCCGCCAGTCGGGCGCGGACCGGGCCGACGAGGTCACGGGGGAGCAGGCTGTGCGCAGGGACCAACAGCCCGGCCGTACGCAGGGCGTCGAGCAGCGTACGGGCCTCGTCGGCGGTGACCCGGACGCTGGCCGCGTGCGCCAGCACGGTGCGCTCGCTGCGGGTGCCGTCGATCAGGTCGAGTAGGTGGGCGGCCCGAGGGTTGGCCAACTCCAGCAGCACGGCGGGCCCCGGCCCGACGCCGAGCTGCAGGGTGTGCCGGTCCCGCCAGAGCCGGTTGAGACCGGGCAGCAGTGTGGGGCGGGGCAGTGCGGTACGTCTCATGGTCGCTGATCGTGATCGCGTCTTCGCGTTCGGTCGATCGTTGTCCACAGGCGCCCGAGCCCGTGTCCAGGGTTGTCCACAGGGTTCGCCGGGTTTTCCACAGCCTTCCGAGGCGGCTGTCGGTCACCCGACACACTCCGTGGACGGCCCGGGACGCAAACGGGGCGGGGTGGCCACCGGCCACCCCGCCCCCGTCAGCCGTACGGGTCAGACCTTGGCCTTGCCCAGAATGCGGTTCACTGTTGTACCGCATACCGGACACTTGCCCTTGGCCATGTTCATTCCGGTCTTCGAGACCTCGACGTGCCCCTCGAAGTCCCGCTTCTCCTTGCACTTCACGCAGTAACCGTTGTAGGTCGTCTGGGCCTGGTCGGCCACGGTGCCCTCCTCGTCTCGTCCGCCGGTCGATGCCGTCCCGGCGGGGGTGCCCGGCGGCGGGCCACACGGGGCGCCGGCGCTGGGTCTCACTCCGCGGCCACCCTCGTGACCGCTGGTCCGCGGACCCTACCCAGGTCTGGGCAGTTCCATGTCAGCTGTGCATCGACACTGTGAGCAAGTCGACGTCGAGAGTGTGCATGGCGAAATAGGCCGGATAAGTCAGTTTGGCGGGGACACGCCGACCAAACCCTCACAGCCACCCGTGCGGGTGCCCCTGCGGCGGCATCCCAGACGGTGATCACCTACGGTGAGAGGACGTCGCGTCATGCCGCCATCGGCGTTCACGAAGGGTGACGAGATGGTTCGACGGCGTCGCTGTCAAGAAATTTTCCGGACTCCTGGCGACCAATCACCACTTTCTGGGCGCGTGTCGCGCGGTTGACTCTTGCGGACCCCTGGTCAGTGGGCATTAGCTTTCCTTCGTGACACGTAGCCGAGGCTGCGCGGGCCAGTGATGGCGGGGACGCGCAAGCCGGTCGTCGAGGTACGGCGCAGCCAGCGCCGACGACGCACGGTGTCCGCGTACCGTGACGGTGAGCGCGTCGTCGTCCTCATCCCGGACCAGTTCTCCCGTGCCGAGGAGAGCGAGTGGGTCGACCGGATGCTCGCCCGGCTCGCCGCCCGGGAGGGGCGCCTGGCCCGCTCCGACGCCGAGCTGCTGGCCCGGGCCGGCCGGCTCATCGACCTCCACCTCGCCGAGTACGCGTCGAAGGCGGTTCCGGCCAGCGTCCGCTGGGTCACCAACCAGAACGGCCGGTGGGGCTCCTGCACGCCCGCCGACCGCAGCATCCGGATCTCGCACCGCGTCCAGGAGATGCCCGACTGGGTGATCGACTACGTGCTGCTGCACGAGTTGGCGCACCTCATCGTGCCCAGCCACAACGCCCGGTTCTGGGCGCTGGTCGGCCGCTATCCCCGGGCGGAACGCGCCCGCGGTTACCTCGAGGGCGTGGCGGCCGCCTCCTGCGCCCCCTGACCCGTCCCGTAGGCCCCGCCCCGTGCGGCGGCCCGCTGGAGTCAGACCCTCCTTGATCGACTCCAGATCGCCGACCTGGGGGTATCCGGCGTCGCGGACACCCCATGTCGCGGATCTGGAGCGGAGGGGCGGGCGCTAGGGTCGGGAGGTGGCACGACGGGTGGTAGTGGCGTTGCTCGGGCCGGTCCGATGGTCGCCGCCGGGCGTCGACCCGGCGGAATGGCGGGCGGCTCTCGCGGAGGACGTCATCGACCTGCTCGCCACGCTCAACGAGGTGGAGGTGGCGGTCGCGGTCACCCCGGCCGACCGGGCTCTGGCCGACTCGGTGGTCTGGCCCGGGACGACCGTGTACGAGGTCGCCGAGCCGACGCCGAACGCGGTGTTCGCCGCGCTGGAGGGCTACGACCAGGCGGCGGTGCTGGTCGGCGACGTGCCGGACCTCCCCGCGCTGACCGTCGGCAAGCTGCTGCGACCGCTCACCACCCGACCCGTCGCGGTCGCTCCGGTCGATGGCGGCGGCGCGGGACTGCTCGGAATGGCGGTACGACTGCCGGTGCCGGGCTGGGTGCCTCCGCTGGACCTGGACACGGCCACGCCGGCGGACGTGCGGTCCGGTGCCCCTCGACCCGGGGACGTCGCGGTCACCGCAGGTTGGCGACGGCTGCGTGGCCCGGCCGACCTGGCCACCCTGGACCCGGCCTTCGAAGGGTGGGAGGCGACCCGCGCCCTGCTCTCCGGCTCGGGCCGCCCCGCCTGACACTCGCCGACCAGCCAGCTCTCGGCAAGCCGGGCCCTCACCCAGGACGAGGGCTGGCCCACCATGTCGATGTGCTGGTGAGCGATATACCTCAGAGGCATGAATATGACTCTGAGGTATATCGCCCATGACCCCGTCCGCCCCCCGACGGAGGTGACCGAGGGGCACCGCCGGCCCTGGCTGCGTTCAGACTTCGACGGCGACGTGCGCGCCGGGCGCCCGCCACAACGCGCGGACGCCCGGGGTCGACGCTCAGGCGTCAGGGCCCAGGCTCACGCCTTGGTGTCGTCGTCCCGGCCGTCGGTCTCGTCGGGCTTGCCGGGGGGCTTCTCCTCGGCCCCACCGGGTGCGGTGAAGTCGAAGTCGTCCAGCTCGCTCAGGTCCATGTCGTTCATGGCGAACGCCACCGGGTCGGCGAAGTCGTCGTCCGACGGCAGCAGGTCCGGGTGGCCCCAGACGGCGTCGCGGCCCTCGATGCCCCGGTGCTGGGTGAGCGCGGCCCAGAGTGCCGCCGCCTCGCGGAGTCGGCGCGGGCGTAGCTCCAGGCCGACCAGTGCCGCGAAGGTCTGCTCGGCGGGCCCGCCGGCGGCCCGGCGACGGCGGAACGCCTCGCCCAGTCGGACGACGTTGGGCAGTCGGTCGCCGGCGGCGCTGTCCACGACGTGGCACACCCAGCCCTCGACCAGGGCGAGCGCGGTCTCCAGTCGGGCCAGCGACGCCTTCTGGGCGGGGCTGTCCTCCGGGGTGAAGATCCCCTCCAGCGCGATCGCCTGCATCGACTCCGGGTCGGTCGGGTCGACCCGGCCCATCGCCTCCTCGATCGCCTCCCGGTTGACCCGGATGCCCGAGGCGTACATCTCGACTGCGCTGAGCACGTGCCCGCGCAGCCACGGGACGTGCTGGAACAACCGCTGGTGGGCGGCCTCACGCAGGGCCACGTAGAGGCGGACCTCGTCCTCGGGAAGCTCCAGGCCCTCGCCGTACGCCCGGATGTTGGCCGGGATCAGCGCGGCCGTGCCGGCCGGGCCGAGCGGCAGCCCGATGTCGCCGGCGGAGAGCACCTCCGCGGCGAGCGAACCGAGGGCCTGGCCCAGTTGGCCGCCGAAGAGGGCGCCACCGAGGGTGGCGACCATCGACTGCATCGGACCGAGTTGGGCGCGGGCCTCCGGCGGCACCAGGTCGCCCATCGCGCCGACCATCCGGCTGGCGACCGGGTCGCAGAGCTTGCGCCACACGTCCAACGTCTTGAAGATCCACTCATTGCGGTTCCAGGCGACCGGGGACTGGATGCCCGACGGCCACGCCGAAGCCGGCTCCAACCACAGGTCGGCCAGGCGCAGCGCCTCCTCGACCGCGTTGCGCTCATACGGTGACACCGCCGGGTCGCCGGCGGCCGCGAGCTGGCTGGCTGCTACCTGCCGGGCCAGGTCCCAGTTGACCGGCCCGCTGCCCGGCGCGGAGAGCAGGTGCTGCAACTGCGACATGAACTGCTGCATCTGCGCGGGATCGTTGGGGTCTGGTGGTTGCCCACCCGGGAGCGCGAAACCGAACGGAATATCAGGCACGACGTCTACGGTACGCGGGCCGCGCCCCAGGTAGCCGCCGCTGGCGTTGCGCTGAGGGCGAAGTCGCGTGGCGCATCCGGCGGGCGGCACCCGACCGGTCGGTACGCTCTGCGGCATGAGACGTCGTGGCCTGACGGTCCTGCTCGGTGCCCTGTTCACCGCCCTGCTGAGCATCGGGGTGCTCCGGGTTCCGATCCCGTACGTGGTGCTCGGGCCGGGCCCGACGGTCAACACCCTCGGCACAGCCGACGGCAAGGAGGTCATCCAGGTCACCGGGCGGGAGACCTCGACCTCCGCCGGGCAACTGCGGCTGACCACGGTGGGTGTGCAGCCCACGGTCCGGCTGCGGGGCGCGATCGCGGGTTGGTTCTCCGACGACGAGGCGGTGGTGCCACGGGAGCTGGTCTACCCGCCCGGGGAGTCGACGGAGCAGGTCGAGCAGCGTAACGCCGAGGATTTCAAGGCGTCGCAGACCAGCGCGGAGACCGCCGCGCTGCGGGAGCTGGGCTTCCCGGTGCAGGTGGTCGTCAAGACGGTGTCCGGGGACGGCCCCGCCGCCGGCGCGCTCAAGGCCGGCGACGTGATCACTTCGGTCGACGGTCAGCCGGTGCCGGTGGCCACGAAGGTCACCGAGCTGGTCCGGGCCAAGCCCGTCGGCACGGCGTTGACGATCGGTTACACCCGCGACGGCGTGCCGGCCACCGTGTCGGTGACGAGTCGGGAGCAGGACGGCCGTCCCCGGATCGGCGTCGAGATCGACCAGCAGCAGCCGCACCCGTTCACGCTCGGCATCGACCTGGAGGACATCGGTGGGCCGAGCGCCGGCCTGATGTTCGCGCTGGGGATCGTGGACAAGCTGACCCCGGCGGATCTCACCGGGGGTCAGGTCATCGCCGGCACCGGCACCATCGACGACGAGGGCGCGGTCGGCCCGATCGGCGGGATCGCCCAGAAACTCGTCGGCGCGAAGCGTGCCGGGGCGAAGGTGTTCCTGGTTCCGGCGGACAACTGCGCCGAGGCGGTCCGCAATCCGCAGCCGGATCTGCCCCTGTTGCGGGTGGGTTCGTTGGACGAGGCATTGACCGCCCTGGAGACGTTGCGCGGGGGCGGTCAGCCGACCCGATGCTGACCGATGTGACCGCGCCCCGACACGTTCAGGATCACCCCGTACTCTGGGTGCCTGGTCGGAGCCGATCACATCGAGCGTGCGGAGCCAACAGTGGTCATGCGTAGCAGCAGCCCCCTCCCGAGGATGAGCCGGCGCGGGCGCGTCACCATCGCTGTCCTGGTCGGGGTTTTCGTGCTCTTCACCCTGCTCGGGTGGGGTGTCCAGGCGTGGACCGACTGGCTCTGGTTCGACGAGGTCCGTTACACCGAGGTCTTCACCGGGGTCCTGCTGACCCGGCTGGTGCTGTTCCTCGCCGTCGGCCTCGGCATGGCGGTGATCGTCGGCGGCAACCTGTGGCTGGCCCACCGGTTGCGTCCGCGGCTGCGTCCGCACTCGGTGGAGCAGGCCACCCTGGAGCGCTACCGGATGGTGCTCACCCCGCGACTCGGCACCTGGATCGCGCTGACCGCCGCGGTGGTCGGGCTCTTCGCCGGACTGTCCGCGCAGAACCGGTGGACCCAGTGGATGCTTTTCCGCAACGGCGGTGACTTCGGGATCAAGGACCCGGAGTTCGGGGTGGACATCGGCTTCTACGTCTTCCAGTTGCCGTTCTGGCGTTACCTGCTCGGGGTCGCCTTCACCGCTGTGGTGCTGGCGGTGATCGGCGCGCTGGCGGTGCACTACCTCTTCGGCGGAGTCCGCCTGCAGGGCGTCGGGGACCGGATGAGCAACGCGGCCCGCGCGCACCTGAGCAGTCTGGTCGCGATCTTCGTGCTGTTGAAGGCCGTCGCGTACGTGCTGGACCGGCGGGCGATGCTGCTGGAGTACAACGAGGGCGTCAAGCTGTACGGCGCCGGTTACGCCGACGTCAACGCGCTGCTGCCGGCGAAGGAGATCCTGGCCTACATCTCGATCGTGGTGGCGATCGCGATCATCGTCTTCTCCAACGCCTGGATGCGGAACCTGGTCTGGCCGGGCATCTCGCTGGCGCTGCTCGGCGTCTCCGCGGTGGCCATCGGCGGCATCTATCCCTGGGCGGTGCAGACCTTCGAGGTCAAGCCGAGCGCGAAGGACAAGGAAGCGCCGTACATCCAGCGCAGCATCGACGCGACGCGGGCGGCGTTCGGGCTGGGGGTCACCGAGACGACCCCGTACGCGGCGAACAACCTCACCCCACCGGCGAGCCTGGCCACCGACACCTCGGTGGTGCCGAACGTGCGGCTGCTCGACCCGCAGTTGGTCAGCGAGACGTACACCCAGCTCCAGCAGGTGCGTGGCTTCTACGACTTCGGCCCGAAGCTGGACATCGACAGGTACGGGGTGAACGGCAAGGTCTCCGACTACGTGGTCGGCGTCCGGGAGATCAACTACGGCGAGCTGACCGACCAGCAGAACACCTGGATCAACAGGCACACCGTCTACACCCACGGGTACGGGCTGGTGGCCGCCCCGGCCAACCAGGTGGTCTGTGGCGGGCAGCCGTTCTTCGTCTCCGGCTTCCTCGGCGAGAAGACGCAGGAGGCGTGCTCCTCGCAGACCGAGCAGATCCCGGCCAAGCAGCCGCGGATCTACTACGGCGAGCGGATGGCGGCGGACGACTACGCGATCGTCGGGCAGGCCGACCCGAACAAGAAGGCCGAGTTCGACAGGCCGGTCGGTGAGGGTGGCGGCGAGTCCTACACCTACACCGGCGAGGGCGGCGTGGAGATCGGCTCCTTCGCCCGGCGCCTGCTGTACGCCATCAAGGAGCAGGAGTCGAACTTCCTCCTCTCCGAGGCGGTCAACGACGACTCCAAGCTGCTCTACGTGCGTAACCCGCGGGACCGGGTGGAGAAGGTCGCGCCGTTCCTCACCCTGGACGGCGACCCGTACCCGGCGGTGGTGGACGGTCGGGTGCAGTGGATCGTCGACGGTTACACCACGGCGGCCAGCTACCCGTACGCCGAGCGGGTCAACCTGCAGACCGAGACGACCGACGAGCTGACCAACCGGGGCACGTTCCAGCTGGCCCGGGAGAACGTGAACTACATGCGTAACTCGGTGAAGGCGACCGTCGACGCGTACGACGGCACGGTGACCCTCTACGAGTACGACGACGCCGACCCGGTGCTCAAGGCGTGGAACAAGGCGTTCGGTGGTGACCTGGTCAAGCCGAAGGCGGACATCCCGGTGGAGCTGAACGAGCACTTCCGCTACCCGGCGGACATGTTCAAGGTGCAGCGCAACCTGCTCACCAAGTTCCACGTGACCAACCCGGGCGACTTCTACTCGGCGCAGGACTTCTGGCAGGTGCCCAACGTGCCGGACGCCCCGGACAGCGGTCAGAAGCAGCCCCCGTACTACCTGTTCACCCAGTTCCCGGGGCAGGAGAGCCCTCGGTTCCAGCTCACCTCGGCGGTCACCCCGAACGGCCGGCAGAACCTCGCCGCGCTGATCTCCGGGTCGTACGTCGACGGGAAGCCTCGGTTGGAGGTGCTGGAGTTGCCGGACCAGACCCGGATCTCCGGCCCGGTGCAGGTGCACCAGCAGATGACCAACAACGCGAACATCCGTCAGCAGCTCAACCTGCTCTCCAGCAACCAGGCGCAGGTGCAGTACGGCAACCTGCTCTCGCTGCCCTTCGCCGACGGCATGCTCTACGTCGAGCCGGTCTACGTGAAGAGCAACCAGCAGGACGCGTACCCGCTGTTGCAGAAGGTGCTGCTCTCCTACGGTGACGGTGGCTCCTTCGTGGCGCTCGCCGACAACATCAACGACGGCATCAAGCAGTTGGTCGAGCAGGGCAAGAAGGCCGGGCAGGGCGCGCCGCCGCCACCGCCCCCGGGCGGCAACCCGACGAGCCCGACGCCGACGCCCACGCCCACCGGGACCGCCACGCCGACGCCGACGCCCACACCGAGCGCCGGCACCCCGCCGCCGACCGGTGACCTGGCCGCCGCCGCGGACCGGGTGCAGACCGCGATCACCGAGGTGCGGGCCGCGCAGGCGTCCGGCGACTTCGAGCGGTACGGGCGCGCGCTCAAGACGTTGGACGAGGCGCTGACGGCGTTCCAGCAGGCGCAGCAGGCCGCCGGCACCGGTGGCGCCCCGCCACCGAGTACCAGCCCGAGCGCCGGAGGCTGACCCACCCGCCGGGAGGCGGATCGGAGCCCCCGTCGTCGGACCGCATCGGTCCGGACGGCGGGGGCTTCGCCGTGTCCGGAGATGCACCCGTTTGTCGCCTCGCCGACAGGTGGCCGCAGCCCGCAACCTGGGACACCGGTCCGCCGTCCTCATTTGCAACGGGGTGGGGACGAGGGGGAGCAGCCGTGAGGGATGCGCAGAGTTTCGACGACTTCTACCGCGGCACCGCGCGGCGGATGATGCGGTACGGCTACGCGGTCGCCGGTGACCACAACGAGGCGCAGGATCTGGTGCAGGAGGCGTACACCCGGGCCTGGCGGCAGTGGGGGCGGCTGTCCGAGCATCCGGCGCCGGAGGCGTGGCTGCGACTGGTGGTGGCCCGGTTGGCGACCGACCGCTGGCGGCGGCTGCGTACCCTGCGCGGCGCGCTGCGGATGGCCGGACCCCCGCAGGCGGTCCCCCCGCCCACCGAGGACAGCGTGCTGCTGGTCCAGGCCCTGCGTCAGGTTCCGGCGACCCACCGGCAGGCGTTGGCTCTGCACTACCTGTTCGACATGCCGGTCGACGAGATCGCCCGCGAGGTGGGCGTACCCGTCGGCACGGTGAAGTCCTGGCTCTCCCGGGGCCGTTCCCGGCTCGCCGCGTTGTTGCCCGATCTCGCCGTCGTGGAACTGGAGGCCAGCGATGTCGCGTGAACTGTCTGAGATGTATCGGTCCCTCGCCACCGACGCGGACACCCGTGAGCTGGTCGTCCCCGACGTGCTCCGGCACCAGGCCGACCGTCGGGCCCGTCTCCGTGCGGCCGGTGGCGCGGTGGCCGTGGCGTTGGTGGTGGGGGGCGTGATGATCGGTGGTCAGGTGGTCGCCGTTCCGTCGCCGAAGCCCGTGCCCCCGCCGGCCGGCACGCCGACGTTCCCGTCGCCGCCGGTGTCACCGACGCCGGATGCGACAGCCGTGTCGCCGTCGCCGCCGACCCCGCCCACGACGGCGGGCCGCTCCCCGGGCACGACACCGGCGTCGCCGCGGGTCACCAGCGCGGCGCCACCGCGTTCGCCGACCAGCATCCCGGATCGGGCGTTCTTCGCGCTCGCGCCGGCCAACCGGACCGGCATCGCGCCGGAGTTCCGGGACCTGGACGCGCTGCCGGGCCTGTGCGGCGCGCGCATCCCCAGCGAGACGGTGGTGCAGCGCCGGACCCGGCTGCTGATCTACAAGCTGCCGCAGAACCCGGGTGAGGGGTACGTCCCGGACGGCACCTACGCGCACTCCATCACGATCTACCGGTCCGGGCGCGCCGACGACGTGCTCAAGGAGTTGCGGCAGGCGGTGCGCGACTGCCCGGTGCAGAAGCGGCCGGGCGGCGATCCGCCGTCGCGGAGCACGCAGCGGCTGCTCGCCGACAGCGGGTACGGCGACGAGTCGGTGCTTTTCGAGGTGCGCAGCCCGGGTCAGGACGTGAACGGCGATCCGACCGGCGTGGAGGACGTGCGGCTGGTCCGGGCGATCCGGATCGGCGACGTGGTGACGATTCTCTGGGAGCAGGGTTGGGAGAACACCTCCAGCCAGCGGGCCCAGGTCGACGCGGACAGTCGCCGCGCGGTCGCCGCCATCCGGGCCTGGCTCGGCTGACGTCGGTGCGGTCGGGAGGCTGCCTCGCCGGATTCGAACGTCGTTTTGCGGGGCCCGGGGGTGGTGCGCTACGGTTATCGAGCCGACGCGGGGTGGAGCAGCTCGGTAGCTCGCTGGGCTCATAACCCAGAGGTCGCAGGTTCAAATCCTGTCCCCGCTACGAACGAAAGCCCGTCTCCGGTTCGCCGGGGGCGGGCTTTCACCGTTCCGGGCGGTGCGTCGGCAACGGTCGGTGACCCCGCTGATCATCGCCGACGCGGATGGGTTAGGCTTTACGGGCCGACGCGGGGTGGAGCAGCTCGGTAGCTCGCTGGGCTCATAACCCAGAGGTCGCAGGTTCAAATCCTGTCCCCGCTACAACTGACGAAAGCCCGATCCCCACTCGTGGGGGGTCGGGCTTTCTGGTGTCGGCGTGCCACGCAGACCCGCGACGGGGCCGGTGCCGCTCGGCACCGGCCCCGCGCGTCCTACCGAAGGCCGAAGGCCCGCGTGACGGTCTGGGTGACGCCGCCACCGTTGCGCTGTTCGGCGGTCACCCGGATCGACACGAACTCGGCCCGGTGCGGCGCGTGCACCGACACCCGCCAGGTGCCGTCCTTCTCCTTCGGGGTCTGCCGCTGCCAGGTCTTCCCGTCGTCGTAGGAGACGTCCAGCCGCAGCGAGGACACCCCGTCGCGGGCCGCGGTGCTGCCCACCACCACCGGCGTGATCGAGAACTCGCTGCCGCGCTTCGCCCGGCCCGCGAGGTCCACGTCCGTCCCGTAGTCCAGTTGCACCAGCGGGATGGCCTGCACCTCCGTGCCGCCGCCGGAGAGGAAACGCCACTCGGTGTGCGTGGCGGTCGAGTACGGGCTGAACTCCGGCTTGCCGGTGGTCTCGACGACCAGCCGGTACGGCAGTTTCTCCGGCGACAGATCACCCGCTCCGATCTCCGGCCAGCCGTCGAATCGGGTCAGTTGCTTATCACCCTGATAGAACGTGGCGATCTGCGACATGCTGGCCCCGCCGCTGTGCGCGGCCCCCGCATCGCCGAACCCCTGGAGGTAGGCGCTCATGGCGGTCTCGCCCCGGAACGGGATCTCGGTGCTGAGCATGCGGGGCCGGGTGATGGGGCCGAACCAGCGGTCCTTCTGCACACTGCCCGGCCGGTAGGCGATCGCCTCCGTGTTGGACCGTGCCCAGTCGGCGACGTCGGCGTACTGCATCCACTTCACACCGTCACCGGCGGACACCCAGTCGGTACGCGGCCCCGGGACCACCGGCTGGAACGGGAACGATCGTGCCGCCCCGTACTCGTACGGCGGGAAGTCCACCCGGCTCTCGCTGGACTGCTTCCCCGGGGGAGGGGAGAAGGTGAGATCGATCCGGGCGAGGTCGCGGGGAGCGGTCTTGGCGGAGGGGTCCGCGGGTACGCCGCCACGGTGGTAGTCGACCAGGTCGTACAGGTACCTCGCCGACGGGTGGGCCACGACGGCCAGCCGTACCGGTCTGCGGTCGGCGGTGATCTTCTGGATCAACGCCTCGCCCTGGTCCGTGGTCACCGAGGCGACCGGGATCTGCCCGATCGTCACGCCGTCCGGGTTGCCGTACCAGTCGCTCCGGCGACCGGCCCGGTCGTTGACGACGAGGAGCATCGCCGCACCGGCGGCGTGCGCCGCCGCTGCCTGGTCGGTGGGGGTCACCGAGTCGGTGGCGCGTACGACGACGGCCCTGCCCCGGGCGGGCACACCGGCGTAGTCGGCAGTAGCGCCGACGCCCGCGAAGACGGCGTCCAGGCGTGATGTGCCGTCGGGCAGTGCGGACGAGCCGGGCTGCACGAGGGGGGCGCCGATGCCGCGGCCCTCGTAGCTGATCGCCAGCGGCGTCTGTGCGGCGCGGATCCGGGTGGTCAGGACGAAGCTGCCCTTCTTGACCTTGCCCTTGGTCGGGAGCGCCCACAGGCTGTCGTAGGTGGCACCGGGCCAGAAGGTCTCCTTCAGGGCGCTCCAGTCCGTCGGCGTCGGCTCGGCGGAGGTGAAGGAGCGGTAGACGTCGATCCTGGTGTCGACGACGGCGGTCGGCTGCGGTGTCGCCACCTTCACCTGACGGGCCCGGGCGGCGTCGAGTTCCACGACCCGGTCGGTCGTCAGGTCGACCTCGGGGGCGGTCAGCATCGCGAGGCCCAGGGAACTGGGCCCGTTCACGCCCTCCACGTCCGGCGTGGCGACGACGGTGTAGGAGCCGGGGGCCAGGCGACTGGTGAGCTTTCCGTCCGGAACCCACATGAACGTGCGGCCCGTCTCGGCGTTGACGACCTCGACCTCACCGCTCACGGGTCGACCGGCGCGGTCCTTCAGGTGGATGGTGAGGTCGTACTTCTTGGACTCGACGGCGACCCCGACGGCCGTGTGCACCTCCCCGGTCGGGGAGCGGGCCGTGACCTGGGCGGAGTACCGGCCCGGCGCAAGACCCTCCGGGTCCACCACGACGTCGACGGTGGAGGTGCCGTGAGCCGGCACCGTGACGCTGTCGGCCGCCGCCGTGAACGTCGAGGCGGAGGAGGCCCCGTGCTCCACGGCGAGAGCCAGGGTGACCGGGGCGGCCGTGGTGTTGGTGTAGGTGATCTTCCGGGTGATCGGCTGCGGTGAACTGCCGGGAGCCCACCGGACGAGCCCGGCGTCCACCGAGCCGGTCGCGACGACCTGGTCCTGGTGGTAGGCGGCGGCCACGTTCAGTCGACCACTCCCGGCCTGGTAGGCGGTGTAGTCGGGCGTACGGACGCTGGTGCTCATCAGCGCGTCCTTGATCTGCCGCGCGCTCCAGGTCGGGTGCTTCTGCACCAGCAGGGCCGCCGCCCCGGCGACGTGCGGCGCGGCCATCGAGGTGCCACTGTCCAGCCGGTAGTAGCCCTCACCCCACGGGATGTGCTGCGAGCGCGCCGCCAGCACGTCCACACCGGGGGCGGTCATGTCGGGCTTGAGTGCCTCGTCGTTGGCGCGCGGCCCGACGCTGGAGAAGTCGGCCAGGTGGTCCGAGGTGTCCACCGCGCCGATGGTGAGCGCGGCGTCCGCGGTCCCCGGCGCACCGAGGGTGTACGGGTCGGGGCCGCTGTTGCCGGCGGAGACGACGAAGAGCGCGCCCGTCTCGGCGGTCAGCTGGTTCACGGCCTGGCTCAGCGGGTCGTCCTGCGTGTGCCAGGCGCTGACGCCCAGGCTCATGTTGATCACCTTGGCGCGTTCGGTCCGCGCCGCCCACTCCATGCCCGCGATGATCCCCGAGATCGAGCCGCTTCCGTTCTCGTCGAGGACCTTGCCCACCACCAGGTCGGCATCGGGGGCGACGCCGCGTTCCCTGCCGTCCGAGGCGGCGCCGGTTCCGGCGACGGTGGAGGCGGTGTGGGTGCCGTGCCCGTTGCGGTCGATCACGTCCTGGCCGGGGATGAAGCTGCGGGACGCCACCACCTGGTCCACGAGGTCCGGGTGGGTGGTGTCCACGCCGGTGTCCAGGACGGCGACCCGTACCCCGCTGCCGGTGCCGCCGGCCGCCCAGGCGGCCGGTGCGCCGACCTGCGCGGTGGTGTCGGCGAGGGCGGCCTTCGCCTTGCCGTCGAGCCACACCCTCGCGATGCCCGCCGTGAAGGAGGGGGCCCAGGTGGCGGCGCGGCGGTCGGCCGTCGACTGTCCACCGTCGGTGAGGGCCGACCAGAAGTCGGTCGCCTGCGCCCGGCGGGTGCGGATCGCCTCGCCGCGGACCGAGGGAAGCTCCAGCGTGGTCTGCGCGCCCGGCAGCGTGGCGCTGGTCCGGCGGGTGGTCGAGCCCGCGGCGCGGGTGACGATCAGGGGCAGTTCGGCGGCCCGCGCGTCGTCGAAGCCCTGGGCGATCAGTTGGGTGACGTCGAAGAGTTGCTTGTCGAGTCGGCCGGTCGCGAGGTAGGGCATCGCCTCGTCGGGATACACGTAGGTGTCCCCGCCCTCGGTGGCGACCCGCACGGCGCCGGTGGCACCGGGCGGGCGTGTGACGTCCACCGAGGGGGTCGCGCCGTTGACGCCCGGGGTCACCGTCACCCGGTCGCCGGTGATCAGCGTGACCGTGACAGGTGCGCGGTGCGCGGTGCCGGTGGCGGCGGGTGTCGCCGGTGGCGGTGGGGCGCCGTGCGCCGCCGTCGGGGTGAGGAGAGCGGCGACGAGGGTGACGCCTACCGCTGCCGCCGCAGATCTTCGGGTGCGAGAGATCCGCGCACTGTTCACAGAGTTGACCATGGATGAGATCCGATCACCTCTGGAGATTCGTGTAAAGATCATCATCGTTGCCGCGGCGTTGCGGAGACGTTGCCCGCGATCTCGGTCCCGTGATTCGGCGTGGACCGACGTGCCGAGGTTGCGCCCTTCGGCGAGGATGGGCACATGTCTTCATTCGGTAGGTGGTGGGGCCGGCTCAGCGCGGTCCTCGGTGGGGCCGTGCTGGCGGTCTTCGTGCCCGTCGCGGCTTGGGCGTCCACGGGCACCGGCGAACTGGTGGTGGAGGCCGCCCGTCGGCGCGGCCGCAGCGGCTTCGGGATCCTCCCGCTGCTCTGCTGCCTGGTGGTGATCGCGATCGTCGTGTTCCTGGTGCTGCGTCTCATGCGCAACCGCCGGGGCGGTCCGCCCCGCTGACCGGCGCCTCAGGCGACGCCGGGCTCAGCCCGGCGGGCGGGCGTCATACCGCGAGGGCCGCGATGGCCCCGGACAGGAAACGCGCGGTCGCCTCCCGGGTGCCGTCTCGTCTGACGCGGATGCGCTCGGCGGCGGTGACCAGCAGGGTACGCACCTTGGCATGCCCCTGCGGTGGTGGCGCCGGCGCGGGCCCGAGCAGGTCGGCGATGCTGGCACCGAACTCGGCGGCCCGTCGCTGGGCCGGGTCGGTGATGCTGCCCTCGGCGTAACTGCGTACGGCGAGGCTGGCGTTCAGCCCACGCTCGTGGCCCAGCACGGTGCCGGCCTCGCCGTTGGTGGTCAGGAAATTGATCACGTCGACGACGGCGTCCGGGTGGCGGGTGCCGCGGAAGGCGGCCCAGTACATCGACGCCCGCGCCCACTGCGCGCCGGGTGCCCCCGGCAGGCCGGTCAGCCCCAGCTCGGCGTCGGTGAGTCGCTGCAGCTCGGGCAGCTGGTGGGACCAGGCGAAGGACGCGGCGGTCAACCCGGTGACCACCGGCTGCCGGCCCGGCTCTCCGCTGTCCGCCTGCTCGACGAGCGCCCCGCCCGGGGTGGCCCGTTTGGTGCGAGCCCGCTGCCACAGCTCGAACCACGAGATCAGCTCGTCCGCGCCGAAACCGATCTGGTTGCCCCGGTAGAACTCACCGCCCTGCGACCGCAGCCAGAGCCACAGCGCCCGGTAGTCGCCGGACGCGTCCATGGTGCCGGCCACCTGGCCGTCACTGGCGTCGGTGACCTGCCCCGCCCAGGAGAAGTACTCGGGCCAGGTCATCCCGCCGCGTGGCTCCGGCACCCGCAACTCCCGCAGCAGGTCCCGGTTGAAGACCACGCCCATGTGGGTCTGCCCGCCGGCCACCGCCATCGTCCGGCCCTCGACCGTGCCGTAGCGGATCAGCCCCTCCGGCAGACCCCGCAGGTCCAGGTGGTTGTCGGCGACCCGGTCGGTGAGGTCGAGGATGATCTGGCGTCGGGCGTACTCGGTCAGCATCGCGTCGTCGATCTGGATCAGGTCCGGAACGTTCCCACCCGCCGCCTGGGTGGCCAGACGGTCGTAGTAGCCGTCGACCCCCTGCCAGGTCACCCGGAAGGTGACCCGGGGGTTGCGCTCCGAGTAGAGCCGCAGCGCCTTCTCGGTGATCTCGGCCCGCTTGGCGTTGCCCCACCAGAAGACCGACAGCTCGACCGGCCCGTCCTCGGCCGAGGTGGTGGTGCCGTCGCTGCACCCGGCCAGCCCACCGGAGGCGAGCAGGGGAGCGCGGAGCAGCGCGGTGAGCAGTCGGCGTCGGCCCGGGTCGGCGCCGAGGCGGTCGATCGGGGGGCGAACAACGGGCACGGGGGTCTCCTGGACCTGCGAGGGCAGCGGTCGGACCATTCACGCAGGCAGCGCACGAAGGTGTCAACGTCCGTCCGGTCACCCCGTGGCGCGGGTGGTGGAATCGGGCTGACCGACGCCGCGTGGTGTACTAGGGCGCGTGGAACTTCTGCACTCGGGCAAGGTCCGGGACGTCTACGCCGACGGTGACGACCTGATCCTGGTGGCCTCGGACCGCATCTCGATCTACGACGTGCCGCTGCCGACGCCGATCCCGGACAAGGGTCGCCTGCTCACCGCGCTGTCGCTCTGGTGGTTCGAGCAGCTCGCCGACCTGGTGCCGAACCACGTCATCTCGACCACTGACGTGCCCGCCGAGTTCGCCGGACGGGCGATCCGCTGTCGACGGTTGGACATGGTCCCGGTCGAGTGCGTCGCTCGCGGCTACCTCACCGGCGGCGGTCTGCGGGAGTACGAGCGGACCGGCGCGGTCTCCGGCGTACGTCTGCCGCGCGGGCTCGCCGAGGCGTCCATCCTGCCCGAGCCGATCTTCACGCCGTCGAGCAAGGCACCGGCGGGTGAGCACGACGAGCCGATCACGTACGACGACGTGGTGGCCAAGGTGGGCGAGGCCACCGCCGAGCGACTGCGGCAGATCACCCTCGACATCTACCGGCGCGGTGCCGAGTTGGCCGCCGACCGGGGCATCCTGATCGCCGACACCAAGATCGAGCTGGGCTGGGCGCCGGACGGAACCCTGGTCCTCGCCGACGAGCTGCTCACCTCCGACTCGTCGCGGTTCTGGCCGGCCGAGTCGTACCAGCCGGGCCGGGTGCAGTTCTCCTACGATAAGCAGTACGTGCGGGACTGGGCCACCGGCAGCGGCTGGGACAAGCAGCCCCCGGCCCCGGACGTGCCGGACGAGGTCATCGAGGCGACCCGAGCCCGCTACGTCGACGTCTACGAGAGGCTCACCGGCAACCGCTGGGAGTGAACCCCGGGCCGGGATCACTCCACCCAGTCGAGGGTGCGCTGCACGGCCTTGCGCCACTGGCGCAGCTCCTGCTCGCGCAGCTTCGGCGTCATCGTCGACTCCCACTGCGCGTCGGAGCGCCACTGCGCCCGCAGCGTGGCCAGGTCGGGCCAGAAGCCGACCGCCAGACCGGCCGCGTACGCGGCACCCAGGCAGGTGGTCTCGGTGATCCGGGACCGGACCACCGGCACGTCGAGGACGTCGGCGAGGAACTGCATGAGCAACTCGTTGGCGGTCATCCCGCCGTCCACCCGGAGCCGACGCAGAGCCACGTCGGAGTCGGCGTTCATCGCGTCGACCACCTCGCGGGTCTGCCACGCCGACGCCTCCAACACGGCCCGTGCCAGGTGCCCCTTGGTGATGTAGCCGGTCAGACCGGCGATCACGCCACGGGCGTCGCTGCGCCAGTGCGGGGCGAACAGCCCGGAGAACGCCGGCACCACGTAGCAACCGCCGTTGTCGTCCACGGTGCGGGCCAGGTCCTCCACCTCGGCGGCGGTGGAGATCAGCCCGAGGTTGTCGCGGAGCCACTGCACCAGCGAGCCGGTGACCGCGATGGCGCCCTCCAGGGCGTACGCCGGTGGTTGGTCCTTGATCCGGTAGGCGACCGTGGTGAGCAGGCCGTGCGTCGATGGGACCGGGCTGGCCCCCGTGTTGAGCAGCAGGAAGCTGCCGGTGCCGTAGGTGCACTTCGCCTCGCCCGGCTGGAAGCAGGTCTGCCCGAACAGCGCGGCCTGCTGGTCGCCGAGCGCGCTGGCCACCGGCACACCGGCGAGCACGCCGGTGGCGTGGCCGTACACCTCGGCGGAGCAGCGGATCTCGGGCAGCATCGCCGCCGGGACGCCCATCGCGTCCAGGAGGTCCGGCGCCCAGTCGAGGGTGGCGAGGTCCATCAGCATCGTCCGGCTGGCGTTCGTCACGTCGGTGACGTGTTCGCCGGTCAGCTTCCAGATCAGCCAGCTGTCCATGGTGCCGAAGAGGACCTCGCCGCGTTCGGCGCGCTCGCGCAGACCGTCGACCTCGTCCAGCAGCCAGCGCAGCTTCGGCCCGGCGAAGTAGGTGGCCGGCGGCAGGCCGGTGCGGGTCCGGAAACGCTCCTCGTCGTACGCCGAGGCCAGCTCGCGCAGCAGCGGCCCGGTGCGGGTGTCCTGCCAGACGATGGCGTTGGCCACCGGTCGGCCGGTGGAGCGGTCCCAGACGACGGTGGTCTCCCGCTGGTTGGTGATGCCGACGGCAGCCAGGCCGGTCGCGTCGGTGCCGGCGGCACGCAGTGCCTCGGAGACGACCTGCTGGACGTTGTCCCAGATCTCCTCGGCGTCGTGCTCCACCCAGCCGGGCCGGGGGAAGATCTGCCGGTGTTCGCGCTGGGCCACGGCGACGATCTCCCCGGCCTGGTCGAAGACGATGCACCGGGAGGAGGTGGTGCCCTGGTCGATGGCGGCGACGTACTGGGGGGTCACCGCAGCACCGTACCCGGACCGACGGCATGGTGCGAGCTGCGTCACGTCCGGTCTCGGCCCGCTGCGGTCCGCCGCGCTCCGCGTCGCCTACGATGTGCGAACGTGCGCGACATCGCCGTTTTCAGTGGAACCGCCCATCCCGACCTGGCTGCCGAGATCTGCGCCCACCTGGGGGTGCCGCTGCATCCGGTGCGGGTCTCCCGGTTCGCGAACGACTGCCTGGAAGTGCAGTTGCAGGCCAACTGCCGCGAGCGGGACGTCTTCCTGATCCAGCCGCTGGTGCCGCCGGTGCAGGAGAACCTGGTCGAGTTGCTGCTGATGATCGACGCGGCGCGGGGTGCCTCCGCCGGCCGGATCACCGTGGTCCTGCCGCACTACGCGTACGCCCGGTCGGACAAGAAGGACGCGCCGCGGATCTCGATCGGCGCCCGGCTGGTCGCCGATCTGCTCACGTCGGCCGGGGCGGACCGGGTGCTCGCGATGACCCTGCACTCGCCGCAGGTGCACGGTTTCTTCAGCGTGCCCGTTGATCACCTGCACGCGCTGCGCGAGTTGGCCACCCACTTCCAGCGCTACGACCTGAGCAACACCGTGGTGGTCTCACCGGACCTGGGCAACGCCAAAGAGGCGGCGGCCTTCGCCCGGCTGCTCGGCACGCCGGTCGCGGCCGGGGCGAAGCAGCGGTTCAGCGACGACCTGGTCAAGATCAGTGCGGTGATCGGCGAGGTGGCCGACCGGGACGTGATCGTGCTGGACGACGAGATCGCCAAGGGCAGCACGGTGATCGAGTTGATGGAGCATCTGCGGGGCCTGAAGGTCCGGTCGATCCGGCTCGCGTGCACGCACGGCCTCTTCTCCGACGACGCCCTGCGTCGGCTCAGCGAGCAGGACGGCGTCCTGGAGATCGTCTGCACCAACACGGTGCCCATTCCGGCCGCCAAGCGGGTGCCGGAGTTGCAGGTCCTGTCGGTGGCGCCCGCCCTGGCCGAGGCCATGCGTCGGATCCACAACGGGGAGTCCGTCTCCGCGCTCTTCGGCTGAGCCGCGCGGCGGCGCGGGGGTCAGTACGTGGTGCGGTCGGGGCTGACCAGACCCGTGGTGACCCGGACGGTGGTGCCGGCGGTGCCGGTGACCACCTCCATGGCGTCGGTCAGCTCGCGGGCCAGCCACAGACCCCAGCCACCGGCGGTGTCCGGGGCCGGCCGACTACGGTCGCCCAGCCGCTGCGGGCTGATCCCGTGCCCGTGGTCGGCCACCTCGCAGACCAGCGCGTCCGCCTCGTGCCAGAGTCGCAACCAGCCGCGCCCGCCACCGTGCCGGACCGCGTTGGTGATCAACTCGTTGATCGCGAGCACGAAGTCGTCCAGCCGTTGACCGGTCAGCCCGCAGGCATGCGCGCAGGAGGTGACCGAGTGTCGAATGTCGGTCACCTGGGCCTGGTCAAAGGCGTCAGCGATCAGGAGGGCAGGTTCGATGGGCACAACCGTACGCGGTGCGTGCGGATCTGCGTTGGTCATGGGCCCGTCCCGGCGGCGGATCTCGGAGTACTTCGCGGCATTTCCACCGTACGTCAGGGTTTCCCGAACCGCACTCGCTGCTCGCCGGGCGGCTGGTCCGGTTGTGGCATCCTGACCGCCATGCCGTCGCCGCCGGGTGGATTCGAGGTGCCCCTGTGGCGTGCGCTCACCGTGTTCCGGATGGCGTCCCTGGCGTACGTCTGCCTGCTCGCGGTGCGCGACGTCGACCGGTACGCCCACCCGTACGCCGTCGGTGCCCTGATCCTGCTGATGGCGGCGTGGACCGGGGTGACCGCGGTCGGGTACGCCCGGCCCGCCTGGCGGCGCTGGCCACTGCTGCTGGCCGACCTCGGCGTGGTACTGGCCGTCGTGTCGGCCACCCCGTGGGTGGTCGGTCGGGCGGCGCTCGGCGGCGGCGTACCCACCATGGGTGTCGCCTGGATGGCCGGCCCGGTGCTGGCCTGGGCCGTCTCCGGCGGGCGTCGGCGGGGCACGATCGCCGCGTTGCTGGTGGCCGGTGCGGACCTGGCCACCCGGGAGCGGGTCAGCCAGTCCTCGTTCACCGGGGTGATCCTGATGCTGCTCGCCGGGGTGGTGGTGGGGCACGTGGCACGGCTCGCGGCGGACGCCGAGGAACGGATGCAACGCGCTGTCGAGTTGGAGGCCGCCACCCGGGAGCGGGAGAGGCTGGCCCGGGACATCCACGACTCGGTACTCCAGGTGCTGGCGCTGGTCCAGCGGCGGGGCGCGGACCTGCCGGGCGAGGCCGGCGAACTGGCCCGGCTGGCGGGGGAGCAGGAGGCCGCGTTGCGGGCGCTGATCGTCGGCGCCGACCCGGCCGCCGCGCTCGCCGACGGCGTCGAGGTCGCGGCGGTGGACCTGCGGAGCCTGCTCAGCCGGTACGCCTCGACGGCGGTGGCGCTCTCCGCGCCGGCCACCCCGGTGCCGCTGCCTCGGCGGGTGGCCGGTGAGCTGGCCGCCGCGACCGGCGCGGCCCTGGACAACGTGGGGCGGCACGCCGGTGGGCGGGCCTGGGTGTTGATCGAGGACGAGGGGGCGACGGTGACCGTGTCGATCCGGGACGAGGGCCCGGGTATCCCGGCCGGCCGGCTGGCCGAGGCCGCCGCGCAGGGCCGCCTCGGGGTGACCCAGTCGATCCAGGGGCGGGTTGCCGACGTGGGCGGGACGGTACGGATCGTGTCCGGCCCCGACGCCGGTACCGAGATCGAGTTGACGGTGCCGAGGGCACAGCGGTGACGCCGACCCGGGTGATGGTGGTCGACGACCATCCGATGTGGCGCGAGGGCGTCGCCCGCGACCTCACCGAGGCGGGCTTCCTGGTGGTGGCGACCAGCGGCGAGGGACGACAGGCCGTCCGGGTGGCCGCCGCCGCCCGGCCCGACGTGGTCGTCCTCGACCTGCAGCTACCGGACATCTCTGGCGTGGAGGTGATCCTGGGTCTGCGGGCGGCCCTGCCCGACGTACGGGTGCTGATGCTCAGTGCCAGCGGCGAACAGCAGAGCGTGCTGGACGCCGTCAAGGCGGGGGCCACCGGCTACCTGGTGAAGTCGACGGCGCCCGCCGAATTCCTCGACGCGGTCCGCCGCACCGCCGCCGGCGACACGGTCTTCACCCCCGGCCTCGCCGGACTGGTCCTCGGCGAGTACCGCCGGCTGGCCGCCGGCCCGGGGCAGGCGGCCGACCCGAGCGGCGGCGCGCAGCCGGCCGCGCCCCGGCTCACCGACCGGGAGACGGAGGTGCTGCGGCTGGTGGCGAAGGGGTTGTCGTACAAGCAGATCGCGCAGCGGCTCGGGCTGTCGCACCGCACGGTGCAGAACCACGTGCAGAACACCCTGGGCAAGCTGCAACTGCACAACCGGGTCGAGTTGACCCGCTACGCCATCGAACGGGGCCTGGACGACTGACCGGGACGAGCGTCCGTGCTCGACGGGTGGCGTCAGACCGAGCGCGGCGGCTCCGTCTCGTGGATGGCCAACTCCTCGGCGGTCGCCCCGCCACCGGCCGAGCCCGCGTCGTACGCCACCGAGTCGGTCTCCTGGTCGGTGTGCGACCCCTCGTCCGGCTCCACCAGCCGGCCGACCGTGGCGTCGGCCACCGTGCCGAGCTGGCCGTGGTCGTAGAGGGAGACCGGCGAGTTCGGGTCCGAGGTCGGCCCCGGGTCGATCACGTCGGCGTCCAGCTGTGCCTCCGCCGCGGCCTCCAGGTTGTCCGCCTCGAAGGCGATCTTCGGGTCGATCGTCCCCGCGAGCGGGTCGTCCGCCGGGCGCTCGTAGACCTCCCGTCCGAGCTTGTAGTCCAACGACTCACCGTCGAGCTGCTCCTCGGCGGTCGTCCCGAACCGGTCCACCGCGACCGGCGTACGGTCGCCGGGCAACTGGGCCGGGTCCGGACCGTCCGCCTCGCGCCCGGTGAGCACGTCGTCGTTGGCGGTCGAGTCGTCGTCGGCGGTGTCGGGCAGGCCTTGCGCCTCGGTGTCGGACACGGGGGTCGGGTACTCGTCGTCGCGCATGTCTGATCACTACCCGCTGCCCTCCCGCCATAACCGGAGCACCGCAGGCCGTGCGGTGGCGAAACCGGCACCCGGGCACGGAACACCCGTCAGTCAAGGTGGGCCGCCTCGTCGTCGGGGTGCAGAACACACCAGACGACCTTGCCGTCCCCCACCGCGCTGCTGCCCCAGCGACGGGCCACCGTGTCGATCAGCAACAGACCCCGGCCGCCGGCCCGGTCCGGCGGGGACAGGCCGGCGAACGTCGGCAGCAGCGGCGAGTGGTCGCGAACCGCCAGGTGCAGGGTGCTGTCCGCAGGAGCGAGCCGCACGGTCATCGGGGTCCGGGCGTGCGCCACCACGTTGTTGACCATCTCAGTGATCGCGATGCACGCCGGGTCGATCAACGTCGGCGTGCCCCAGCGTCGGCAACCGGTGGTGACCAGCTCGCGGGCCGGCCGGGCGGCCCCCACGGTGGGAGCGAGGTCGACGGTGAGCACCGCCGCCAGGGGCGTCGCCGCGGCCGCGGCCAGCGCGCCGTCCACCGTCGGCCAGGCCGGCACACCGGCCACCGTCGTGGGCTCGGGCCGGGCGACCGCCGGGTCGCACAACAGCAGATCCGCTGCCGGCCAGTCGGCGACCTCCCGGCGAACCTCGGCGAAGACGCTGCGCCCGGTCGGGTCGACCACCCGAAGCCCCGTCACGTCGGCCACCACCGGACCGGGCCGGTCGGCCAGTCTGGTGAGCAGGGCGAGGCGTACCGCCTCCGCTCCGGCGGCGTCGAGCACACCTGTCAACCGCACCACCGCCGACGACTCGTCGGCCTCCAGGACACAGTTCGCCGCGCCGGTCACCGCCCGCGCGTTCGGACGCTCGGTGGCCGTCATCACCGCGCCGATCGCGATCGGCGGTTGATCGCCGCCATCGTGCCGACAGCCGTTCCGGCGGCGGCCAGGCCGAAGGCCGCGGTCATCCGCACCAGCTGACGCCGTCGGCCCTGCCAGCCGCCGTCCCCGCGGGCACCGGCGTCGGCGTGGAACACGTTGCCGGTGCTGTCCACCCGAGCTCCCGGACCGAACTGGGTGCGATGGGCGTACCAGCCGAGGGTGCGTTCCACCAGCGCGGGCGCCAGCCGCCACTGGAGGCCGATCAGCCGTGCCGCACCACCGGCGTACGCCTCCCGGCGCGGCCGACGGAGCAGCCGGACGATGGTCTCGGCGACCACCTCCGGCGGGTAGATCGGGGGCGGTGGAACCAGCTCGCGGCCGGTGTGATTGGCCGCGTGCCGGAAGAACGGGGTGTCGATCGTGGCCGGCAGCACGGTGCAGACCGAGATCTGACCGCGACCGGTGACCCGCAGCTCCTGCCGGACCGTGTCGGCCAGGCCCCGGATGCCGTGCTTGGTGGCGTTGTACGCCGACTGGTAGGGCATCGCCACCTCGGCCAGCACCGAAGCGTTGTTGACCAGCACACCGCCGCCAGCCGCCTCGAGGTGGGGCAGCGCGGCCTTGATGCCGTGCACCGTCCCGAGCAGGTTGACCTCCAGCACGCGGCGGAACTCGGCCACCGGGATCTCGTCGAACAGCCCGACCGCGCTCACCGCGGCGTTGTTCACCCAGGCGTCGATACGGCCGAACTCGGCCGCCGCCCGATCGGCCAACCGTCGCACCGACTCCAGATCGGTCACGTCGGTCGGTACCACCAGCGCCCGGCCGCCCAACTCCCAGCAACGGTGCGCGACCTGTCGCAGGGCCGGCTCGCTGCGGGCGGCCAGCACGACGGCGGCACCCCGGCGGGCCAACGCGTACGCGGTCGCCGTGCCGATCCCGCTGGACGCGCCGGTGATCACAACTGTCGAATCGTCGAGGGTGTGGGTCAGCGGCATTCCTGGGCGGTACCCCCAGCCGGGCCTGGTCATACCACCAGGCAGTCGTCGATCATCGTCGAACTGTCACCTGCTGTGCCCTTTGTGCTTGCTGTGGCGCAAGTGTCGGCGGCACTCGCGGGGACTCTTCCTGATCTGCCAGGTTTCGGCTCCGGGTCGGGGGGTTAATGGGACGCTCTGACCGGGAGGACCACTGCCGAGGAAAGATCGCAGGGAGGTGACCCATGCGCGTCGGCCTCGTCTGCGCGCACGCCAGTTCGTACCGCCACGCCGACGGCCCGCCGGTCGGCACCCGTCAGCACATCGCGCGGGTCGCCACCGAGTTGACCGAACGGGGCCACGACGTCCGGCTCTACGACCGCAGGGACGATCCAGGACTCCCGGCGACGATCGACGTCGACGGCTACCAGGTACACCGGGTGCCCGCAGGCCCGCCCACCCCACTGTCCACCGCCGAGCTGATCCCCTTCGTGACGGAGTTCGGCCGCTGGTTGACCGACGAGTGGTCCGGCGCCTGGCGACCCGAGGTGGTGCACGGGCACTACTGGGTCGGTGGCCTGGCCGCCGCGCACGCAGTTCGGGAGACCGACATCCCGGTGGTCCAGACCTTCCACTCGCTCGGCGTCGAGCAACTGCGGCACCTGGGCGGCCGTTACGACGGGCCGGGGGAGCGGATCACCCTGGAGCGGGCGCTGACCCGGGCGGTCGACATCGCCGTCGCCCAGTCGAACGACGAGGTCGACGAGCTGACCCGGATGGGCCTGCAACGCAGCTCCGTCGCGCTGGTGCCGGCCGGTGTCGACATCGAGCAGTTCCACCCCGACGGTGAGGCGGCGCCCCGCGAACAGCGGGCCCGCATCCTCTCGGTGGGGTCGCTGTCGGCGGGGCACGGTCAGGAGGACCTGATCCGGGCCATGCGGCTGGTCGGCGACGCCGAACTGGTCATCGCCGGCGGGCCACCGACCGACCAACTCGCCAACCACGCCGAGGCACGACGGCTGCGGGAGTTCGCCGAGCAGGTCGGGGTCGCCGACCAGGTACGGCTCGTCGGCGCGGTGCCGCACGACCAGATGGCCACCTGGTACCGGTCGGCGGACGTGGTCGCCTGCACGCCGCACTACTCCTCGGCCGGGCGGGTCTCACTGGAGGCGATGGCCTGCGGCGTACCGGTGATCGGCTACGCCATGGGCGGCCTGGCGGACGCCGTCGTCGACGAGGTCACCGGTCGGCTGGTGCCTCCCGGCGACGTACGGGCACTGGGCATCTCGCTGCGTCGGCTGCTCGCCGACAACGCCGGTCGGTTCGCCTACGGGCACGCCGCGGTGGACCGGGTCCGCAGCAGCTACACGTGGGAGCGGACCGCCGGGGCGCTGGAACGCCTCTACGAACGGGTGGTGAGCCGCCGCAAGCCGGTCGAAGCCTAGAACGCCGAGGCCGGACGCCGCCTGCGTCGGGCCGTGCCGCCCGCGTCGGGCCGTGCCGCCTGCGTCGGGCCGTGCCGCCTGCGTCGGGCCGTGCCGCCCGCGTCGGGGGCTCGTCGTCAAGATCCGCGCAACATCGGGGATGTTGCTGTCTCCCGCGTGTCTGAGGCAGCAACATCCCCGATGTTGTGAGGATCTTGGCGCGGGGCGCGGGGCGCGGGGCGCGGGGCGCGGGGCGCGGGGCGCGGGGCGCGGGGCGCGGGGCGCGGGGCGCGGGGCGCGGGGCGCGGGGCGTACACCAGCGGACGCCCGCTGAGCCGGGTCAGCCGGAGCGGGTGGCGGCGACCATGGCCCGGTCCCGGCTGCGTGGCACCGAGCGCTGCTGCTGCGGCTCCGCGTACCGGGTCAGGCCGATCACCGCGGTCAGGGTGACCAGGAAGCCCGCCGCCGCCAGCCACTCCCGACCCGGCCAGATCTTGTCGTTGAGCAGCAGCAGGCCGACGATCGCGGCCGGCACCGCGCCGGCGGCGTCCATCGCGGCGACCGCCGCGGTCGTCGAACCGCGTTGCATGGCCAGGCCGAGCAGCAGTTGACCGACCACCGAGTGGGCGATCAGCAGGTAGAACAACGGGTCGGTGAGGAACGCCTCGGCCGACGACGCGGACGCCAACGGCCGGGCGGCGACCGCGGCCGAGCTGAATGCCAACCCGGCCAGCGAGCCCAGGGCCACCGAACCCGGCGCCCCCTGCAGCCGGACGGCGAAGACCCCGAGCACCGCGATGACGCCGAGCGCCACCAGCAGGGCGATCGAGCCGGCCGTGCCGAGCTGCCGCGACGGCGCGGGGCGGGCGGACAGCACCAACGCGGTGATCCCGGCGAAGAGCAACGCCAGCAGCACCACCTCGGCCGTCGGTAGCCGCCACTTCAGCACCAGCACGCCGAGGATCGCGGTCACCCCGAGCCCGGCCGCCACGCTGGCCTGCACGAGGAACAGCGGAAGATCCCGCCGGGCCAGGAAGGCCAACACGAAGCCGGCGATCTGACAGCCCAGGCCGACCAGGTAGGTCCGGTGCCCGGCGAGGCGCAGCAGCAGGCCCGGGTCGAAGGTGTGGTGGACCGTTGTGCGGGCCGCGGCCACCGACTGGAGGAGGTTGGCGAAGCCGTACGCGACGATCATCGTCGCGAGAAAGCACCAGCCGGAGGAGACCACCTGGCGAGGATAGAGGTTGCCGGGGGTCAGCGCTCGGCTGGCCGATCGAGCCGGGTGAGGATGTCGGCGTGCAGTACACCGTTGGTGGCCACCACACTGCTGTCGGTGCCGGGGACGCCGGCCGGTGCCGGTCGACCGTCCAGATCCGTGACCGTGCCACCCGCCTCGGTGATGATCGGCACCAGCGCCGCCACGTCCCACAGTGACAACTCCGGCTCGACCATCACGTCCAGTGCTCCCTCGGCCAACAGCATGTAACCGTAGAAGTCGCCGTACGCACGGCTCCGCCAGGCCGCCCGCATCAGGTCGAGCATCGCGTCGAGCCGACCGGCGCGCTCCCAGCCGTCCAGCGACGAGTAGCAGACGCTGGTGTCTGCCACCTCGCGCACCGACGACACTCCGATCCGTTCGCCGTCGGCCGAGCCCGACCCGGCGTACGCGCCCGCGCCCGCGCTCGCCCACCAGCGCCGCCCCAGCGCCGGCGCGGACACCACGCCGACCGCCGGCAGGTCGCCGTCGTAGAGCGCGATCAGGGTGGCCCAGACCGGCACGCCGCGGACGAAGTTCTTGGTGCCGTCGATCGGGTCGATGATCCACCGGCGGCCGTCCGGGTCGGTGGACGGCTCGGCACCGTACTCCTCACCCAGCAACCCGTCCGCCGGCCGGTGCTCGGCCAGCAGGGCGCGGATCTCGCGCTCCACAGCGGTGTCCGCGTCGGAGACGGGAGTCAGGTCGGGCTTCGCCTCGACGTGCAGGTCGAGCGCGCGGAACCGGGCCGTGGAGATGGCGTCGGCCCGGTCGGCGAGCAGGTGGGCGAGGGCGAGGTCGTCGGCGTACCCGGTCATCCCGGCAACCTAGCCGACGCCCGCCGGCTCACTCGTCGGGCCCGCGCCGGTCACCCTCGCCCGGCCCGCGCTGGTCGCTGTCACCGCGCGCGTCGCCCTCGCCGGCCCGGGAGGCGAGAAGCCTGCGGTACGACGCCAGCCGGCGCGGGTCGGCCTTGCCGGCGGCCACCCAGGCGTCGAGCGCGCAATCGGTCTCGTCCGCCGTGTGCTGGCAGTTGGGCGGGCACTCGACGGTGCCCTCGACCAGGTCCGGGAAGCCGTGCAGCAGGCTGTCGGCGGACACGTGCGCCAACCCGAAGCTGCGGATGCCCGGGGTGTCGATGATCCAGCCCGGGTCGGTGTCCACCCCGGGCACCGGGGGCAGTCGCAGTGCCACCGCGCTGGTGGAGGTGTGCCGACCACGGCCGATCGCACTCACCACGCCCACCGCCCGGGCGGCGTCCGGGACGAGCCGGTTGACGAGCGTCGACTTACCCACCCCGGAGTGCCCGACCAGCACCGACACCCGGCCGCTGAGCAGGGCGCGCAGCGCGCCCAGGTCGGAGTCCGGGCGGTTCAGCACGTACGGCAGCTCCAGCTCGGTGTAGTAGCCGAGCACCTCCTCCGGCCCGGCCAGGTCGGCCTTGGTGAGGCAGAGCAGCGGCTCGACGTCCGCGTCGTACGCGGCCACCAGGCAGCGGTCGATGAACCCGGTACGTGGCGGTGGGTCGGCCAACGCGCTGACGATCACCAGTTGGTCGGCGTTGGCCACCACCACCCGTTCCAACCGGCCCTCGGCGGTGGTCTCGTCGTCGTCGGCGGTGCGGCGCAGCACCGAGCGGCGGTCGGCGATACGGACGATGCGGGCCAGGGCGCCCTCCGCGCCGGACGTGTCTCCGACCAGGCTGACCCGGTCGCCCACGACCACCGACTTGCGGCCCAGCTCACGGGCACGCATCGCGGTCACCGTGGGCAGCTCGGCCCCGACCGTGCCGCGCTCGGCGCCGGACAGCACACAGGTGTAGCGCCCCCGGTCGACGGCGATGACGAAGCCGTCCACGGCGTCGGCGTGCCGGGGTCGAGTGCGCGTACGCGGCCGTGACGACTTTCCGGGCCGAACCCGTACGTCGTCCTCGTCGTACTCCCGCCGTCTGGTCGCCAGGACCTGTCCTCTTCTCGCGTCAGCTCTCAGTGGGCGTCCGGACGCTCACTTTCCGGTCACCATCGCTGACCATAGTGCCGGGAACTCG
This sequence comes from Micromonospora sp. WMMD1155, assembly GCF_029581275.1. Lineage (NCBI taxonomy): Bacteria > Bacillati > Actinomycetota > Actinomycetes > Micromonosporales > Micromonosporaceae > Micromonospora > Micromonospora sp. WMMD1155. The sequence continues at coordinate 3,767,326 of NZ_CP120742.1, forward strand.
GGCATCGTCTTGGAGGTACACCCCACGTCGTCCAGCTCGATGCCGGGAACGGCGAGGCCGGTCACCGCGGCGGCGTGCGCCATCCGGTGGTCGTGGTAGGTGCGGAAGGTCCCGCCGCGCAGGGGGCGGGGGCGGATCTCCAACCCGTCCGGTGTCTCGGTGATGTCCGCCCCGAGCCCGCTGAACTCCCGCGCCAGCGCGGCGAGCCGGTCGGTCTCGTGGCCGCGGATGTGGCCGACGCCGGTGAAGACCGACGGCGAGTCGGCCAGCATGGCCAGCGCGGTCAGCACGAGGGTCAGCTCGCCGACGTCGGACAGGTCGGCGGTCAGGCCGTGCACGACACCGGTGCCCCGGACGGTCAGCCCGTCGGTGGAGAGGCTGACCTCGCCGCCCATCCGTTGCAGCAGCGAGCGGAGCTGCTCGACCGGTTGCGCGCTGCTGTGCGGCCAGCCCTGGAGGGTCACCTCACCACCGGTGACCAGGGCGGCGGCGAAGAACGGCACCGCGCCGGAGAGGTCCGGCTCGATGTCCCAGCCGCGCCCGCTGAGCGGGCCGGGCTCGACGGTCCAGACGTCGGGGGTGGTGTCGTCGACGGCCGCGCCGGCGGCACGCAGCATCTGCACGGTCATCCGGAGATGCGGCGCGGAGGGCACCGGTGGCCCGACGTGGCGCACCACGACGCCCCGGTCGAAGCGCGGTGCCGCCAGCAGCAGACCGGAGACGAGTTGACTGGAGGCGGACGCGTCGATGACCACCTCGCCCCCGGTGACCCGGCCGGTGCCGAACACGGTCAGCGGCAGGCTGCCCGTGCCGGGGACGTCGATCCGGACGCCCAGCGAGCGCAGCGCCGCGACCAGCGGGCCGAGGGGCCGGGTGCGGACGTACGGGTCGCCGTCGAAGGTGACCTGCCCGTCGGCCAGCCCGGCCACCGGTGGCACGAAGCGCATCACGGTGCCGGCCAGCCCCACGTCGACGTGCGCGGGACCGGCCAGCGGGTGCGGCCGGACGAGCCACCGCTCGTCGTCGCTGATCGACACGTGCGCGCCCATGCCGCGCAGACCGGCCGCCATCAACTCGGTGTCGCGGGCCCGGAGCGGCCTGGCCAGCGTCGACGGGCCGGCGGCCAGCGCGCTGAGCACCAGGGCGCGCGCGGTCATCGACTTGGAACCGGGCAGGCGCAGCGTCGCCGCCACCGGATCGGAAGCGGTCGGTGCGGTCCACGGCTGCGGCGGCCGGGTCGCGGTCAGGTTCCCCACGGTTACATTCTGCCGTGTCCGCCGGGGGGCGGCGTGAGCCGGCGGTCCGACTCCCGGTTGGCGGGACAGCCGACAGGGCCTCCGACGCGTTAGCGTGTGCACCATGTGCGGCAGGTACGCGACGACCCGGAGCTCCGGCGAGTTGAGCGCGCTGTTCGAGTCGTCCGACGACACCGACGGCCCGCTCCGACCGGACCACAACGTCGCGCCGACCGACAGGGTGCCGCTGGTGCGGATGAGCCCGGAGGGGCACCGCAGTCTCTGCGTCGGCCGCTGGGGTCTGCTGCCGCACTGGTCCCGGTCCGCCGCCGGTGCCGCGCGCATGATCAACGCGCGGGCGGAGACGGTGGCCACCAGTCGGGCGTACGCCGGGTCGTTCTCCCGCCGCCGCTGCCTGGTCCCGGCCGACGGCTGGTACGAGTGGGTGCGTCAGCCCGACGGCGGGCGGCAGGCCTACTACATGACGCCCAGCGACGGTTCCGTGCTCGCCCTCGCCGGCATCTGGTCGCTCTGGGAGTCCGGCGCCGATTCGCGGCTCACCTTCAGCGTGCTGACCACCGCGGCGCTCGGCGACCTGGCCGAGGTGCACGACCGGATGCCGGTGCTGTTGCCACCCGAGGCGTGGTCGTCGTGGCTGGCGCCGACCGACGAGCCGGAGCGGTTGCTGGCGCCGGCGTCGGCCGAGCAGTTGGCGGGGTTGGAGATCCGGCCGGTGGGTGCGGCGGTGGGCGACGTTCGTAACGACGGCCCGCAGTTGACGGCCCGGGTGCCGGTCCCGCCGATGGTGGCACCGCAGGAGCTGACCCTGTTCTGAGGCGAAAGCATATCGTCGCGCACCGATTTGATGGGGTTGAGCGCGATTCGTCTCCCGGCTGTTCAGTCATGTTCCCGGCAGACCCTTGTCCCGGCGTCACGAAGTGCGATAGAACACAGCGCCGGTAGTGGCCGTCGATTCGCACGGGGCGGACGACGTCCATCGATCTTGCCGGTCCCACGGGGGAGGTGGGTGGATGACACGGGCGCGTATGCCCCGCCCGCACGAGGTGGCAGCGGCGCGGCGAGATCCGCGACTGCTGCGGGCAGTGCGGGAACGGCGACAAGACGACGCGTGGCGCACCAGGGGCACCTGTCAGAGCGTCGATCCGGAGACGTTCTTTCCGGCACCGAACGAACCGGCGGACGCTGCGGTGGCGCTGTGCCGCAGTTGTGATGTGCAGGGGTCCTGCCTGGCTTGGGCCCTCGACGTCGGTGACTGCCATGGCGTCTGGGGGGCCACCACGCCCCGCGAGCGGCGGGCGATGCTCGTCGCCTGGCGGGGCGAGGTCGAACCTGACCCGGACGCCGTCGACGACGCCGGTCCGCCGGTGCGTGACCGGCTACTCACCCTGGTCCCGCTGAGCTGACCAGCGGCCCGGTCCGCCACCTGCCGTCCGTCACGCGGCGCAGAATGGGCCGGTGTCAACCAGCGACCATACAGACACCCCGCGCGGTCCGGCGGGGATCACCACCGACCTGCCGACCCGCCCGGCCACCGCACTACTCGTGCTCGGGCACGGGGCGGGCGGCAGCGTCGACGCGCCCGACCTGCTCGCGGTCCGGGACGCGTCGGTCGCAGCCGGCCTGGTGGTGGTCCGGGTGACCCAGCCCTACCGGGTCGCCGGTCGACGTGCGCCCGCACCGGCGAGCCACCTCGACGAGGCCTGGACGGCGGTGCTCGCCGTGCTGCGTGAGCGGCACGCCGACCTGTCGACGGTGCTGGTCGGCGGGCGTTCCAGCGGTGCGCGGGTGGCCTGTCGGACGGCCCGCGCGGTGGGCGCGGCCGGTGTGGTCGCGTTGGCCTTCCCGCTGCACCCGCCGGGGCGGCCGGAGCGCTCGCGCGCCGCCGAACTGGGCACCGGCCTGCCGACGCTCGTCGTGAACGGCGACCGGGATCCGTTCGGCACCCCGGAGCCGACGCCGGGGGTGCAGGTGGTCAGCCGACCGGGGGAGACGCACGACCTGCGGCGCGATCCGGTGGAAACGGCCGCTGCCGTACGGGACTGGCTGCGAGCCCAGGGCTGGGCGCTCGACTGACCAGCCCGGCCGGGACCAACGCCACGCGGCGATGCTTCGCCCTGCGCGACCGTTTCCGGTGCCGGGCTGGGTTGCTCCACCCCGGGCGACCGTTTCCGGTGCCGGGCTGGGTTGCTCCACCCCGGGCGACCGTTTCCGGTGCCGGGCTGGGTTGCTCCACCCCGGGCGACCGTTTCCGGTGCCGGGCTGGGTTGCTCCACCCCGGGCGACCGTTTCCGGTGCCGGGCGAGGGTCGTTGCATCGGATGGTGCCACCGGGCCGGTTCGAGTCGGCGGCACCGGTCCTCCCAGGCCCTTCCTGGTCCCAGCGCCGGCCGCCGTCGGGGCCGGGACCAGGAAAGGGGGAGGGCCGGCTGGAATGCCCCAGTGGTCATCTCGCGTTACAAACCCCGGACGACTTTTCTGCGAGGGGGGTGACCGGTGCCGACCGAGACACGGAGCCTGAAACGGGACGAGCGGGACGCCCGGCAGCTGAAGCGGCTGCTGGACGGTCCGGAGTGGCCCGCGACGGCGCAGCCGGGCGGGGTGGGTGCGGTGAGCACGGGCACACCAGCCGGAAGTGAATCTGCGGGCAGGTCCGTGCGCGTATCCTCGGCGGGAAAGCATCCGACGCGAGGGGATGTGCGGTTGACCACCGAGAAGACGGACGAGCGCAGGGCCCGATTCGAGCGGGACGCGATGCCATTCGTCGATCAGCTCTACGCTGCTGGGCTGCGGATGACACGCAACCCGGCGGATGCCGAGGACCTGGTCCAGGAGACATACCTGAAGGCGTACGCCGCCTTCCACCAGTTCGAGCAGGGCACGAACCTGAAGGCCTGGCTCTACCGGATCCTGACCAACACCTACATCAACTCCTACCGCAAGCGGCAGCGCCAGCCGATCCAGGCGCCGACCGAGGAGATCACCGACTGGCAGCTCGCCGAGGCCGAGTCGCACACCTCCAGCGGGTTGCGTTCGGCGGAGACCGAGGCACTGGACCGGCTGCCGGACAGCGACGTGAAGGAGGCCCTCCAGCAGTTGCCGGAGGAGTTCCGCCTGGCCGTCTACCTGACCGACGTCGAGGGCTTCTCCTACAAGGAGGTCGCGGACATCATGGGCACGCCGATCGGCACCGTGATGTCGCGTCTGCACCGGGGTCGTCGTAATCTGCGCAAGCTGCTTGAGCGCTACGCCGGGGAGCGGGGCTTCAGTGCCGCCCGCTCGTCGAAGGGCTCCAGCGCCGCCGCTGCCGGCCGGGAGGTGTGACGTGAGCTGTGGGGAGCCGCACGAGACGGATTGCCGCGAGGTGCTCGCGGAGGTCTACCTCTACCTGGATCTGGAGTGCGCCGACGAGCGGCGCTCGCTGATCCGGCACCACCTGGACGAGTGCGGGCCCTGCCTGCGCGAGTACGGGCTGGAGCAGGAGGTGCGGGCGCTGGTGGCGCGTTGCTGCGGCAACGAGACCGCGCCGGACGAGCTGCGCGAGCGGCTGCGGGTCAAGCTCACCGAGTTGGTGGTCTTCGAGACCAGTGACTCCCGCGAGCTGGCCGACTGAGCCTCGACGCGTCTGACTGACCGAAACCGTTGGCCCGGGTCGATTCGACCCGGGCCAACGGTGTGCCCGGCGTCGGCCGGGTCGGGCTGATCGGTGACGGGCCGTGGGCCCGCCGACTCGTTCAGGAGTTGGGGCGCTTGCCGTGGTTCGCGGCGCTCTTCTTACGGGCCTTCTTCTTCCGGGACTTCTTCGCCATGCTGACCTCCTCGTGATGGGTCGGATCCGTCCTGCGCACGACCTCGGAGCGGGTGCACCCACCGGCCGTCCGGCGTCGGGTCCGACCCGCTGATGGTAGTGCTGTCGACACCCGCCGCCTTCCCCAGGGCGGATGTGCCATCCCGCTGTGCCGCTGTGCGCCCGCCGCTGTTCGGCGCATGATTGGATACGACGGCAGACACATCGCGAAGAGGGAGGGCCCGGGCATGGCCGAGGAGATCCGCGCCGAGATGGTGGCGAACGTCTGGAAGGTCGTCGCCACGGCTGGTGACACGGTGGCCGAGGGCGACACCCTGGTGATCCTCGAGTCGATGAAGATGGAGATCCCCGTCATCGCCGAGTCCGAGGGTGTGATCCAGCAGCTCGCCGTGCACGAGGGCGACGTCGTGCAGGACGGCGACCTGATCGCGGTGATTGCTTGACCGGGCTGCGGGTCCGTCCGGCCGAGCCGGCCGACTTCCCGGCGGTGGCTCGGCTGACCGTGGCCGCGTACGAGGCGGATGGTCAGCTCAAGGGCGAGCACGGTTACGGTGCGGTGCTGGCGGACGTGTCGACCCGGGCCGCCAGCGGCGAGGTGCTGGTCGCGGTGGACGAGGCGACCGGCGCGGTGCTCGGCTCGGTGACCTTCGTGCTGCCGGGCACCCGATTCGCCGAGCTGTCCGGGCCGGGTGAGGCGGAGTTCCGGATGCTCGCTGTCGACCCGGGCGCTCAGGGGCGAGGTGTCGGGGCCGCGTTGGCGCAGGCGTGTGTGGCACGGGCGACCGAGTTGGGCTGCACGGCGGTGGTGATCTGCGTCCGGGCCGGGTTGGCCCAGTCGGCGCACCGGCTCTACGAGCGGCTGGGGTTCGTCCGCGCGCCGGAGAAGGACTGGTCGCCGGCCCCGGGGGTGGACCTGCTCGGCCTGCGGCTGAGTCTGACCCGAGGCTGAACCGCCGCCCGCCCGCGCCACCCATGCCCGCGCCGTGCCGTGCCCGTGCCGTGCCCGCGCCGTGCCGCGCCCGTTGCCAAGATCCGCGCAACATCAGGGTTCTTGGTGCCTCCCGCGCGTCGGAGGCAGCAACAACCCTGATGTTGCGCGGATCTCCGGTCAGCTGGCCGGGCCGGTCGCGCCCTGGTGTGGCGTCGCGGTTGGATCAGCCGGCGGGGGCGGCGCGGACGGATCAGCCGGCGGGGGCGGCGCGGGCGGGGCGGGCGGGGCGGGGTCGGTACCGATGGCGGCCAGCAACTCGTCGGCCACCTCCAAAGCGATCTTGCGACGTTCGTCGTCGCTGATGTGCGGTGCGCGCAGCGCGAACCAGCTGCCGTGCACCGCGAACAGGGACAGGGTGGCGCGCAGTTGGGCTCGGGGGGAGTCGTCACCCCGGCAGAGCGCGTCGGCGAGCGTCATCATCCGGCCGCGCATCTGCTGGCCGGCGGCGAGACTCTTCAGCACCGTCTGGTTCTGCTCGAAGAAGCGCATCACCGACGGCATCTCGCCGCCGAACATCGTCTCGGCGTAGCGGGCGACCAGCTCGCGCCGGGTCTCCAGGGTCGCGGGCTGCGACTCGGCCCAGGCGGTCAGCGCGTCGATCTGCTCCAGCCGGTCCTCGACGAAGCTGGCGACGATGTCGTCCTTGCTCTTGAAGTGGTAGTAGAGCGCGGCCTTGGTGACGTTGAGGCGCTCGGCGATCTCCCGGAGCGAGGTCTTCTCGTACCCCTGCTCGGTGAAGAGCTCGAGCGCGACGGTCTTGATCCGCTGCCGCGTGCCGCCGCCTGTGCTCTCCCTCACCCACGCCCCCCGATTCGCTTGACCGCTGCTTGCTGCCCAACTTACCGTGCGGCTAGTAAGGTGACTAGCCGGGCGGCAAGTAAGTATGGCAATCCTCGGGGGGAGCTTACCCATGACACAGGCAACCCAGGCCGGCACGCGACCCAACAACATCCGGGTCGTGCTGTTCGGGCTGATGATCGCGATGATGCTCGCGATGCTCGACAACATGATCGTCAGCACCGCGTTACCGCGGATCGTCGGCGAGTTCGGCGGCCTCAACCACTTCACCTGGGTCGTCACCGCGTACGTCCTGGGCACCACCGTCTCCACCCCGATCTGGGGCAAGCTCGGTGACCTCTACGGCCGCAAGTCGGTCTTCCTGACCTCGGTCGTCATCTTCCTCGTCGGCTCCGCCCTCTGCGGCATGGCCGGTTCCGGCATGCTCGGTGGCCCGCAGGACGGCATGGTCCAGCTGATCGCGTTCCGGGCCGTGCAGGGCCTCGGCGCCGGCGGCCTCATGGTCGGCGTGATGGCGATCATCGGTGACCTGGTCCCGCCCCGCGAGCGTGGCCGCTACCAGGGCATGATCGCCGGCATCATGGCGATCGCCATGGTCGCCGGCCCGCTGGTCGGCGGCTTCATCACCGACCACCTCTCCTGGCGTTGGGCGTTCTACGTGAACCTGCCGCTGGGCGGGGTCGCGCTCCTCGTGCTGATCACCACGATGCACCTGCCGAAGTACCGCACCGAGCACCGGATCGACTGGCTCGGCGCGGGTCTGCTCTCGGTCGGCATCACCGCGATCGTGCTCATCACCACCTGGGGCGGCAACGAGTACGACTGGACGTCCCCGCAGATCCTCGGCCTGGCCGTCCTGGCCGTGCTCGCGTTGGTGGCGTTCGGCCTCGTGGAGCGCCGGGTCCAGGAGCCGATCCTGCCGTTGGGGCTCTTCGCCAACCGCAACTTCGCGTTGATCTCGGTGATCGGCTTCCTGCTCGGCTTCGCGATGTTCGGCGCGATGAACTTCCTGCCGCTCTACCAGCAGACGGTGCAGGGCGCCTCGGCGACCAACAGCGGTCTGCTGCTGCTGCCCCTGATGTTCGGCATGCTCGTCGTCTCGCTGGTCATCGGTCGGGCGATCACCAAGAACGGCAAGTACCGGGCGTACCCGATCGTCGGTGGTGTGGTGATGGCCGGCGGCATGGTGCTGCTGTCCATGCTCGACACCGACACCAGCAAGCTGACGTCCTCGCTCTACATGATCGTGCTCGGTGTCGGCATGGGCTTCCTCATGCAGACGTCGATGCTGATCGCGCAGAACAGCGTGGAGCAGAAGGACCTCGGCGCGGCCAGCGGCGCGGCGACCTTCTTCCGGTCCATCGGCGGTTCGTTCGGCATCTCGCTGTTCGGCGCGATCTTCGCCAACCGGCTGGCCGATTCCGAGGGTGGTCGGGCCTTCGGTGGCGGCGAGGCCGGCGCCGGCATGGACCTGGCGAAGCTCAAGGAACTGCCCGCCCAGGCGCGCGAGTTGGTGCTCGGCGGTCTCGCCGACGCGATCTCGCACGTGTTCCTGTGGGCGGTGCTGTTCACCGTCGTGATCCCGGTGCTCGCGTGGTTCATCAAGGAGATCCCGCTGCGGACCGCCAACGAGGCGCCGCCGCAGGCCACCCCGGAGGAGGAGGCCGAGGTCGCACTCGGCAAGGCTCCCGTCGCCTGATCCGACACCCGCGTCGCACGCCGCGTCGTCCCGCCCGGGGCGGCGCGGCGTGCGTTCTCCCCGGGAACGAGCGCGCGGCTACCGGCGAAGCAGGCGTCGCCAGAGGCGGCGGAGCGGATTGCGGGGACGGGGGACCCGGGCGGAACGCGCGCCGAGCAGTTCGGTGGCGAGTGCCGCGGTGGCCGGGTCCAACTCCGGGGCGGCGAGCGCCAGGTGGGCCAGTGAGGCGGCGATCGGGACCGGCCGGGTCCGCGCCACGGCGGCCGCGTCGGCGAGCCGTTCCGCCACCACCCGCGCCACGTCCGAGCGCGCCGAGGGGTCCACCCAGGCTGCGGTGACCAGGGCGAACATCGCCGCCTCGGTGATCCAGTCCTCGACGCCCCAGACCAGGTCGAGCAGCACCCGGCGGCGGGTCGAACCCTCCCACGGCTCATCCGTGCGGTGGTGCAGCAGACCCAGGCAGGCCCACACCTGCACACCCCGGACCCAGACCGACGGGTCGTGGGCGGCCAGCAGTCGACCCACCCCGTTGGCCGGGGCCGCGGGCGGGTGCACCAGCAGGCCGAGCAGGTCGGCCACGTCCAGACCGGCCAGGCTCACCGCCGCGTCGTACGCCGCGGGTGGGTGGGGCCACGCCGGATGCGCGATCTGCCCGATCCGTTCGACGGCCGTCGCCGACGGGGTCGGCAGGGCGGGCGTGGGTACGTCGTCCGCGTACCGCCACAACTGCTGCGCGGACGCCCGCCGAGGCTCGCGCGGGTCCGGTTCCGACGCCCCCCCGACGACCTCGATCCGCAGCCCGGGGGCGGCCGACGTCGCCGTCCGGACGGCGCTCGGCGGGGCGGGGGCGGCCAGGCGTACGGCGCCGCCCAGGCCGTTGTCGTCGTCGGCCACCGCTTGGCGCATCGCGTCGAGTAGCGGGCCGTCGGCCGGTGTCAGCTGACCCAGCCAGGGCCGGGCCCGGCAGCACTGGGCCAGGTCGCCGTGCTCGTGGCTGTCGTCGGGGTGGTCCCGGACGAAGTCCGCGAGCGCGACCAGGTGGGTAAGGTCGCCGTCGCGCAGGTGCCGCAGGCGGTGTGCGGTGTGCACCGCGCAGTCGAACGACGGGTCGCGTGCCAGCGCCCGCTCGGCCCACTCCAGCGCCTCGTCCAGCCGGCCGCTGTCGGCCAGGGTGCCGGCGATGTCCGCGTAGATCGCCAGGTCGTCGGGGTCCAGCTCGACGGCCCGACCGAGAGCCGCGAGGCCGTCGTGGGTCCGGCCGGCGCTGCGGTACGCGTACCCGAGCCAGACCTCGCCCATCTTCGACTGTTGTGCGCGTACCCCTCGGGCGGCCCAGCGGACCGCCAGGGCGGCTTCGCCGATGCGCCGGGCCAGCGCGGACGCCGCACCCAGCAGCAGGCTGTGCTCGGGGTGCACGGTGACCGCGTTGCGGGCCAGTGTCAGGTACGGCGTCAGGGCCCCCCGGCCGAGCCGTGGCACGGGGTCGGGCAGTGCGGCGCACACCTGCATGAGGACGCGGGCGATGTGCTCCGGGTCCAGCCGTTCGGCCAGCTCGGGCGCGGTGACCCAGGGGACTTCGGCCCACGGTGCGCCGGGCGCGTACGCGGTAGCCGCGGCCAACAGCTCCAGCCCTTCGGCGGGTCGACCGGCGGTGGCGAGCAGGTGGGCGCGGGCGACGACGGCACCCACGAACGTGTGGTGGTTGATCGGGAAGAGGTCGAGGCCGCCGTCGCTCACCGCGGCGAGCCGGGCCAGCGTCTCGTGCACCTCGGGCAGGGTGGGAGCCCGCGCCAACGCCCCGGCGAGGTGGCCCGCGGCGTGGTGCACGTCGCCCTCGTCCAGGGCCAGCCGGGCCAGCGCCAGCTCCTCCGTCGCGGAGAGCGCGGCATCGTCCGTTCCCTCGGGCACGTCGTCCTCTCGTCGCAGACTCGACCGGATGCAGCGGGCCAAGCGTAGTTGATATTGGGATCATTCGGTGATCATCTGCGCACTCCTGCTCGTTCGATTGCTCAACCACGTGGAAAGGTGCAAGACTGAGCAGGAAACGCGCGGTAACCGCGCAGGGGAGGAGTGTTAGTGACACGCCCAGGGGCCGGCATGGCCGCCGACATCGACGAGCAGCCGGCCGGCTACGCGCGGCTGCTCTCCGCCGCCAACGCCGCCGAGATCGCCCGGGTGGCGGCGGTCATCGCCGAACGTCGCCCTCGGCACGTGGTCTTCACGGCCCGGGGCACGTCCGACCACGCGGCCCTCTACGGGGCGTACCTGACCGAGATCCGGCTCGGCCTGCCCGCCGGGCTCGCCTCGCCCAGCGCGGTCACCCTGTTCGGCGCCCGTCCCGACCTGTCCGACGCGTTGGTCGTCGGGGTCAGCCAGAGTGGCGGTTCGCCCGACCTGGCCGAGGTGCTGCGCGCCGCCCGGGCCTCCGGGGCGCTGACCCTCGCGGTGACCAACGCCCCCGACTCGCCGCTCGTCGACGTGGCCGAGCTGAGCGTCGACATCGCCGCCGGGCACGAGCGGGCGGTGGCCGCCACCAAGACGTACACCGCCGAGCTGCTCGCCCTGCTGATGCTCGTGGAGGGGATCCGGGCCGGCGACGGCGTGCTCCCGGCGGCCGAACGGGAGGCGCTCGACGCGCTGCCCGAACTGGCCGCGCGCACCCTCGCCGACGACACGCCGACCCGGCTCGCGCCGCGCTACCGGTTCGCTCGGCAACTGGTCACCACCGGGCGGGGGTACGCGTACCCGACCGCCCGGGAGGCCGCGTTGAAGCTGATGGAGACGTCGTACCTGCCGGCGCTCGCCTTCTCCGGCGCCGACCTGCTGCACGGCCCGCTCGCGATGACCGACCCGGAGGTCCCGGTGCTCGCCGTCGTCGGTTCCGGCCCCGGTGGACGGTCGATGGGTGAGGTGCTGCCCCGCCTCGGCGAACGCCGCGCCGACGTGGTGGTGGTCGGCTCCGCGGAGGTGGCGGGGGCCACCAGGTTGGCGGTTCCCGAGGTCGACGAGCGCTACGCCCCACTGCTGGACATCCTGCCGTTGCAGCGGTTGGCGTTGGCTCTGGCCCTCACCCGTGGTGAGGACCCGGACGCGCCACGCGGGTTGAAGAAGGTCACCGCGACGATGTGAGGCACGGCGTGGCACCCTGGTCACCGTGTCCACGCTGCGCGACCTCGCCGAGGAGCACACCCATCTCCGTCCGGCCGACATCGACCACCTGCACCGCATCGCCGGCGACTGGCAACTGCTCTCCGATCTGTCCTTCGCCGACCTGCTGCTCTGGGTGCCGGTCGACGCCGACGGCACGTTCCTCTGCGTCGCCCAGGTCCGCCCGACCACCGCACCCACCGCGTACCAGGACGACCAGGTGGGGCGCATCGTCGGCGGGCCGGAGGTGGCGCACCTGGGCGTGGCGTACTCCCAGGGCCGGATCTGGCGGGAGGGCGACCCGGTCTGGTACGGCGACGTGCCGGCCCGACACGAGGCGATCCCGGTCCGGTTGCGGACCGTCGAGGGGGAGGCCGGTGAGGTGATCGCCGTGGTGGGGCGGGACACCAACCTGTCCACCGCGCGTACGCCCAGCCAGCTGGAACTCAACTACCTGACCACCGCGGACGACCTGGCGCAGATGATCGCGGACGGCACCTTCCCGCCGCCCCGGCATCCGGGCGAGACCACCTCCGCACCCCGGGTCGGCGACGGCCTGGTCCGGCTCGACGCCGGGGGGAAGGTCACCTACGCCAGCCCGAACGCCCAGTCCGCGTACCGCCGGTTGGGCTACGCCTCCCACCTGGTGGGCGAAGATCTGGCCGCGCTGCATCGCCGACTGGCTGGTGACCCGCTGGACGGCACCGAGGCGGCGAACGGCATCCTGGCCGCGCTGCGGGGTGAGGCGCCGCCCCGACGCGAGATCGACGCACGAGGTGCCACGATGCTCACCCGGGCGTTGCCGTTGATGCCCGCCGGGGTGCCGATCGGCGCGCTGGTGCTGGTCCGGGACATCACCGAGGTCCGCCGCCGCGACCGGGCCCTGATCACCAAGGACGCCACCATCCGGGAGATCCACCACCGGGTGAAGAACAACCTTCAGACGGTGGCCGCGCTGCTGCGCCTGCAGGCCCGCCGGGTGGCCATGCCGGAGGCGCGGGTCGCGCTGGAGGAGTCGGTACGCCGGGTCGCCTCGATCGCCCTGGTGCACGAGACGCTCTCCATGTCCAGCGACGAGGCGGTCGAGTTCGATGGCATCGTCGACCGGGTCGCCAGCGCGGCGACCGAGGTCGCGGCGACCGAGGTGAGCGTCGGCATGCGACGGCGGGGCAGTTTCGGCGTGCTGCCGGCGGAGATCGCCACCTCGCTGGTGATGGTCCTCAACGAGTTGCTGCTCAACGCCGTCGAGCACGGCTTCCCGCCGAGCGACGAGGCGGACGAGCCTTTGACCGCCGCTGCCTCCGGAATGGTGCCGGTCGCCGTGCCCGAGGTCGACCCGGAGCTGCGACCCGAGGTGGTGGTCTCGGCGCATCGGTTCCGCAAGATGCTGCACGTCTCGGTGGCCGACAACGGGCGCGGTCTGCCACCGGGCTTCGACGCCGAACGTGCCGGTCGACTCGGCCTCCAGATCGTCCGGGCCCTGGTCACCGGGGAGTTGCGCGGCACCATCGAGTTGCGCGCCGGAGCCAACGGCGGCACCGAGGCGGTGCTGGTCGTCCCGCTGGCGCGTAACGCCCCGGACGGTCGCTCGCAAGGTTGAGCCGCGCTGTCTGCGCTCTGCCAGGTCGCGGTCCGGCTGGTCCGCCTGGGTGATCCGGTCCGCTCGGGTCTGCTCCGATCACCACGTCGACTTGGACGACGAGTGCTGGTCGGGCGGTCTCATTGTTCTGAGCGATATACCTCTGAGTCATAAATATGACTCAGAGGTATATCGCCTACGAAGGTGCGGCCCGCTGCTGCTGCTTGCGTGCGGCAGTCGGGTCAGATGCCGGGCCGTCTGGTCAGTAGGGCGACGGTCAGGCCAGGGCGCGGCCAGACCTGGGTGACGGTGAACTGTGCGCGGAGCGCGTCGCCCTTGGCGCCGGGCACGGCGGTCAGCGGATCGGTGTGTCGGCCGGTGACGACCAGCCAGACCCGTGGCGTACCGGCCAGGCACTGCGCCGGTTGGGGGCACTCGGCGGCCCACAGGTCCCCCCGGCGGGCCTCGTCCTCGGTGACCAGCACATCGCGGGGCGGGTCGTGGAGGTGGTATTCGATGCCGAGGTCGAGGAATAGCCAGCTGTGTCGGGGCGAGTAGACCACCGCGTCGCCCGGCCGGTGACCGTCACCGATCACCCGTGCCACGCCCGCGTAGTCCACCGGCGCGTTGCGCGGCCACTCGTGGGTCCGCCGCAGCGCGGCCTGGTCGGGCAGGCCGAGCAGCCCGGCCAGGACCACCACGGCGAGCGCGGCCGGTGCGGCCACCGAAGCCATGGCCGCGCCCGCCAGCAGGCACGCGAAGGGCACCACGAAGACCAGGTACCGGGGCACCCACAGGGGTACGGCAGCGCCGGCGGCGAAGAGCAGCAGCACAGGCAGCAGTACCGCGCTCACCGGTAGCAGAGCGCGCCGTCCGAGCCGGGCCGCGCCCAGCGCGGCCACCCCGAGCAGTAAGCCGCCCACCACACTGCTCTGGGCCACGCCGCCGGGCAGCGCGGTCAGGTCGTCCAGCCGAGCCAGACCGACCCAGTTCAGCTGCCGGGACTGCTGGGTCCGGGCCTTGACCAGCAACGGACCGGCCAGCAGCACCACCGGAACCACGGCGGCCACCCACCGCCACAACCGCCGGTCCCGCACCACTGTGGTGTGGCCCCGAGTGCCGACGCCCGCATCGGCGGGCCCGCGCCACCAGGCGAGCGCGACGACCAGCGCGTGCGCGGCGAGCACTGTGAGAGCGATCAGGTGGATGAGTCCGAGTGCGGTGATCGCGGCGGCGTATCCGGCCCAACGGGCCCAGGTCGGGCGGCGCAGCGCGGTCACCAGCAGCAGTGTGGCGAGCACCGCGAGCATGGTGGCCAGCGCGTACGGGCGGGCCTCCTGGCCGTAGCGGGAGGTGCCGGGCAGGACAGCGAACAGCAGACCGGCGAAGAGACCGCAGCGCCGGTCGACGAGCTGTGCGCCGAGCACGGCGAGCAGCCCGGCCGCCACGGTCATCGCCAGCACCGCCGGCGCGCGCAGGGCGATCGTGGAGTCGCCGACGATCCTGGTCAAGACGTGCATCAGCAGGTAATACGGCCCGGTGGCGGCGTCGATGGTGTCGGCCAGCCGGGCCAGATCGGTGGGTGACCGGGTGGCCGCGCTCCAGGTGGCCAGCTCGTCGCGCCAGAGTTGGGCGGAGCCCAGCCCGGTCACCGTCACCGCCAGGGTCACCAGTGCCGGGGGGAGCCAGACCGGTAGGCGGCGCAGGTGGTCCCACGCCGCCCCGCTCGACTTGTCGGACAATCCGCCCACGGTCCGAGCCTGCCACGGTCATGCCGCCCGTGGGTGTCAGCCGGCGGCAGGCGGTGTGCGTCAGGCGGCGGCTCGTGAGGCGTTATGCCCGAACCATCCTTGGTGACCAACTGGTCGGCTGACCGTCGGCCCGTGATGTGGGATCCAGCACGCGGACATTGGCCGGCCCCCTTGGGGTGTGGCAGCATGGGCGCATGACCGCCGCAGTCGTCCGCCGCTTCGTGGCACGTCGCCACGTCGATTACGGCCGCGTGCGCAGCGCGATCTGTCCGGCCTACTGACGACGCCCGACCAATCCGTCTCGGGCGCGCTCCGCGCCGGCTGTCTCAGACACCGTTGTCCCCGCCCGCTCTCGCGGGCCGGCCGCCGCGCCCCGCGTACCCGAGGCACAGCAGACAACGGAGGACGCCGCGATGGCGGTCAGCAGCATCCCGGCCCGTTCCGAGGACCCGACAGCTCGCCCGACCCGCGCGCCGCGCCGGCCCCGAGGCGAAGGTCAATGGGCACTCGGCCACCGTGAGCCGCTCAACCCCAACGAGCGGATCAAGAAGGACGACGACCCGCTCAACGTCCGAGCGCGCATCGAGACCATCTACGCGCACCGCGGCTTCGCCTCCATCGACCCGCAGGATCTGCGCGGCCGGTTCCGCTGGTGGGGCCTCTACACCCAGCGCAAGGCGGGCATCGACGGCGGGCGCACCGCCGTGCTGGAGCCGCACGAGCTGGAGGACGAGTTCTTCATGCTCCGGGTCCGCATCGACGGCGGCCAGCTCAGCCTGGCCCAGCTCCGGGTGATCGCGGACATCTCCCGGGAGTTCGCGCGGGACACCGCCGACATCACCGACCGGCAGAACATCCAGTACCACTGGATCCGCGTCGAGGACATGCCGGAGATCTGGCGTCGGCTGGAGTCGGTCGGTCTGCAGACCACCGAGGCGTGCGGTGACTGCCCGCGCATCGTGCTGGGCAGCCCGGTCGCCGGGGTGGCCCGCGACGAGCTGCTCGACCCGACCCCGGCGATCGACGAGATCGTCGCGCGGTACGTCGGCGACAAGCAGTTCTCCAACCTGCCCCGCAAGTTCAAGACGTCGATCTCCTGGCTCGTCGACACCCCGTACGAGTCGAACGACATCGCGTTCCTCGGTGTCGACCACCCCGAGCACGGCCCCGGCTTCGACGTCTGGGTCGGCGGTGGCCTCTCCACCAACCCGATGCTCGCCCAACGGCTCGGTGTCTGGGTGCCGCTGGCCGAGGTGCCGGACGTGTGGGCAGGTGTGGTCGGCATCTTCCGCGACTACGGCTACCGCCGGCTGCGCAACCGGGCCCGCCTGAAGTTCCTGGTGGCCGACTGGGGTGTGGAGCGCTTCCGGGAGGTCCTGGAGAAGGACTACCTCGGTCGTACGTTGCTCGACGGCCCGGCACCGACCCTGCCGTCGAAGCCGATCGACCACGTGGGCGTGCACGAGCAGGCCGACGGTCGGCAGTACGTGGGCGCGGCCCCGGTGGTCGGGCGGGTCTCCGGAGCCCAGCTCAGCCGACTGGCCGACGTGGTCGAGGCGCACGGCAGCGACCGGGTGCGCCTCACCCCGTACCAGAAGTTGCTGGTGCTCGACGTGCCGTCGGAGCGGACGGAGTCGCTCGTCGACGCGCTGCGCGGGATCGGCCTGGAAGCCCGGCCCTCGGCCTGGCGGCGCGGCACGATGGCGTGCACCGGCATCGAGTACTGCAAGCTCGCGATCGTCGAGACGAAGGCCCGCGGCGAGGAGTTGGTGGCCCGGCTGGAGCAGCGGCTGCGCGACTTCGACGCGGACATCTCGATCCACATCAACGGTTGCCCGAACGCGTGCGCGCGCACCCAGGTGGCCGACATCGGTCTCAAGGGTCAGCTGGTGGTCGGCCCGGACGGTCGGCAGGTGGAGGGCTTCCAGGTGCACCTGGGTGGCGGGTTGGGCATGGCGCAGGGGCAGACCGCCGGGTTCGGGCGCAAGCTGCGTGGTCTGAAGACCACCGCCGATGAGCTTCCGGAGTACGTGGAACGGCTGGCCCGCCGCTACCTGGCCGGTCGGAGCGAGGGCGAGACGTTCGCCAACTGGGTGATCAGAGTCGACGAGGAGGACCTGCGGTGAGCAGCGAGAACCGAGCGGCACCCCTGTACTGCCCGTACTGCGGCGAGGAGGACCTGCGGCCGCACGAGGCGGGGCACGGCGCGTGGGAGTGCCACGCCTGCACCCGCGTCTTCTCGGTGAGGTTCACCGGTCTGCTCTCCCGGGCGGTGACCCGATGAGTCTCGTCTCCGCCGCGAGTCTGCGCCTGGTCGGTCCGGGTGGCCCGACGCCCACCGATCCGGCCCGGCGCGACCCGGACGAGCTGCGCGCCCTGGCCGAGCAGGCGGCCCGGGACCTGGAGGGTGCCCCGGCTCTGGAGATCGCCCGCTGGGCGGCGCAGACCTTCGGCGACCGGTTCTGCGTCACCAGTTCGATGGCCGACGCCGTACTGGCCCACCTGGTGTCCCGGGTGGCTCCGGGCGTGGACGTGGTCTTCCTCGACACCGGTCTGCACTTCCCCGAGACGCTGCGGGTGCGCGACGAGGTCGCCCGGACGCTTCCGGTGAACGTCAGGTCGATCCGGCCGCGACTCACCGTCGGTCAGCAGGACGGCCAGTACGGCCCCCGGCTGTTCAACAAGTCGCCCGACGACTGCTGCCAACTCCGCAAGGTGGAGCCGCTGGAGCGGGCGCTGACCGGGTACGACGCCTGGGCTGCGGGCCTGCGCCGGGACGAGTCACCGACCCGGGCCAACACGCCCGTGGTGACCTTCGACGCGCGGCGCGGCAAGGTCAAGGTCAACCCGATCGCGGCGTGGTCGCAGCGGGATGTGGACGCCTACATCGCCCGCTTCAACGTGCCGGTGAACGAGCTGTTCAAGCAGGGGTACGGGTCGATCGGCTGCTGGCCGTGCACCCGCCGCACGAAGGCCGGCGAGGACGCGCGGGCCGGGCGCTGGGCCATGTTCGAGAAGACCGAGTGCGGCCTGCACGTCTGACCTCACCCGCGACGACCCCGACCGGCCCGGGCGCGGCCGGCGGGGCCGATCCGGTGGTGCTCGTCGCGCATGGCAGCCGTGACCCACGAGCTGCCGAAGCCACCCGGGCGTTGGCCCGGGCCGTGTCGGCGGCCCGCCCGGGCACGCCGGTGTGGGCGAGCTGGCTGGACCACACCGACCCGGGGCCGACAGCGGTGCTGCGTGACCTGGCGGTGGCCGGTCACCGTCGGGCGGTGCTGGTGCCGCTGCTGCTGACTGCCGCGTACCACCATCGGGTGGACATCCCGGCGGCGGTCGCCGCGGCGGCGCAGAGCGGACCACCGCTCGCGGTACGGGTGACCGACGTGCTCGGCCCGGCGGACGGGACGGTCGACGCGGGGCTGCTGGGCGGGTTGCGCCGCCGGCTCGACGAGGCGTGTCCGGGCCGCTTCGACGCGCTGGTGCTGGCGGCGGCGGGCACCCGGGACGCGCGGGCGCGCCGGTCGGTGGGTCGGGTCGCGGACGCGCTCGCCCAGGATCTCGGGGTGCCGTGCCGGGTGGCGTACGCCTCGGCGGCTCCGCCGGCGGCGGGAGTGGCGGTGTCCCGGCTGCGGGCGGCCGGCGCGCGGCGAGTCGCGGTGTGCGCGTACTTCCTGGCACCCGGTCTGTTTCACGACGCGGTGGCCGAGGCGGCTCGATCGGCGGGCGCGGTGTCGGTCGCCGGACCGTTGACCGACGCGCCGGAGTTGGTCGAGTTGGTGTTGCGGCGGGTCGACGACCGGCCGGTGCCCGCGTCGACGGGGTGACCGCCCCGGCACGGTGATCGGTGCCCGGACAGCGGAACGCCCCGGCGGGTCAACCCACCGGGGCGTTCAGCTGTGTCGTTGGGGGATCAGGCGGAGTGAGCGCGCAGCACCCGGAGGCCGCCACGCCGCTTCACAGCGCGCCGCTCCTCCTCGCTCATTCCGCCCCAGACGCCGGCGTCCTGACCGGACTCGAGCGCCCACTGCAGGCACTGGTCGGTCACGGAGCAGCGCCGGCAGACGGCCTTGGCCTGCTCGACCTGCAGGAGAGCCGGCCCGGACGTCCCGATCGGGAAGAACAGCTCCGGGTCCTCGTCGCGGCAGACAGCATGGTGACGCCAGTCCATGGCGGCAACACTCCTCATTCTGGATGGGTGGCAACAATTGCTTGTCGTGCTTTTCCTATATGCATCCGCAGTGCCGGTGGTGACAGTTAGCGTCCGACCATTCGGCAGTGCGTGAGCAGGCGGTCAGCGCCGGGGACCTGCTGGAACAGCTCAACCTGACGAGCATATCCAGGCAATGTCCCGGTAACTCAAGTTCGCTTGTGAATACTTTCACGAACGCTCGTGATGTCAAGGGTGACGCTCGGAAAAACTCCGGGCGGTGAGCAAGCCCACAACCTGTTTGTCCGGATTCCAGTGCTTTCCTGGTTACCCGCCGTGCCACAGCCGAGGATCAATATAGTACAGTCCGCGTGACATTGCTGACATTTCCGGCACCTGCCCCTCGGTGTGGCGGCGACCAGTCGATGCGGTTGTGGCCACCGTGTCGACCAAGGGCAGTACCCGAGACCTAGCAGATTACTCTCAGTGCGGCCGGAACGGAGGTGAATCTGACTTTCTCCCGCTCGCCGAGATAGTCGCCGTCCAGCTGGAACGCCTGCGGACGGCTGGAGACCAGGGTGAACTCCGGCGTGTCATGGAGTCGTAACACCTGCCGACCTCGCGGATCGGGCCGCCGGGACAGGAACTGCGTCACTGTCCGTGTTGTGCTAGCCACCCGGAGCTGACGCAACGCCAGTACGTCCAGCCCGAGATCGAACGACGCCGCCGGGTTCGGGTTGACCTCCCGGTCGCCCAGGTACGTCCAGGGCGCCGTGTTCTGGATGATGACGGTGGCCAACTCGGCCTCCGGCTGCTCACCCGGACGCTCCAGGCTGATCGCGGGATGCCGCCGGTCCGAGGCGAGAAAATACTGGTTCATGATCGAGCGCAGGTACAGCGTCGGCGTGGACACCCGCCCCTTGCGCCGAGCCTGCTCCACCCGGTGGATCACCGCGGCGTCCAGGCCGAACCCGGCGCAGAACGTGAAGTAGCGGTCGTCCGCGCGGCCCAGCCCCACCGTCCGGCTCCGGCCCAGCCGCAGCCCTTCCAGGATCATGCTGGTCGCCTCCGGCCACTCCCGGGGCAGACCCAGCGCGCGGGCGAACACATTGGTGCTGCCGCCCGGAACGGTCGCCAGCGCGGGCAGCCGCTCGGCCATCGAGGCGTCGTCGCCGAGTTTCGGCGGGTCGGCCGTCATCAGACCGTTCACCACCTCGTTCACCGTGCCGTCGCCACCCAGGGTGACGACCAGGTCGACGCCCTCCGCGGCGGCCTCCCGGGCCAACGCCATGGCGTGCCCACGCCGACGGGTGTAGCGCACGCTGAGGTCGACTTCGCTGCGCAGCGCCCGGACAAGCACGTCCCGGCTGCGTTCGCTGGTGGTGGTGGCCTTTGGATTGACCACCAGGACGGCCCGCATGGGCGGCACTGTACCTCCCGGCAGCCCGGGTATCGTGGCGCGCGTGACCATCGACTCGGCCCCGATTCCCGTCACGCTCCGCTGGGCGGTGCGGCTGTTGTGGGCGGAGGCGGCTGTCGTCGGACTGATCGCGGTCTGGCTCATCTGGGCCGACCTCACCGCCACCACCACCGACCTCCTGTCGGCGTTGCTGGTGACCGTGTTCGCCATCGGGGCGGCGGTGGTGCTCTGGGCGCTGGGCTGGGCGCTGCTGCGCCGTCAGGCGGGCGCACGGGCCCCCGCGATCGTGCTCCAGCTGATGCTGCTGCCGATCGGGTGGTTCATGATCCAGGGTGGGCTGGGTTGGCTGGGTGTGCCGTTGATGGCGCTCGGCCTGGGCGTGGGTTGGCTGCTGGTCAGCCCTCCGACGACCCGGGCCCTCGGCTTCG
Source organism: Micromonospora sp. WMMD1155 (assembly GCF_029581275.1). Lineage (NCBI taxonomy): Bacteria > Bacillati > Actinomycetota > Actinomycetes > Micromonosporales > Micromonosporaceae > Micromonospora > Micromonospora sp. WMMD1155. Next base: position 3,788,349 of record NZ_CP120742.1, read on the forward strand.
AGTGACCGGGCCGGTGCCGGGTCGGTCAGTGGCAGGGCAGCCGGTCAGTAGCCGCCGGAGCGGCGCGTGAGCAGGGCGATCGTGGCCCGACCCTCGGCGGCGGTGGCGGACGCGGAGGTGGTCAGCGCCGTGAGCACCTTCCAGGCGAACGACGACTCGGCCGGGAGCGTGGCACCCCGCACCGTCGGCACCGTCACCTCGACGGTCAGCGCGTCCTCGGTGACGGCGAAGCGACACTCCAACTCGGCGTCGCGGGTGGCGATGGCGAGCAGCATCGCGCACGCCTCGTCGACGGCGATCCGCAGATCCTCGATCTCGTCGAGGGCGAACTGCAACCGGGCCGCCAGACCGGCGGTGGCGGTGCGGAGCACACCGAGGTAACCGCCGTCGGCGGGCACCGTGAGGTGCACCACGTCGTCGTCAGTCGCTGGTCGGCCAGTCAGTTGAGTCACGCCTCATCCCCCCGGTCGGGGACTCTACCCGGTCAGTCGCCCCTACGCGTGCCGACGGTGGTGGCCTGGGAGGCCAACTCGCGCAGGGCGTCGCCGCTGAGCCGGTAGGGCACCCACTCGCTCATCTGCTCCGCCCCGATCGAGGCGTAGAAGCCGGCGGCCGGGTTCCAGTCGATCATCCACCACTCCAGCCGCCGGTAGCCGCGTCGTACGCAGATGTCGGCCAGGGTGGCGAGCAGCATCCGACCCGCTCCGGTGCCCCGGGCGGCCGGGCGCACGTACAGGTCTTCCAGGTAGATGCCGTGCACGCCGGCCCAGGTGGAGAAGTTGAGGAACCACAGCGCGAAGCCGATCGGCTCGTCGCCCTCGTCGACCGCGACGTGACCGAAGAGCGCCGGAGCGCTCGGCGCGTCCGATGCCGCGCCGGGACCGAACAGGGCCGAGGTGAGCTGCTCGGCGGTGAGGTGGCACTGCTCCGGGGCACGTTCGTACTCCGCCAACTCGTGCACCATCGCGACGACGGCCGGCACGTCCTCGGGACGTGCCGGCCGGATCGTCGGGATGACCGACGAGGTCATGCCTTCTTGGTCTCCCAGAAGATCTTCGAGATCTCGTCGATCTTCGCGAGCAGCTTGTCGGCGGTGGCCGGGTCCAGGCTGCCCTTGACGCCACTGGCGCCGGCCAGCTTGGTGGCCTCGTTGAACAGGCTGTGCAGGTTCGGGTACTTCTCGAAGTGCGGCGGCTTGAAGTAGTCGGTCCACAGCACCCACAGGTGGTGCTTGACCAGCTCGGCGCGCTGCTCCTTGATGATGACGGCCCGGGTACGGAACTCCGGGTCGGTGTTCGCCTGGTACTTCTCGCAGATCATTTTGACCGACTCGGCCTCGATCCGGGCCTGAGCCGGGTCGTAGACACCGCACGGCAGGTCGCAGTGAGCGCTCGCGGTGACGCGGGGCGCAAGGATGCGCGGAAGTCGCATCGGGATCCTCCATGGGAAGTTTGCGATGATCAAAGGCGACATTACTCCTGGGAATGCTCCCCGAACCGGGTGGAGGTGAAACCAGTGCACGCCGATCACCCGGCTGAGGCGACCCGGTTGCGCAGGCCGCTGACCGCCGTCCTGGTGACCGGCCCGTCCATGGTGCCGACGCTGCGGCACGGCGACGCGGTGCTGGTGCGCCCCGGCGGCCGCCCGATCCGACCCGGGGACGTGGTGGTCGCGGTCTTCCGCACGCGTCCCGAACTGCTGGTGGTGAAGCGGGCGGTCCGACCTCAGGACGGCGGCTGGTGGCTGCGCGGGGACAACGACCTGATCACCGACGACTCCCGGGCGTACGGGGTGGCTGACGTGCGGGGGAGGGTGGTGGCCCGCTACTGGCCGCGCCCCGGGCGGGTGCCTCGCCGGCGGATATGACCCTGCTCACATCCGGGCGGCAGTGCCGACACTATGCTCGGAAGTGCCGGGTGACCCCCCGCGCCGCGTGCCACCGCTCGCCGCCCACCTCGCGGCCGGGCCCGCCGCCTCACATCTGCTCGACAGATCCTGGAGTCACCGCCATGTCTTCGTCCACCGTGGACCCCGCTGATCCCGTCTTCCTCCTGCACCGGGGCGGCAAGATGGCCGTCGCCTCGACCGTGCCGCTCACCAGCCGGGAGGACCTCTCCCTGGCGTACACCCCGGGGGTGGCCCGGGTGTGTGAGGCGATCGCCGCCGACCCCGACCTGGCCGACGACTACACCTGGGCGGCGCACACCGTCGCGGTGGTCACCGACGGCTCGGCGGTGCTCGGGCTCGGCAACATCGGCCCGCGCGCCGCGTTGCCGGTGATGGAGGGCAAGGCGGTGCTGTTCAAGCAGTTCGCCGGGGTGGACGCGGTGCCGATCTGCCTGGACACGCAGGACGTCGACGAGATCGTCGCGGCGGTACGGGCACTCGCACCGTCGTTCGGCGGCATCAACCTGGAGGACATCAGCGCGCCGCGCTGCTTCGAGGTGGAGCGTCGCCTCGACGAGACGCTGGACATCCCGGTCTTCCATGACGACCAGCACGGCACCGCGATCGTGGTGCTGGCCGCGCTGCGCAACGCCGCCAGCCTGCTCGACCGCAAGCTCGGTGACCTGCGGGTGGCGGTGAGCGGCGCGGGCGCCGCCGGGGTGGCCGTGACGAAGATGCTGATCGCCGGTGGAGTCGACCCCGACCAGGTGGTGGTCTGCGACTCGAAGGGGATCATCGGCCGGCACCGCACCGACCTGACCGGCAGCAAGGCCGACCTGGCGGCGAGCACCAACGCCGACGGTCGCCACGGCGACATCACCGAGGCGCTGCGCGACGCGGACGTGCTGATCGGGGTCTCCGGCGGTCAGATCCCCGAGACCGCGGTGGCCGGGATGGCACCCGACGGGATCGTGTTCGCACTGGCCAACCCGACGCCCGAGGTGCACCCGGAGGTGGCCGCCCGGCACGTGGCGGTGGTCGCCACCGGTCGTAGCGACTACCCGAACCAGATCAACAACGTGCTGGCCTTCCCCGGGGTGTTCCGGGGAGCGCTGGACGCCGGTGCCACCCGGATCACCGAGGCGATGAAGGTCGCCGCCGCGGACGCCATCGCCGGAGTGGTCGCCGAGTCGCTGACCGTCGAGGCGATCGTTCCGTCTCCGCTCGACCCGCGTGTCGCGCCGGCCGTGGCCGAGGCGGTCGCCGAGGCCGCCCGCCGCGACGGCGTGGCCCGCCGGTAACGGCGTACGCACGGGCCGGGGCGCTCCGGCCCGTGCGGCGAGCCTTCTTAACGAGCCCTCAGCTTGTTACCGTGCCGATCATGCGTGCCGCCTTCGCCTCCCGCTTCGACGACGCCGACCCGCTCACCGCGCTCACTGTCGGTGAGCGGCCCGAGCCGACCCACCCGGCCGACGACTGGGTGACCGTGCAGTTGCGGGCCACCTCGCTCAACCACCACGACCTCTGGTCACTGCGCGGCGTGGGCCTCACCGAGGCCCAACTGCCGATGATCCTCGGCTGCGACGCCGTCGGGCTGGACCCGGAGGGGAACCCCGTCGTCGTGTACCCGGTGGTGGTCACTCCGGGTGACCCGCGCGGGGTCTCCATCCTCTCCGAGCACTTCCCCGGGACGCTCGCCGAGCGGGTCGCCGTACCCCGGTCGAACCTGATCCCGCTGCCCGACGGCATGGCGGCGACCGACGCGGCCTGCCTGCCCACGGCCTGGCTCACCGCCTGGCGGATGCTGACCACCAAGGGCCGCGTCGCGGACGCCGACAGCGTGCTGGTGCAGGGCGCGGGCGGCGGCGTGGCCACCGCGGCCGTCGCGCTCGCCGTCGCGATGGGCAAGCGGGTGTACGCGACCAGCCGCGACGCCGCCAAGCGGGAGCGGATCTCCGCCCTCGGGGCAAACGCCGTGGAGCCCGGCGCCCGGCTGCCGGAACGCGTCGACGTGGTGATCGAGACGGTCGGCGCGGCCACCTTCGACCACTCGTTGAAGTCGGCCGCGCCGATGGCCCGGATCGTGGTCTCCGGTGCGACCGCCGGGCACGAGCCGTCGGTCAACCTGCGCCGAGTCTTCGCGATGCAGTTGGAGATCCTGGGCACCTCGATGGGTACGCCCGGCGAGCTGTACGAACTGCTGGCGTTCTGCTCCGACAACGAGGTGCGCCCGGTGGTGGACAGCGTGGTGCCGTTCAGTCGTGTCGAGGAAGCCTTCGCCCGGATGCACTCCGGCGACGCCTTCGGCAAGATCGTCATCGACCACACGGCCTGACACCGCGCTCACGTCGCGCCGTCCGCGCCGTCCGTGCCGCCCGTGCCGTCCGCGCCGTCCGTGCCGTCCGTGCCGTCCGTGCCGTCCGTGCCGTCCGCGCCGTCCGCGCCAAGATCCGCGCCGTCCGCGCCAAGATCCGCGCAACATCGGGGAAACTGCTGCCTCCCGGCGTGCCGAAGCAGCAACATCCCTGATGTTGCGCGGATCTTGGCGCGGGGGCGCGGGGGCGCGGGGGCGCGGGGGCGCGGAGGCGGGGGTCAGAGGTGGTCGTCGAAGGTGGCGATGTCACCGCGCGTCGCGTCGGTGGAGATGCGCTTCCTGGCCTCCGCGTCCCCGTAGAGCGACCAGCGGAGGAACTCGACCGACGTGTCCGAGACGACCCGCAGCGTGGCGCTGTCGCCGAGCAACGCCCGCCCGTGGTCGCCCTTGGGCAGGCTCAGCATGGCCTTCGGCCAGGGCACCTTGTCGTAGGCGGCCTTGCCTGCCGCGTACTCGACCACCTCGTCCAACTCGCCGTGCACGAACAGTTGCGGCGCGGCCGCGCCGGCGAACGCCGTGCCCACACCGAGCGCCGTACCGGCGAACACGACGCCCGCGTCCAGCCGCTCGTCCCGACCGGCGGTGAACAGGCCGATGGTGGTCACCCCGCCCGCCGAGTGCCCGGCCGCGGCCACCCGCTCGCCGTCCAACCGGCCGCGCAGCGAGTCGCCGGCCGTGCCGTCCAGCGCCAACACCTGGTCCAGCGCGTACGACACGTCGGCCGGCTGGTTGAGCACGTCGAGGACGTTGTTGTCGGCGCCCTTCGAGGTGTGCGGGAACGTCGGCGCGGCCACCACGAAACCCGCCGCCGCCCAGCGGGTCAGCAGCGTCGTGTAGTCCTCCGGTCGTCCACCCAGGCCGTGACTGAACATCACCACCGGGAACCGGCCCTCCGCGGCCGCCGCCGACCGCTTGGCCGTGCCGCCGGACTTCCCGGCCGCCGGGTACCAGAGCGTCGTCGGCAGCGCACGGCCGTCCCGGTCCAGCTTCAGTTGGCGTACGCCGACCGCGAAGGTGCTCTTCGGGGCGGTCCCGGCGGGGACCTGCGGGGTCGGCGTGGCGGCGGGCGTCGGCTCGGCCGGCGGTGTCTGCCCGCCCGTGCTCGGGCGGGTGTCCGCTGAGCAGCCGATCAGACCGGCGAGAAGGACGGTGCCGGCCATCAGTGCGGCAGTGACGCGACGGGGCATGGGCTCAATTGTGCCCTGTCCGACGGTGTCGCCCGGAGGGCTTGGGCGGGGTGTGCCCGACCGGTCACCGCGCGTCAGGCTGCCGCCCGCTCGGTGAGGGGACGCCGTCGCATGGCGGTGTCGGTCAGCACGCGCGGGGGGAAGGCGGCGTTGGGGTCGTACCGGTTCGTCCCCGGCGGCACGATTTCGTCGATCCGGTCCAGGATCGCGTCGTCCAGGGTGAGCGTGGCGCCCTTGAGCAGATCCTCCAGTTGCGGCAGGGTCCGCGGGCCGATGATCGCCGAGGTGACGGCCGGGTGGGCCACGGTGAAGGCGATGGCTAGCTGGGGCAGCGTGCAGCCGATGCTCGCCGCCAGGTCGACGAGCTGCTCGACGATGTCGAGCTTGGCGGCGTTCTCGGCGATCGTGGGGTCGAACTGTGTCGGCCGGAGCACGGCACGCCCGGTCGAGAGGTCGACGGGCTGGTTCTTGCGGTACCTGCCGCTGAGGAATCCGAAGGCGAGAGGGCTCCAGACCAGCACTCCCATGCCGTAACGCCGGCAGACCGGCAGGGTCGAGGCCTCGACTCCCCGGGCCAGGATCGAGTACGGGGGCTGCTCGCTGCGCAGGCGCCCGAGGCCGCGTCGCTCGGAGACCTGGTGTGCCTCGACGATCTCCTCGGCCGGGAAGGTCGAGCAACCGAAAGCGCGGATCTTGCCCTCGCGTACGAGGTCGGTGAGCACCGAGAGCGTCTCCTCGATGTCGGTCGAGGGGTCGGGACGGTGGATCTGGTAAAGGTCGATCCAGTCGGTGTCCAACCGCCGGAGGCTCCCTTCGACCGCCTTGAGAATCCAGCGCCGGGAGTTGCCGCCCTGGTTGGGTCCCTCACCCATCGGAAAGTGCACCTTGGTGGCGAGCACGACGTCGTCCCGGCGCCCGCGCAGGGCCTTGCCCACGATCTCCTCGGACTCTCCCCGGCCGTACATGTCGGCGGTGTCGACGACGTTGATGCCCTGGCCGAGCGCCGTGTGGATGATGCGGACACAGTCGTCGTGGTCGGGGTTGCCGACGGCACCGAACATCATTGTCCCGAGGCAGTGGGTGCTCACCTCGATGCCGGTGCCGCCGAGAGTGCGATAACGCATGTCGATGCTCCTTTGGCGCTTCGGTGACGATCACGTGGCACCCTAGGAGCTAGAGTCGACTCTAGGTCAACCCTCGTTACCCTGCTCGGCATGGCTGAGGTCACCGTGAGTCTGAGCATCGGGCAGGTCGCCGAGCGCACCGGTTTGAGCGTCCACGCGCTGCGCTTCTACGAGCAGCAGGGTGTCTTCGTCAGCTCGATCCGTCGTGGTGCTGCCGGGCGTCGCATCTACAGCCAGGACGACGTCGACTGGCTGACCGTCTGCATCATTCTTCGCGCCTCCGGCATGCCCCTGCCCGCGCTCCGCCGATATGCCGAGCTTGTTCGTGAGGGCGCGGGCAACGAGGAGGAACGTCTCGCGCTCCTCCAGGAGCACCACGGACGCGTCACCACCCAGCTCGGCCGACTCACCCAGTGCCTGGACCTGATCACCTTCAAGGTCGGGGTGTACGAGGACCTGCTCGACCAGAAACGGCACGCAGTAGAGCCAGATCGTCCGCGTCCTTCGGTCGGCGGGGACGTTCCGGCATCCAGACCGGGTACATCTGCTTGAACTCGATCTGTGCCGCCACCGAGATCGTCGGCACGGTGAGCGTGCCGATCCGACCGGGTGGCGCGTCCAGCATCCCGGCCGGCAGCAGGGTGCCGGCCCAGGGCCCGGCGCCCACTGTCGGGCGGCCGTCGCCGTCCCGACCCAGATACGCGAAGCTGACCTCCACATCGGCGCTGAACAGGTCGAGCTGCGTCGCCACCGGCATCCGTGGGTCGAGCCGCCAGCCACGGGCCAGCAGCAGGCTCGCCAGTCGGTCCGCGTCCTCGTGCCAGCAGTACCAGTCGACGTCGACGTGTGGGCGGGTCACCGAGCCGAGCTGGAAGTCCATCGCCCAGCCGCCCCGCAGCCACACCCTGACGCCCGCCGGACCGGCCGATCCGACCACCTCGCCGATGCTCGCCAACTGACGGTGTGCGAGCTGGTCCACCGGGCCACCGTACCGGCGGGTGCGCGGGTACGTCGGCCCGCGCACCTCGGCGTCGAGAGCCGGTGCTCTCAGGGGGCCGGGCGGGACTCGTAGCGGGTCACGGGGGAGCGGGCGACGGCAGGCAGCCGGGCACCGGCCGCCCGGTCGCCGTAGAGGGTCCAGCGGAGGAAGTCGGTGGTGGTGGCGACGACCGGGGCGAAACCCGGGTGGCCGGGCGTCAGGTACGCGCCGTGGTCCTGCCCCAGCAGGCTGAGGAACGCGGCAGGACCTCGGGTACGCCGGTACGCGGCTCGGCCGACGGTCAGCGGCACCACCGCGTCGGCGGTGCCGTGCACGAAGAGCACCGGCGCGGCGAGCCCCGCGAAGCTGCCCGGCAGCCCACCACCGGCGATGACGATCCCGGCGCGTAACCGGGCCGGGTGCCCCTCGCTGAACATGCCGGAGGTGGTGAAGCCGCCCGCCGAGTGGCCGGCGGCGGCGACCGACGTCAGGTCCAGGTGCCCGCCGAACGGGTCGTCGCGGCTGCGGTCGAGACGGCCCAGGTGCCGGACCAGCCGCCAGGCGTCGGCGGGCTGGTTGCGGACGTCGGCCCGGCTGAACTCGGCGGCACCCTGCCGGGTGTGCGGGTACGCGGGCGCGGCCACCACGAAACCGGCCGCCGCCCAGCGGGTGGTCAGCCCGGCGTGCAGGTCGGGTCGACTGTGCAGCCCGTGGCTGTAGATCACCACCGGGAACCGCCCCGCCGCCACTCCGTCGCTCGACACCGGATACCAGATCGTCACCGGCAGTGGGCGCGCCGAACGCGGTTCGAGGGTGAGCGTACGCACGCCGACGGCGTACGACCCCTCCGGCGCTCGACGCGCCGACACCGGCCCGTCGGCTTGGTCGGCCTCGGGGGGCGCCGCCGCGCAACCGGCCAACAACGCCGTCACCACCACGGCGATCAGCCGTCCCGCCCCCATCGGTCCACGGTAGGTGCCTGGGTGGGCGTAGCCACCCCACCGTCCGGCCCGGCTGCACGCGCCACCCGGTCGGGTCACGTCAGCCGGCCGGGTCCAGCTCGAAACGACGCGGGCCGGGGGCGGTACGGCGTGACCAGCTTCGCTAGGGTCACCCGCATGGCTGAGAACTACACCGACCCCAGCGGCAACACCGAGGCGTTCCGCGCCTTCTCCCAGACGCCGGAGGCCGCCGCGTCGACGGAGGCCCCGTCCCGGCTCCCCCTGATCGTCGGTGCGGTGGTCGTCGTGCTGGTGGTGGCCGTCGTCGCCTGGTTCGCGCTGAACTGACCGGCGCGTTGAACCGGCCGGCGCCTGAGCTGACCGGAGCGCCGCACCGACCGGGCGCCGGGTTGGGCCCCGGCGCTGGTCAGCCGCCCTCCACCACGTCCATGGTCTGCCGGGCGATCTCCCGCTCCTCGTCGGTGTGGATGACGCAGACGCTCACCTCAGCGTCGTCGGGTGAGATCACCCGGTCGCCCGTACCGTCGTTGCGGTGACCGTCGACGGCGATACCGAGCCGTTCCAGGCCGGCCAGCGCGGCGGCCCGCACCGGTGCGGCGTGCTCGCCGACCCCGGCGGTGAAGGCGATCGCGTCGACGTGGCCGAGCAGCGCGTAGTAGGCCCCGACGTAGCCGGTGATGCGCCGGCAGTACACGTCGAAGGCCGACTCCGCCGCCGGGTCACCGGCCGCTCGGCGGTGCAGCACCTCGCGCATGTCGTTGGCGCCGGTCAGCCCGAGCAGGCCACTGCGGTGGTTGAGCAGATCGTCGATCTCGTCGACCGACAGCCCACCCTCCCGGCGCAGGTGGAAGATCACGGTCGGGTCCAGGTCGCCGCTGCGGGTGCCCATCACCAGCCCTTGGAGGGGTGACATACCCATCGAGGTGGCGACGCTGCGGCCGTTTCGCACCGCGCAGGCGCTGGCCCCGTTGCCGAGGTGCAGGGTGATGGTGTTCAGCTCGTCGTACGGGCGACCGAGCAGCTCGGCGGTGCGGCGGGACACGTACGCGTGCGAGGTTCCGTGGAAGCCGTACCGGCGGATGCCGTACCGCTCGGCGACGTCCCGGTCGATCGCGTACGTCGCGACGGCCTCCGGCAGGGTGTGGTGGAACGCGGTGTCGAAGACGGCGACCTGCGGGACGTCCGGCAGCGCCGCCCGGGTCACCTCGATGCCCGCCAGGTTCGCCGGGTTGTGCAGCGGGGCGAGCGGCACCAGCTCCCGGATCGCGGCCAGAACCGCGTCGTCGACGAGCACCGGGGCGCTGAACCTCCGGCCGCCGTGCACCACCCGGTGCCCGACGGCGGCGAGCCCGGTCAGGTCCAGTCCGTCGAGGATCTGCCGGACGGCGGTGGCGTGGTCCGCCGGGCCGCCACCGGGCTCACCGATCCGCTCGACGGTTCCGTGGTCCAGCGCCCGGTCGCCGTCGTAGCGCCGCCACTTGACCGACGACGACCCGCAGTTGAGCACCAGCACCCGACTCACGACGCCTCCTCGGTGGCCGCCTGGATGGCTGTGATCGCCACCGTGTTGACGATGTCCGGCACCAGCGCGCCGCGGGACAGGTCGTTGACCGGCCGCCGTAGGCCCTGCATCACCGGGCCCACGGCGACCGCCCCGGCGGAGCGCTGCACGGCCTTGTAGGTGTTGTTGCCGGTGTTCAGGTCCGGAAAGATGAAGACCGTGGCGTGACCGGCGACCGGGCTGCCCGGCAGCTTCGTCGCCGCCACCGCCGGGTCGATCGCCGCGTCGTACTGGATCGGTCCCTCGACCAGCAGGTCGGGTCGGCGTTCCCGGACCAGCGCGGTGGCCGCGGCGACCTTCTCCACGTCCTCGCCCGCGCCGGAGCTGCCGGTGGAGTACGACAGCATGGCCACCCGGGGTTCGATGCCGAACCGGGCGGCGGTGTCGGCAGAGGAGATCGCGATGTCGGCGAGCTGCGCGGCGTCCGGATCGCGATTGACCGCGCAGTCGCCGTAGACCAGCACCCGGTCCGCGAGCAGCATGAAGAAGACGCTGGAGGCCACCGAGACCTCCGGCACGGTACGGATGATCTCGAACGCCGGCCGGATGGTGGCGGCGGTGGTGTGCGTGGCGCCGGAGACCATCCCGTCGGCTCGTCCGGTCGCCACCATCAGCGTGCCGAAGTAGTTGGGCTGCGCCACGATGTCGTGCGCCAACTCGGCGGTCACACCCCGGTGGGCGCGCAGCCGCGCGTACTCGACAGCGAAGTCGTCCCGCCAGCCGCTGGTGACCGGGTCGACCACGTTCGCGTCGCCCAGGTCGATGCCCAGCTCACGGGTTCGCCGGGCGACGTCGTCCGGTCGCCCGAGCACTGTCAGCTCGGCCACCCCACGGCGCAGCAGGATCTCCGCCGCCCGCAGGATCCGGTCCTCGGTACCCTCCGGCAGCACCAGGTGCCGACGGTGCGAACGGGCCCGGTCGATCAGCTCGTTCTCGAACATCAGCGGGGTGACCCGGGTGGAGCGGCTGACCCGCAGCCGACGGGCCAGGTCGTCGGTGTCCACGCAGCGCTCGAACGCGCCCAGGGCCGCCTCCACCTTGCGCGGGTTGGCGGCGCTGGGCCGACCCTCGATCCGGCTGGACGCGGCCACCGTGTCGTAGCTGTCGCTGCCCACGGAGAGCACCGCCAGCCCGGTGTTCAGACCCTCCACCAACCGCATGACCCGGGGATCGGGCTGCTCGCCGAGGGTGAGCACCAGACCGGCGACCGACACCTGCCCGGCCACGTGCGCGGCGCTCGCGGCGACGAGCAGGTCGGCCCGGTCCCCGGGGGTGATCACCAGGGCGCCCTCGGTGAGGTGGTCCAGCAGGGTCGGCACATGTGCCGCACCGACCACGAAGTCCAGCACGTCCCGGCCGAGTGCGGCGTCGTCCCCGGCCAGCAGGGTGGCGCCGAGCGCCGCCGCCACCTCGGCCACCGTCGGCGCCGACACGCTCGGCACCTCCGGGATGGCGTACGCGGGCACCGGCAGGTCCGGCAACGTCATCGGCTCGGTCACCCGGTTGGCGATCACCGCGAGCACCGTCGCGCCCAGGTCGGCCAGGTCGTGGTACGCCCTGCGCACCGCCGCCGCCACCGCCGTCGGCTCCTGACCGAAGCCGTCCACCACCGGCACCACGACACTGCCGAACTCGATGGCCAGCCGGGCGTTGAAGGCCAACTCCCGAGGGTGGGCCGGGTCACCCGGGTCGTCGAAGTCGCTGCCCACCACGACGACCGCCGGGCATTGCCGCTCCACCGCCCGGTACCGCTCGACGACGGCGGAGATCAGTTCCTCACGCCGGCCGTCGGCCACCAGTGTCGCCGCCTCGGCGTAGGTGGCCCCGGCCAGGTCGGCGAGCGGCACCTCGACCCGGTAGCGCTCGCTGAGCAGGGCGAGGATCGGGTCCGCGCCGCTGGACGCGACCAGCGGTCGGAACACGCCGATCCGCCCCACCTGCCGCGACAACAGTTCGGCCAACCCGAGTGCGACGGTGGATTTCCCCCCGCCAGAACCAACGCTGGTCAGGTAAACACTCCGAGCCACAACCCCACCCCCACCCCACACTCGGTGATCAAGACGTTTGCGTCAGTTCCGGCCCCCATGGTGACCGAAAGCTCTTGATCACCGGGGGTGGAACGGAATCATGCGTCGTCGTCGTCGGGGTCGTCTAGGCGGGCCAGGTAGGTGGCGAGGCGTTCGATGGGGGTCTCGAACTCGGGGTTGAGGTCGACGAAGTCGCGCAGGCGTTCGCCCAGCCACTCCAGGGTCACCTGTTCGTCGCCCCGGCGCTCGACCAGTTCCTCGATGCCACGGTCGGTGAAGTACATGGGTTCGTCCTCGTGCTCGGCCCGGCGCGTGGCCGGGCGGGTGGACCGACGCGAGCCGGGGCAGGACCGTGGGGAACGGCCCTGCCCCGGCTCGCGCGGTACGGGTCAGGTCACGGGCGGGGGAGAGCCGCCTCGATCAGCGCGGTCTGCTCGACATCGTGGGTCTTGGCCGACCCGACCGCCGGGGCGGCCGCGGCCGGGCGGGAGATCCGCCGCAGGCGTACGTCGGTCAAATGCTCCAGCAGGTTGAGCGCGACGAACGACCAGGCACCCTGGTTGGCCGGCTCCTCCTGCACCCAGGCGAAGTCCTCCGCGTTCGGGTACTGCGCCAGGGCGGCCCGGATCTCCTCCACCGGCAGCGGGTACAGCTGCTCGATCCGGAGGATCGCCGTGTCGGTGACGCCGCGCTCCTGCCGGGCCTGGAACAGGTCGTAGTAGACCTTGCCCGAGCAGAGCAGCACCCGCTTCACCGCCTCCGGCGCCGGGGCTGCCGTGTCGCGCAGCACCGGCTGGAAGGTGCCGGTGGTGAAGTCCTCCACCGAGGAGACGCAGAGCTTGTGCCGCAGCAGCGACTTCGGCGTGAACACCACCAGCGGCTTGCGCTTGGGCGACAGGGCCTGGCGGCGCAGCAGGTGGAAGTAGTTCGCCGGGGTGGTCGGGATGGCCACCCGCATGTTGTCCTCGGCGCACATCTGCAGGAACCGCTCCGGCCGGCCGGAGGTGTGGTCCGGGCCCTGGCCCTCGTGGCCGTGCGGGAGCAGCAGGGTGACGGCGGAGCGCTGGCCCCACTTCACCTCACCCGAAGAGATGAACTCGTCGATCACCGACTGGGCGCCGTTGACGAAGTCGCCGAACTGGGCCTCCCAGGCGACGAGGGCGTTGATGTTCTCCACCGAGTAGCCGTACTCGAAGCCCATCGCCGCGTACTCGCTGAGCAGCGAGTCGTGCACGAAGAACCGGGAGCGCTCGCCGTCGCCGGTGAGCGACTTGAGCGGCAGGTAGTCGTCCCCGGTGCGGGAGTCGACGACCGAGGCGTGCCGCTGGACGAACGTGCCGCGCCGCGAGTCCTGACCGGCGAGCCGGACGGTGACCCCGTCGTGCAGCAGTGCCCCGAACGCGATGATCTCGCCGTAGCCCCAGTCGATGTTGCCCTCGGTGGACATCTTGGCCCGCCGGTCGAGCAGCTGCTGGATCCGCTTGTGCGGGGTGAAGCCCTCCGGCAGGTTGATGTGCGCCTCGCCGATGGCCTTGATCACGGACGCGTCGGTCGCGGTGTCGACCTGCGGCTCCGGCTCCTCCTCGCGGCGCGGGCGGTTGAGCTGGCGCGGTGCGGAGGCGGCGTCCCGGGTGGCCTTGAAGACCTTCTCCAGCTGCGCCTGGTAGTCGCGCAGCAGCTCCTCCGCGTCCTCCACGGTGATGTCGCCCCGACCGATCAGCTCCTCGGTGTAGAGCTTGCGGACCGAACGCTTCGAGTCAATGATCTTGTACATCTGGGGGTTGGACATCGACGGGTCGTCGCCCTCGTTGTGCCCGCGCCGGCGGTAGCAGACCATGTCGATCACGACGTCCTTGTTGAACGTCTGCCGGTATTCGAACGCCAGCCGGGCGACCCGGACCACGGCCTCGGGGTCGTCGCCGTTGACGTGGAAGATCGGCGCCTGGATCATCCGGGCCACGTCGGTGCTGTAGAGGCTGGACCGGCTGTACTCCGGGGCGGTGGTGAAGCCGACCTGGTTGTTGACCACCACGTGCACGGTGCCGCCGGTGCGGTAACCGCGCAGCTGCGACAGGTTGAGGGTCTCGGCCACCACGCCCTGACCGGCGAACGCGGCGTCGCCGTGCACCGCCAGCGGCAGCACGGTGTAGCCCTCCAGCTTGAGGTCGATCCGGTCCTGCTTGGCCCGGACGATGCCCTCCAGCACCGGGTCGACGGCCTCCAGGTGCGACGGGTTGGCCACCACCGACACCTTGACCGCGTGCTCGCCGTCGGGGGTGGTGAACTTGCCGTTCTGACCCAGGTGGTACTTCACGTCGCCGGAGCCCTGCGTGGAGCGCGGGTCCAGGTGGCCCTCGAACTCCGAGAAGATCTTCTCGTACGGCTTGCCGACGATGTTGGCCAGCACGTTGAGCCGACCCCGGTGGGCCATGCCGATCACGACCTCGTCCAGGCCGCTCTCCGCGGAGGACTCCAGGACCTCACCGAGCAGCGGGATCAGCGACTCGCCGCCCTCCAGCGAGAACCGCTTCTGGCCCACGTACTTGGTCTGCAGGAAGGTCTCGAACGCCTCGGCGGCGTTGAGCCGGTTGAGCACGTGCTTCTGCTCGTCGGCGGACGGCTTCTCGTACTTGCGCTCGATGCGCTCCTGGACCCAGCGCCGCTCCTCCGGGTCCTGGATGTGCATGTACTCGATGCCGACCCGGCGGCAGTACGAGTCGCGCAGCACGCCCAGGATCTCGCGCAGCTTCATCCGCTGCCGGCCGGCGAAGCCGTTGACCGGGAACTCCCGGTCCAGGTCCCATAGGGTGAGGCCGTGCTGGAGAACGTCCAGGTCCGGGTGCTTGCGGATCTTGAATTCCAGCGGGTCGGTGTCGGCCATCAGGTGGCCGCGCACCCGGTACGCGTGGATCAGCTCGTGCACCCGGGCGGTCTTGTTGATCTGGCCCTCGGAGCTGACCGCCACGTCACGCATCCAGCGCACCGGCTCGTACGGGATGCGCAGCGCGGTGAAGATCTGGTCGTAGAAGCCGTGCTCGCCCAGGATCAGCTCGTGCATGACCTTGAGGAACTCGCCGGACTGCGCGCCCTGGATGATCCGGTGGTCGTACGTGCTGGTCAGCGTGATGATCTTGCTGACGGCCAGCTCGGCCAGGGTGGCCTCGGACATGCCCTGGTAGGGCGCCGGGTACTCCATCGCGCCGACGCCGATGATCGCGCTCTGCCCCTGCATGAGCCGCGGCATCGAGTGCACGGTGCCGATGCCGCCCGGGTTGGTCAGCGAGATCGTGGTGCCGGAGTAGTCCTCCATGGTCAGCTCGTTGCGCCGCGCCCGCCGGACCACGTCCTCGTACGCCTGCCAGAACTGCCGGAAGTCCATCTGCTCGCAGCCCTTGATGGAGGGGACCACCAGGTTGCGGCTGCCGTCCGGCTTGGCCAGGTCGATCGCGATGCCGAGGTTGACGTGCGTCGGGCGGACCACCGCCGGCTTGCCGTTGGCCTCGGCGAAGGAGTTGTTCATCTCCGGGTGCGCGACCAGCGCCCGGACCATCGCGTACCCCACCAGGTGGGTGAAGCTGACCTTGCCACCACGCCCCCGGGCGAGGTGGTTGTTGATCACGATGCGGTTGTCGACCAGCAGCTTCGCCGGGACCGCGCGGACGCTTGTCGCGGTGGGCACGCTCAGCGAGGCGTCCATGTTCTGGACGATCTTCGCGGCGACGCCGCGCAGCGGCGTGGTCTGCGGACCGTCCGCGGTCGGCGCGGCGGCCTTGGCGGCCGGCTTGGCCTTCTCCGGCGCGGCCTTGGGCGCGGCCGGAGCAGCGGCGGCGGGCTTGGCCGGCGCCGACTGGGTGGTGGCCGGCTTCGCGTCGGCCGGCGTGCTCGCCGTCTTCGCGGGGGCGCTCGGCTGGCTGACCTTGGCGGCGGCCTCCGGCTGGCCGTCCGGCTCGGGAGCGGCGGCCGGCTTGTCCGACGACTCGGCCCCCCGTGGGGTGGCCGCTCCGGGCGCCGGCCGGTAGTCGGCGAAGAAGTCGTGCCAGGCCGAATCGACGCTCGTTGGGTCGGCGAGGTAGCGCTGGTACATCTCCTCGACGATCCACTCATTCGGGCCGAAACCCGCTAGTGGGTTCTCCTGCGAAGTCTGCTGGGTCGACACGGCCGGTAATCGCCTCTTTCACGCGGGTTTGTGTGGCACGCGGTGTGTCCCTCGCGCCCGATTAGGAGCGCGGACTGGACGGTTCCCAGGCTACGCCGTACCGATCCCGCAGGCATTTCCGCCTCGGTCCCGTGGCCGGTTTCACAGAAGATGCCAGAAGTTCACCAACCGCTGCGTGCTCGGTCGGCGACTGCTAAGGCGGACCGTACCGGGGTGGCGGCTCGGCCGTCGCCACCCCGGTACCGGTCAGGAGATGTCGCGTCGACGCATCAGCAGGGTGCCGACCACGCCGGTCACCACCGCGTACCCGATCAGCACGGCCGCGCCGGCCCAGCGCGGCGGGTTGCCCGGGATGTCCGCCCCGGTGACCATCAGCGACGAGGCCAGCGACGGCACCAGCAACTGGAGGTTGTTGATCCAGTCACCCCACCGCTCGGCCAGGATGGCGATCACGAAGATGGCGCCGATCGAGCCGCCCAGGTAGAGCAGGATGCCGGTCACCGTGGCACCGATCTGGCTGCGCAGCAGCACGCCGATGCCGACGCCGAACACCGCCCAGAGCAGGTACGCGAGCAGGTTCAACCCGATCGCCCGCCACGCCGCGTCGTTGCCCAGTTGCGAGTCGAGCCCGACCGCGTTCAGCACCGCCGAACCGGCGACCAGGTTGAGCGCGGTGGTCACCAGCCAGAACAGCAGCGCCAGCACGCCCGCCGCGACCAGTTTGGCGGTCATCACGGCGGTGCGGTGCGGGTTGGTGAGGAACGTGGTGGTCACCGTCTGGTGGAAGAATTCGCTGGTCACCACGATGATGCCGAGCAGCATCACGATCAGCAGGCCGAAGAACTGCCCGGTGGTGAAGAGGTTCGAGGAGAGCGCGTCCGCGCTAGCCGCCACCGCCAGGGTGTCGGCCTGGTCGGCCGGTACGTCGCTGAGGTTGCCGTTGGTCAGGGTGTCGGCCTGCAGCCAGTTGATCAGCAGGGTGAGCGCCCAGAGCGGCAGGCTGATCAGCGCGAAGATCCACCAGGTGTTGGTCGTACGGATCTTGAGCAGCTCGGATCGGACCAGGTTCATCGGATGCCCGCCTTTCCGGCCGTCAGCTCCAGGAAGACCCGTTCCAGATCGGGCCGTTCGGTGGTCAGTTCGTGCAGCTCCACGCCGGCGGCGAGGGCGGCGCGGCCGATGGTCGGCGCGTCCACCCCGGAGACCAGCAGCACGCCCTGTTCGTCGACGTTCACCGTCGCCGACTGCGCCTTGAGCGCGGTGGTCAGCGCCTCGGCCTGCGGCGTACGCACCCGGACCTGCGCGCCCTGCGCCATCGACCCGAGCACCTGGTCGACCGGACCCTGCCGGATCAACTGGCCGGCGGCGATGATCACCACGTCGTCGGCGAGCAACTGCATCTCGGACAGCAGGTGGCTGGAGACCAGCACCGTACGGCCCTCGTGGGCGAGGTTCTTGAGGAACCCGCGCATCCACCGGATGCCCTCCGGGTCGAGCCCGTTGGCCGGCTCGTCCAGGATCAGCACCCGGGGGTCGCCGAGCATCGCCGCGGCGATACCGAGCCGCTGCTTCATGCCCAGCGAGTAACCCTTGAACTTGCGCTTCGCCGCCGGGGTCAACCCGACCAGTTCCAGCACCTCGGCGGCCCGCTGCTTGGGCAGTCCGGCCGCCGCGCAGATCACCCGCAGGTGGTTGATGCCGGTGCGGCCCTTGTGCGCGCTGGACGCCTCCAGGATCGCGCCGACGTGCCGCAGCGGGTCGGCGAGGTCGGCGTACCGGCTGCCGCTGATGGTGGCCGTGCCGGCGGTCGGCGTGACCAGGTTCAGCAACATGCGCAGCGTGGTGGTCTTACCAGCGCCGTTCGGGCCGAGGAAGCCGGTCACCCGCCCCGGCGCCACGGTGAAGGACAGGTTGTTCACCGCCCGGACGTTCTTGTACTGCTTCGTCAGACCGGACACCACGATCTGACCGTCGCTGGTGGGGCTTCTCTGCCCGTCAGTCATCGTTCTCCTCCCGTGCGTGGCGCTGAGGTACGCCGTGGCACAGCGTGACGGCCCAATGCAACAAGGTCAATCAGGCGCGGTCCGTATGTCCTGATCCGTCTCAGGGTGGAGGCGGGTCATCCCTGCGGTTGACGACCAGGATCAGCGGGCGATCCAGGTCGCCCGTGCCGCGCCCAGCAGCGCGCCGTCCGGGCCGTACAGGCTGGTGTGCACGAGCGCCTTGCGCCCGTCCACGCCGAGCAGCGCCCCGGTCACCACGCACTCGTCGCCCGGAGCCGGCAGCGCCGCGACCACGGCGGCGATCCGGCCCAGCAGGTACGGGCGGCCCGGCGCGAGCACCGTCCACCCGCCGGGGCAGTCCAACGCCGCCCAGACCGTGGCCTCGCCGACCTGCTCGGGGGCCCGGAACGGCGCGGCGGTCCGACCGTCCGGCAGCCGACCGGGGAAGATCCGCAGCCCGTCCGGGCGCTGCGGCCCGCAGACGTAACAGCCGGGGAACGGATGCTCGACCAGCCCGGGGTAGCGGGTCGCGGCGGCCACCGCGGTCTCCAGGTCGACCGGGGGTACGACGGCGTCGACGGCCCCGGTCGGGCGTACCTCCGCCACCAGGTTCCCGGCCGGATCCCGGACCTCGCCGTCGACAAGGCTCAGCTCGGTCTCCAGTGGTGGTGGCCGGCGTAGCGTCACCTCGACCGGTCCGGTGCCGCCCGCCGCGGCGGCGAACACCCCCGCGCTCCATCCGCCGTTGCCGGAACCGGTGGGCCCGTTGTAGCGGGACTCGATGCGCATCGTCGACCTCCGTGTGGCGTACCGGCGTCCCCGCCGGCCGTCCCGGCAGCCTCGCACGCCCGGAAGCCGGCGCTGCTCGCGGTCTCGCCTGCCGGCGTTCATCCGATCGACACCGGTGGTCCCCGTGGATGGCAACCCGGGCACCTACACAGATTCCATGGCCGTTCTGCATGCCGCTGGCACACCCCTGAAGACCAGCGGATACACCCTGCTGATCGCCGACGACCCCACCCAGGTCGCGGCCGCGCAACGCCTGCGCCACGAGGTGTTCGCCACCGAACTCGGCGCCACCCTCCGTCCCGGCCAGGCCGGGTTGGACGTGGACCCCTTCGACGCGTACTGCGACCATCTGATCGTCCGCGAGGACAGCACCGGCGCGGTGGTCGGCACCTACCGGCTGCTTCCCCCCGGCCGCACCGACCGGCGGTACGCCGAGGACGAGTTCGACCTCACCGCGCTCGACTCCCTCCGCGACGACCTGGTGGAGACGGGCCGGTCCTGTGTACATCCGGACCACCGCTCCGGTGCGGTGATCAACCTGATGTGGGCGGGCCTCACCCGCTACCTGCACCTGCGCGGTTCCCGCTGGCTCGGCGGCTGCGCCTCGGTGCCGGTGGACGACGGTGGGCGGACGGTCGCCGAGGTCTGGGCCCAGGCGCAGACCCGGCACCTGTCGCCGCCGCCGCTGCGAGTCCGCCCGCTGCGCCCCTGGTTCGCCGAGTCGGCCGCCGCCGCGCCGGTGACCGCCGCCGAGCCGGCCGGGCGCGTCGTGGTGCCGCCGCTGCTGCGGGGGTACCTCCGGCTCGGCGCGTGGATCTGCGGCGAACCGGCGTACGACAGCGACTTCCGGTGCGCGGACTTCTACGTGCTCTTCTCGCTGGACCGGATGAACCCGCGATACCTGCGGCACTTCCTGGGCGGGGAGCAGCGGTGACCACCGTGGCGCACGACCTGTGGCGGCCCGCCTCGGGCTGCGACGACGACTGCCTGCCGGCGGCCGGCGAGGTACCCACGGTGCCGATGGCCCGTCGGGTGCTGCGGTCGGTGGCGGCGCTCGGCATGCTGGTGGCCGGGATCGGCCTGGTGGTGCTGCTGCCGGTGCTGCCGAGCCGGGAACGGCAGGCGGCGGTACGCGGCTGGGCCCGGGCCACCATCCGCGCCTTCGGCGTCCGGCTGGTGATCCGGGGTCGGCTGCCGCGACGGCGGGCGCTGCTGGTCGCCAACCATGTCTCGTGGCTGGACATCCTCGCGGTGCTGGCGGTGGCGCCCACCCGCATGGTCGCGAAGCGGGAGATCCGCTCCTGGCCGGTGGTCGGTCTACTGGCAGCGGCGGCGGGCACCGTCTTCGTGGACCGGTCCCGGCCGATGGCGCTGCCGGCCACCGTCGGTCGGATCGCGGACGCGTTGCGTGCCGGCCGGTCGGTGACCGTCTTCCCGGAGGGTACGACCTGGTGTGCGGGTGACGGTGCCGACGACTGCCGCCCCGGCGGTGGTTTCCGGCCCGCGTCGTTCCAGGCGGCCATCGACGCGGGCAGCCCGGTGGTGCCGTTGCGGCTCGCCTACCGCTGTGCCGCCACCGGCTCGGCCACCACGGCGACCGCCTTCCTCGGCGCGGACACCCTGCTGCGGTCGGTGGCCCGGGTGGTGACGGCGCGGGAGATCGTGGTCTCGGTGACGATCGCCGCCGCGCTGCACCCGGCCCGGGACGCCGACCGGCGGTTGCTGGCCCGCGCCGCCGAGTCGGCCGTACACCTGACGCACGCGCCGGGTGCGCGGACCCGGCTGCGTGCGGTTTCCACCCCCACCCCGGCGGTCCCCGCTCCGACGCCCGTCGCAGGTCGCGAGCTGGACCTGGCTGCCTAAAGCCGCCCGCCGCCCTGCCCGCCGCCCTGCCCGCCGCCCCGCCCGTCGCCCCCGGCCCGTCGCCCCCCGCCCCGCCCGTCGCCCCCGGCCCGTCGCCCCCGGCCCGTCGCCCCCCGCCCCGCCCGTCGCCCCCGGCCCGTCGCCCCCGGCCCGTCGCCCCCCGCCCCGCCCGTCGCCCCCGGCCCGTCGCCCCCGGCCCGTCGCCCCCCGCCCCGCCCGTCGCCCCCGGCCCGTCGCCCGCCGCCCCGCCCGTCGCGCCCGGCCCGTCGCCCGCCGCCCCGCCCGTCGCGCCCGGCCCGTCGCCCGCCGCCCCGCCCGCCGCCCCCGGCCCGCTGCCCGCCGCCCGCCGCCCCGCCCTCGCCGCAGGATCACCGACCAAGATCCGCGCAACATCGGGGATGTTGCTGCCTCCCGCACGTCTGAGGCAGCAACATCCGGGAAGTTGCGCGGATCTTGCGCGCGGATCTTGCGCGCGGATCTTGCGCGCGGATCTTGCGCGGGGGTCTTGCGCACGGATTTTGCGCGCGGATGCGGCGCGGTGGGCAGTGCGGCGCGGTGGGCAGGCGGCTCGCGACCTATCTTGTCATGTCGCGATGTATCGCGTTAGTGTCTCCTGGTGGAGCGCGCGTCGGCGCGCGTCGGCGAGAGGGGGACACCATGGCCGGCTGGACGGTCGAGAGCCCGCAGCGGCTCACCATTGACGGTCCGGTCACCCGGCTGGACGTCCGGCTGGTGAGCGGACGGCTCAACGTGGTCGCCACCGACGGTCCGACCCGGATCGACGTCACCCAGGTCGGTCGCCGGCCGGTGGTGATCGACCACTCCGACGGCCGGCTCGGCATCCGCCAGGAGCGCGGCCGGAGCTGGTCGGACGTCCTGCGGTGGTTTCGGATGATCCACCGGTACCCACGGGTGGACGTCTCCGTCGCCGTGCCCGCCGATGTCCTCGCCGACCTGGGCCTGGTCGCGGGCGCGCTGGTCGCCTCCGGCCTGCGCCGGCAGACGTCGGTGCACGTCGTCTCCGGCCAGATCACCCTGATGGGCCTGCGGGGCAACACCTCCGCGACGATCACGTCGGGGCCGGTGGAGGCGCTCGGCGTCCGGGGCGACCTCTCGGTCGAGACGGTCTCCGGTGAGGTGATCCTCGCCGACAGCGCCGCCGACCGGGTGCGGGCGCAGACGGTCTCCGGTGCGATCACCTGCGACCTGGACAACCCCCGACGCAGCGAGATCCGACTGACCACCATCTCGGGCGGCATCACCGTCCGGGTCCGCGAGGACAGCGACCTCGCCGTCCAACTGCAGACCGCGTCGGGCCGGATCACCAGTGGCTTTCCGCAGGTCCGCACCTCGACGTTTCCGCTGCGCAGCAGCGAGGGAGTGCTCGGCGCGGGCGACGGTAAGCTCTGGGCTTCCGCGACCTCGGGGAGCATCGCCCTGCTCGCCCGAGCCGTCGACGACGATTCCGAGGAGCTGCCGTGACCGCCGTGTTCAGCCACGGACGGCTCCGGCTCTACCTGCTCAAGCTCCTCGACGACGGCCCGAAGCACGGCTACGAGCTGATCCGCCTGCTGGAGGACCGGTTCCTCGGGCTCTACGCGCCCAGCGCCGGCACCATCTACCCCCGCCTGCAACGGCTGGAGGCCGAGGGCCTGGTCAGCCACACCGCGGCCGGTGGTCGCAAGACGTACGACATCACCGACGCCGGTCGTGCCGAGCTGCGCCAACGGGCCGGCGAGTTGACCGAGCTGGAGGCCGACATCGCCGCCTCGGTGGCCGACCTGTCCAGCCTGGCCGGCGAGATCCGCAGCGAGGTACGCGGGTCGGTGCGCGACCTCAAGCGGGAGCTGAGCGAGGCCACCCGGCAGACCCGGCGTACCCGGTGGGAGACGCCTGCGCCCCCGCCCGGGCCGGCGTCGCCCGCCGGGCCGCACACCGCGCTGCTCGACGAGTTCGACAAGCGGTTGGCCGAGTTCACCGCCGAGGTGGGTCGACTCGTGCGCGCCCGACGGTTCAGCGAGACGCAGCTTCGCACCGCCATCCGGCTGCTCGACGGGGCCCTGGACGGGCTGCGCCGCCTGCTGCGCTGAGCCGGAGAACCGGTCGGCCGCGACTCACAGGTTTTTTGCAGGAACCGTCCAGCGCCGACGCAGTCGTGTCACCGATGATGGGCCCATGCCCGCTACCCAGACCGAGGCGCGACTCCTCGTGGTCGAGGACGACCCCAACATCCTCGAACTGCTCTCCGCGAGCCTGCGGTTCGCGGGCTTCGACGTGGCCACCGCGACGAGTGGGAGCGCGGCGCTCAACGCCGCCAAGGACCACCGGCCCGACCTGGTGGTGCTCGACGTGATGCTCCCGGACCTGGACGGCTTCGAGGTCATCCGGATGCTCCGCGAGGGCGGCACGCGTACCCCGGTGGTCTTCCTGACCGCTCGGGACGCCACCGACGACAAGATCCGTGGGCTCACCCTGGGCGGCGACGACTACGTCACGAAGCCGTTCAGCCTGGAGGAGCTGACCGCCCGGATCCGCGCCGTGCTGCGCCGCACCACGACCGGCGAGCAGGCGCCCTCCCGGCTCACCTTCGCCGACCTGGAGTTGGACGAGGAGACCCACGAGGTGCACCGTGCCGGTCAGCGGGTGCAGCTCTCGCCGACCGAGTTCAAGCTGCTGCGGTACCTGATGCTCAACGCCAACCGGGTGCTGTCTAAGGCGCAGATCCTCGACCACGTCTGGAACTACGACTTCCGGGGCGACGACAACATCGTCGAGTCCTACATCTCGTACCTGCGGCGCAAGGTGGACACCACCCAGCCCCGGCTGATCCACACCCTCCGTGGAGTCGGGTACGTCCTGCGCAAGCCGGCGGCGTGAACGCGGTCCAGCAGGCGAAGGGACGGGTGCGCGGCGTTCCACTGCGGATCAAGCTGGTCACCTCGGTGCTGGCACTGGTCGCCGTGGCGCTGCTGGTGATCAGCGTCTCGACCGCGTACTTCCTGCACAACTACCTGGTCGACCAGATCGACTGGGAGCTGAAGAGCTCCGCCAAGGGCATCCAGTCCATCACGCCGTCGACGACGAACTCCGTCTCGCTGCCCAGCGACTACGTGGTCGTACTGACCGACCCGAGGACCGGCCAGGTGCAGGTGCCCGTCTACGACACGTCCCGTTTCCGGATGGACGACCTGCCGCGGTGGCCGAGCGACGCGGCCGGCTTCGAAGAGCAGGAGACGGCCCAGGGTGGCGTCCCACGCACCGTCCGGGCCCGGGACAGCTCGGTGCGCTGGCGGATGCTCTACACCGAGTTGCAGAACGGCCAGGTGGCCGCGATCGGCCAGCACCTGACCGACGTCGACCAGGCCGTCAAACGACTCGCCTGGATCGATCTGCTGGTCGGCGGCGCGGTGCTGATCATGCTGGCCTCGGTCGGCGCGGCGATCGTCCGGACCAGCCTCAAACCACTCGTGGAGATCGAACGCACCGCCGCCGCCATCGCCGGCGGTGACCTGAGCCGCCGGGTGCCCGACCCGGAGCAGGGGCAGGAGCATCCCACCTCGGAGTTGGGGAGGCTCTCCCGCGCGCTGAACGCGATGCTCACCCAGATCGAGGTGGCGTTCACCGCCCGCGCCGCCTCGGAGAGCGCGGCGCGGTGGGCGGAGAGCGCCGCCCGGGACGCGGCGGCCTCCGCTCAGGCGTCCGAGGCGCGGGCCCGGCGCTCGGAGGAGCGGATGCGGCAGTTCGTCGCCGACGCCTCGCACGAGTTGCGGACCCCGTTGACCACCATCCGCGGTTTCGCCGAGCTGTACCGGCAGGGCGCGGCCCGCGCACCGGAGCAGACCGCCGGTCTGCTGCGCCGCATCGAGGACGAGGCGGCCCGGATGGGGCTGCTGGTGGAGGACCTGCTGCTGCTCGCCCGGCTGGACCGGGAGCGGCCGCTGTCGCTGACTCCGGTGGAGCTGCCGGTGCTCGCCTCCGACGCGGTGCAGGCCGCGCGGGCGATCGCCCCGGATCGACGCATCGAGCTGGAGATCGCACCGGATGCGGGCCCGCTCGTGGTCTCCGCCGACGACGCGCGGCTGCGACAGGTGATCGGCAATCTGGTCACCAACGCGTTGACCCACACCCCCGCCGACGCCGAGATCCGCGTGCGGTTGCACAGCGAACCGGGGGGCCTGGCCGTGGTGGAGGTCGCCGACACCGGCCCGGGGCTCTCCCCGGAGCAGGCCGAACGGGTCTTCGAACGGTTCTACCGGGCCGACGCGGCACGGACCCGGCGGGCCGACGGCAACACCGGCACCGGCCTCGGCCTGGCCATCGTGGCGGCGCTGGTCGCCGCCCACCACGGCTCGGTCGAGGTGGCCGAGACGCCCGGTGGCGGGGCGACCTTCCGGGTCCGGCTTCCGCTGCTGCCACAGGTCGACGACGTCGGCGAGTGACTTTCAGCCAACTTCCAGGACGGTTCCAGCTTGATCGCAGTGCTGGGGGAGAAGGTAGTGACATGACCGAGTTCGAGTCCGACCCGCAGCGCCGGCCGGCCCCCATCGACGCCGAGCCGTCGCACCCCACCGCCGAGCTGCCGCGCGACGAGCGCGCGCAGTCCGACTCCCCGACCACCCCCATCGAGGTCGTCTCCACCACCGGCGACGGCACGCCGACCAGCGCCGTGACCCCGGCCGCGTCACCCGCGCCCGCCGGTGCCTCCGCGCCCGCCAACCCGCCGACCGGGTACGAGCCGCCGACCGGCTACCAGCCCTCGGCCGCCACCCCGTCCGCGCCGCCGTACCCGACCTCCGGCTACCCGGCGCACGGCCAGTCCGGCTATCCGCAGCAGACCGCCGGTCAGTACCCGGGTGTTCCCTGGTACCAGGGCCAGCAGTCCGGCTGGGCCGGCGGGGGCCAGCCGGGCATGGCGTACCCGGGTCAGCACCAGCAGCACGCCCAGCACCCGGGGCAGCACCCTCAGCACCCGGGCCAGCACGCCCAGCACCCGGGTCAGCCCGTTCCGCCGTGGGGCCCGCAGGTCGCGCCGCCCGGCAGCGGCCCTCGGCCGGGTCGGATCGCCAAGTTCGCCGGGGCCGGTGTCGCGGTGTTCGCCCTGATGCTCGGGTCGGGCGTCGCCGGCGGCGCGCTCGCCCTGGCCCTCGACGGCGGCGGCGGCGGCGTGACCCGCACCTACTCCGCGGCCCCGGTGATCAACGGCGCGGACCTGCCGAAGATCGCCGCGTCCGTGCAGGACAGCGTCGTCTCGATCACCACCGACAGTGGTGAGGGCTCCGGTGTGGTGCTCAGCGCCGACGGGTACGTGCTGACCAACAACCACGTGGTCGCCTCCGCCGCCGGTGGCAACGTGCTGGTGATCTTCGCCGATGGCAAGAAGGCCGAGGCGAAGGTCATCGGCACCGACCCGAAGACCGACCTGGCCGTGGTCAAGGCCAGCGGCGTGAGCGACCTCAAGGCGGCCAAGTTCGGTGACAGCGACGCCATGCAGGTCGGTGACCAGGTGTTGGCGCTGGGCAGCCCGCTCGGCCTGCAGGGCTCGGTGACCTCGGGCATCCTCAGCGCCCGCGACCGCACCATCCGCGCCGGTGAGGGTCAGCCGCAGGACCCGACCCAGCAGCAGAGTCAGACCGTCAGCTCGATCTCCGGCCTGCTCCAGACCGACGCGCCGATCAACCCGGGCAACTCCGGTGGCGCGCTGGTCAACACCCGGGGTGAGGTGATCGGCGTCAACACCGCCATCGCGACCTCGGGCCAGAGCACCGGCAACATCGGTGTCGGCTTCGCCATCCCCAGCAACAAGGCCAAGGACGTCGCGGGCAAGCTCCAGCGCGGCGAGAAGGTCAGCCACCCCTCGCTCGGGGTCGGCGTCAACCAGGCCGAGGGCGGCGGTGCGCTCGTCGCGTCGGTGACCCCGGGCAGCCCGGCCGAGAAGGCCGGCCTCCAGCGTGGCGACGTCGTCACCCGCTTCGGTGACAAGCCGGTCAACGACTCCGACGACCTGGTCGGCGCGGTGCAGGCCGGCAAGGTCGGCGACCGGGTCGAGGTGCAGTTCAAGCGCAACGGTGAAGAGAAGACCGTGACCGTGACGCTCGCCGAGACGCCGTGACACCCACACGAATCTGAACCTGTCTCCTCCCTCCGGCGGCGGGTGGCGGGGCCGAGGGGGTCGGCTCCGTCACCCGCCGCTCTTTCCCGCCCGGACGGCGGTTCACCCGGATCGGGTGAACCGCCGTCACCCGGTTGTCCGGCACGTTCGGGAGGCGAGTCTCGGCGACCGGAACCGGGGGTGGGTGCCATGACCGACGTGCTGGATGTCCGCGACGACCAGCGGATTCAACGTGACGTCCTGGCGCAACTCGCCTGGGACGCCCAGCTGCAACCGAACGAGATCGGCGTGAGCGTCGACGAGGGTGTGGTGACCCTGACCGGCTTCGTGGACGGTGCCGCCCGCAGTTGGGCGGCGACCCGCTGCGCGCAGCGGGTTCGCGGTGTCCGGGCGGTGGCCGACGAGATCGAGGTGCGGTTGCCCGGTACGCCGGGGCGTACCGACGCCGACGTCGCCATCGCCGCCTCCCGAGCCCTGGAGTGGGACAGCTTCGTGCCCGCCGAACGGCTGGACGTGACGGTCGCCAACGGCTGGCTCATGCTCCGCGGTGAGGTCGAGTTCGGGTGGCAACGGCGTGCCGCCGAGGGGGAGGTGCGCCGGCTCGACGGCGTACGGGGGATCACCAACCTGATCGAGGTGCGACCGTCGGCGCCTCCGGCGGAGCCGCTGCGCCGGGACGTGCAGCGGGCGCTGGCCCGGACCATCGGGGCCGAGCGGGTGACCGTCGAGGTGGACGGCGACACGCTCGTCCTGGCCGGGGTGGTCCGGTCCTGGTGGGAACGCGACCAGGTCCAGCGGGTCGCCTGGTCCGCGCCGGGCGTACGGGTGGTGCACGACCAACTCCTGGTGGGCGGGTGAGCGTCCGGCTTGTCCGGTTTACCGGGGGCGTCCCGGGGTACTCGCCGCCGACCGTTCCGACCGCCGGTGGCGCCGCACCGGGGACCAACGGGGAGGACTCGTGGCCCTGAACCACCCGCCCGCGGACCGGCCGACAGGGCGGTCGTTGCGCATCGCGATGGTGGTCCCGCCATGGTTGTCAGTGCCGCCCCCCGGCTACGGGGGTCTGGAACAGGTCGTCGCCGCCCTGGTGGACGCGCTCAGCGTGCAGGGACACGCGGTCACGCTGTTCGGCGCCGGTAGCGACCACGGCACGGCAGCCGACGGCTTCGTCTCCACCGTCCCCGAGGTCCAGTACGAGCGGCTCGGCGAGTCACTGCCGGAGCTGGCCCACCTGGCCCGGGTGAAGCGCCTGGTCACGGCGGCCGACTTCGACGTGATCCACGACCACACCACGATCGGCCCGCTGGTCGCCGGCCGCCGGGCCGTACCGACCGTCGCGACCGTGCACGGCAACCCGGTGGGCGAGTACGGCGACGTGCTCGGCGACGTCGACTCGGGCGTCGCCCTGGTGGCGATCTCGCACGCCCAACGCCGGTTGAACACCGACCTGCCCTGGGCCGGCACCGTGCACAACGCACTGGACATACGTGGCTTCCCGCGCAAGACCGAGCCCGGCCGGGGGCCGGTGCTGTGGCTGGCCCGCTTCAGCCCGGACAAGGGCCCGGAGGTCGCCATCCGGGCGTGCCGGGAGGCCGGGTTGCCCCTGCTGCTGGCCGGCAAGTGCAACGAGCCGGCCGAGCGCCGCTACTACGAGCAGGTCGTCGCACCGCTGGTCGACGAGAACGTGACAGTGGTCCTCAACGCCGACCGCGCGGAGACGCTGCGGATGCTCGTCGACGCGCGGTGTCTGGTCATGCCGATCCAGTGGGACGAGCCGTTCGGCATGGTGATGCTGGAAGCGATGGCGACCGGCACGCCGGTGGTCGCGCTCAACCGGGGTGCGGTGCCGGAGCTGGTGCGGCCGGGACTGACCGGGCTGGTGTGTGAACGGGCGGAGGAGCTACCCGCCGCGGTGCTCGCGGCCGAGCAGCTCGACCCGCAGGACTGCGTGGCGCACGTCGCGGAGAACTTCTCGGTCGCGCGGATGGCGGAGGACTACGTCGAGGTCTACCGACGCTTCGCCGCCGGGCGGTACGACGTCCACGAATCGGCTCGGGTGTCGGCCCGCTGACCTGTTCCGGCGTCGCCCCGCGTCAGACCTGGGCGGCCCCCAGGTCGGCGATGGCGGCGTCGAGCTGAGAGGCGTACCCCGAGCTGATGCCACCCTCGCCGAGGCGCACCGCGACCTTCTCCCGCAGCCGGGCCACCGGTGGTGCCAGCTCGTCGCGGCCGGAGCTGACCGCGGCGGTCAGGTTGCGCAGCTCGTTGCGCAGGTCCAGACCCACGTCGTCACGGATCTCCCCGGCGCCCACGCCGGCGGTGATCAGCCCTTCGACCCGGCTGGCGGCCTCGACCAGGCTGCCCGGACGCGACGGGGGCACACCGGTGCTCGGCGTCGTCGGCGAGGGCGTGGTCGGCTCGGACGACGCCGGGACGGGCGGGTCGCTCGGCGGGGTCGTCGTCGGGCCCACCGACGGCTGCGTGCGGGGCGTCGACCGCTGCTCGGGCAGCAGGGCCACGCCGGCCAGTGCCAGACCGACGGCCAGGATGAGCAGCAGCGCCAGCCGTCGTCGGGACCGACCCGGGTCGGCCGTCGCCTCCCCGGACGCCGGTGCGACCCCGATCGGCGGCGGGGGCAGGGGTCGGGTGGGGACCCGGATGGTCGCGGCCGGGGGATCGGGCGGCAGCAGATGCCCGCGCAGCACGGTGGCGACCTGCCGGGCGGTCGGCCGTTCGGCCGGGTCCCGGGCCAGGCTGCGCAGGCAGATCCGGGCCACCGGCGGGGGCAGCCCCGGCACCGCGGCGAGCGTCGGCGGCGGGCCGTCGGTCAGTGCGGCGCTGAGTTGCTCCCAGGTGTCGGCCGGGTACGGAACCCGGCCGGTGAGCGCCTCGTAGAGCAGCACGCCGAGTGAGTACACGTCGGTGGACGGCTGGGCCGGCGCGCCGTCGAGGCGTTCCGGTGCGACGTACGCCGGGGTGCCGAAGGTCTCGCCGTCCTCGTCCTCGTCCGGTGCCCCGATCCGGGTGGCGATGCCGAAGTCGAGCACCTTGACGCCCGTCCCGGTCATCATCACGTTGGCCGGCGTGATGTCGCGGTGCACGATGCCGAGCCGGTGCGCGGCGGCCAGGGCCTCCGCGACCTGCGCGCCCACCTGCACGGCCTCGGCCCACGGCAACGGCCCCTCGGTGAGGCGCAGCTCCAACTCCTCGCCGTCGAGCAGTTCCATCACCACGAACGAGGTGATCGAGCCGTCCGGATCGACCGTCTCGCCGTAGTCGTGCACCGAGGTCAGGTGCGGGTGCACCAACTGGGCGGCGGCCCGGGCCTCGTCGCGCACCATTCCCCGGAATCGTGCGTCGGCGGCCAGCGAAGGAGCGAGGACCTTGAGCGCGACCAGCCGGTCCAGCACCTCGTCCCGGGCACGCCAGATAACCGACATGCCGCCGGCGCCGATCTGGTCGAGAAGTCGGTATCTGCGAGCCAGCAACCGGCCCGGATGCAGTGCTGCCTTCACGGATCGCACCTGCCTCAGGGGTGGGAGCGGTATCAGGTTGCGCGAATGTGTCCTGGCTGTCAACGCCGTCGCGCCCGCCGGTCGCCGGGCGGTGCCTGGGCTGCGCCGACCGCCCGGCGACGGCGGCCGGCTGGTCGGCTGCGCGTCCGTGCCAGGATGAGGGGCATGGCGGGGGGACCGGTGGCATTCGTGCTCGGCGGCGGGGGCGTGCTCGGCGCGGTCGAGGTGGGCATGTTGCGCGCGTTGTTCCGTGCCGGCATCAAACCCGACATGGTGCTCGGCACCTCGATCGGCGCGGTGAACGGCGCGCTGGTCGCCGCCGACCCGTCGGAGGCGGTGACCGACCGGCTGGTCCGGCTCTGGGCCTCGCCGGAGGCGAGCGAGGTGTACGGGGACTCGGTCGCTCGGCAGTTGCGTCGCTTCGCCGCCCGTACCCACCTGCACTCGCCTCGCCCGCTGCGCCGGCTGCTGGAGACCGAGTTGGGCGTGGACACCACCTTCGCCGACCTGAAGGTGCCGTTCCGGTGCTGCGCCGCGCACATCGAACGGGCGGCCGAGCACTGGTTCGACAGCGGCCCGGTGGTGCCGGCGGTGCTGGCGTCGGCCTCGGTGCCCGGCCTGCTCCCACCCATGGAGATCGACGGCGCGCACTACGTGGACGGGGGCATCGTCAACTCCATCCCGATCGGCGAGGCGGTGGCGGTCGGCGCGCGCCGGATCTACGTCCTCCAGGTGGGCCGGATCGAACGGGAGTTGACCCCGCCCCGACGGCCGTGGGAGATCGCGCAGGTCGCGTTCGAGATCTCCCGCCGGCACCGGTTCTTCCGCGAGTTGGCGGCGCTACCAGAGGGGGTGGAGGTGCACGTCCTGCCGACCGGCGGGCTGAACCCCCGCGACGACACGCCCTGGGCGTACCGGGACATGGCGGCCGTGGGGCGGCGGATCAGCCGGGCGTACACCGCCTCCCGGCGCTACCTCGCCACCCACCAGGAGCGATGATGCCGCTGCCTCCCAGGTGGCTGCGCCGGTTGCTGTTCGCCCCCGCCGTGGTGGCACTGGCGTTCGTCGTGGTCACCACCCTGCCGATCTGGGCGTTGCTCGCCGCGGCCGCGTCTCCGCTGGTACCGGGTCGGTTACGGCCGCTGCGGCTGCTCTGGATCGGCTGCGTCTACCTGGTCTGGGACGCCGCCGCGCTGATCGCGCTCTTCCTGCTCTGGGTCGTCTCCGGCTTCGGCTGGCGGACCCGGTCCCCGGCGTTCCAACGCGCGCACTACGTGCTGGCCGGCTGGTTCCTGCGGGTGCTGTTCTGGCAGGCACACTGGACCCTGCGGTTGCGCATCGACGTGGTGGGCACCGACCCGGACACCGCGCTGCCCGGCCGCCCCGAGGTGGTGCTCTGCCGGCACGCCGGGCCGGGCGACTCGTTCATCCTGATCCACGGGTTGGTCAACTGGTTCAAGCGGGAGCCACGGATCGTCCTGAAGGACAGCCTCCAGTGGGACCCCGCGATCGATGTGCTGCTCAACAGGCTGCCCAACCGGTTCATCGCGCCGACGCCGGAGCGCGGCGAGGAAACGGTACGCCAGATCGGGCACCTGGCTGCGGGCCTGGACGACAACGACGCGTTCGTGATCTTCCCGGAGGGCGGCAACTTCACCCCCAAGCGACGGCTGCGTGCCATCGCCCGGCTGCGTTCCCTCGGGCTGGAACGGATGGCACTGCGCGCCGAGCGGATGCGTCACGTGCTCGCCCCGCAGCCCGGCGGGATGCTGGCCGCGCTGGACGCAGCCCCGGACGCCGGGGTCATCTTCGTCGCCCACACCGGGTTGGACCGGATGCTCACCGTGGCCGACGTCTGGCGGGAACTGCCGATGGACAAGCGGATCGTGATGCGGTTCTGGTCCGTGCCGCCGGAGGACATCCCGGCCGGGCGGCAGCAACGCATCGACTGGCTCTTCGACTGGTGGGCGCAGATCGACACCTGGGTCGCCGCCAACCGTTAGGCCCGCTGTCCCGAGCGACAGGCGCTTTCGGTGAGTGTGGTGACGCGGAGCGTAGCGGTCGCGGACGAAAGGCGGGCTCGGTGGCGTCGTGCCGCGTAGGGTGCGGTCGTGGACCAGATCTGCGTCGTGACGACTGTGGTGGATGCGCGTTCGGTCGCGGACGTGCTGGCGGCTGCGGCCGTCGCCGGCAGGCTAGCCGCCTGCGCCCAGGTGGGTGGTCAGGTGGACAGCACCTACTGGTGGAGGTCCGGAGTGGAGACCAGCACCGAGTGGTCGGTGCAGTTCAAGACCGCTCCGGACCGGCTCACCGCGTTGGTGGACCAGATCCGGGTCAGCCACCCGTACGAGGTGCCGGAGATCCTGGTGTCCACTGTGCAGAGCGGAGACCCGGCGTACGCCACCTGGGTGCACGAGCACACCCGGCTCTGAGTACGCGCACTCTGGGCCGCCGCCGGGTGGGTTCTCGATGATGGCCGGGTGGAAGACACCCGTTATCCCTGCCCCGCGTGCGGTGCGCCGGCCGATCTGAGCGCCGGTTGCACACGTTGCCTGCGTGCGCCCGACCCGGCCGCCGCCGAGGTGATCCGGCTGGGCCGGGAGATCGCCCGGTTGGAGCCCGAGGTGGATCAGGCTCGCCGCGCGTACACCGAACTGGCCGGTCGCCTGTCGGCCCTGTCGCGACGGCGCGCCGAGGTGGCGGCGGTCGTCCGGGCGGGGTTGGCGGCCTCCGCCGTGGCAGGTCCGGTGCCGGCTCGCGGCCCGGCACCGGTTGCCCCGGCGGGTTCGACGCCGGGTGCGGCCGAGACGTCGACCCGGACGGTCCAGGGGGTGCTGTTCGTCCTGGGTGGACTCCTGCTGGGCACCGCGGCCATCGTGTTCACCGCCGTGGCCTGGGCGGCGGTGGGGGTGGCCGGGCGAGCGTTGATCCTGGCGGCGTTCACCGCTCTGGCTCTCGCCGTTCCGTTGCCGGCGGTTCGCCGGGGGTTGCGCGGCACGGCGGAGACCTTCGCCGCGGTGGGGTTGCTGCTGGTGGTGCTGGACGGATACGCGGCCTGGTCGGTGAACCTGGCCGGGGTGGCCGGTTGGCCGGGTAGCCGGTACGCCGCGCTGGTCGGGGGGGCCAGCGCGGCGGTCGCCGCAGCGTACGGCCGGTGGAGCGGTCTGACCGGGCCGTGGTTCGCCGCGCTGGTCGCCGCGCAGCCGGTGCTGCCGCTGCTCGCCGTCGGAGTCGAACCCGGCCCGGCCGGTTGGACGCTGGTCCTGCTCGGGGTGGCGCTGGGGAACCTGGTGGTGCTGGTCGGGCTGCGCGGCCGGGACGGGGCGGTGCCAGTCGTCGGCCGGGTGCTGGCGGGGATTGGACACGCCAGCGCGCTCGTCGCCGCCGCTGCATCCGCGCTGGTGCCGCTGGCCGTCGGACGGGCGGGCGGTTCGCCGCTGCTGGCCGGGGTGCCGCTACTGCTGGTCGCGTTGACCGGTCTCGGTACGGCCTGGCTGGTCGGCGGGCGGGCGCTGCGGGGGGTGGCCGGCGGGTTGCTGGTGCCGGTGCTCGCCCTCGCCCTGCTGCGCCCGGTGGCCGAGCTGCGGCCGTCGATGCTGCTGCTCGCGGCGGCGACGGTGGCGCTGGGGCTGGCCGTCGCGGTGCGGAGCCTCCCGGTCGGTACCGAAGGGGAGGCAGCCGGGGGTTGGCGGACCGGCCCCCGCGCCGGGGCGTTGCTGGTCTCGGCGGGTACGGCGCAGGTGGCCGTGCTGGCCACCGCCGTGTTGGCGGTCGCCGCCGTGGGCCGTTCGTTGCCGCCGTGGGGCGGGGCCGGGACGGGACCGGATCTGAGCTGGGGCTGGCAGTTGGCGCCCGCCGTGGCGTCGGCTGTCGCCGCGACGGCGCTGCTGCTGCCCCGGAAGGCGCAAACGGTGCTCGCCACGGCCGGCGCGGTGGCGGTGCTGCTCGCCCTGCCCGCCGGTTGGGCGGTCTCCTGGCCGACGGTGGTGGCCGTCGACCTGGTCGGAGGGGTTGCGCTGCTGATCGCCGTGCTGATCCGTCCGGCGACCCGTCCGGCCGTCCTGCTCACCTGCGCGCTGGGCGGTGCCGTCCTGCTCGGGCACGGGCTGCTGGTCGCCCTGGCCGGGCCGACCGGTGCGCTGGTGGCACTCGGCGCCATCGTCGTGGTCGGGCTGGCGCTCGTCGTCCGGCGGGGCACCGGGGCGTACCGGCGGGTGGCCGGCGTGGGTCTGCTGGTCGCGCAGCTCGCGCTGCCCGGGATCGCGGTGGTGGCGCTGTTCGCCGGTGGCACGCCGCCGTGGTGGCAGGCACGGATCGCGCTGGTGGCCGCCGGGCTCGCGCTGGTCGCGGTGCTCGCGGTGCGTCGTCACCGGGTGGAGCTGACCGGGTACGCGGTGACCGGCGCGGTGGTCGCCGTGACCGTGCCCGGCCTCGCGCCGCTGGTCGTGGCGGGCGACGAGCCGGTCGCGCTGTACGCCGCGCTGGCGGCGTTGGGCGTGGCGCTCGTCGTCCTCTTCGCCCGACCGGAGGGGGTCGCCGACCAGCCGGTCCGGATCAGCGAGCCGGCGGTCGAGGAGGCGCCGGTCGGGGCGTCGCCGGTCGGGGGGCTGCCGGTCGGGGGGCTGGCGGCTGGGGCGTCGCCGGTCGGGGGGCTGCCGGTCGGGGGGCCGGTGGACGGGGGGTCGTCGGCGGTCGGGGGGCCGCCGGCGACCGCCCGGTCGGGCCCGGCGCTGGTGGTGGGTGGTGCGCTCGCGGTCGTCGCTGTCCTGGCGGCCCTGCCGAGGGTGTTCACCGCGCTCGTACGGCCGTACGGCTCCTGGGAAGGGGTCTGGTCCGGGGTGCCCACCGTCGTCGCCGATCCGGCGGCGTTGCCCGTCGGGTTGGCGATGGCCGTGCTGGCGGTGGCCGCCGTGCTCACCGTCCGGGGGATCCGCGGGTCGGCGCTGCCCGCGCTGCCGTTCGCCACCGCAGCGCTGCCCGCGCTGCCGTTCGCCGCTGCGGCGCTGCCGGTGCTGCTCGTTTCGGTCGGCGTGCCGTGGCCGGTGCTGCCGACTGCGGTCCTGCTCACCGGGTTGGCCGCGTTGCTGCTCGCCGCGCTGGCCGTGCCCCGGCCGATGCTCGCACCGGTCGCCGTACCCCTGGGTGTGGTCCTGACCGCGTCCGGGATGGTGGGGCTGCTGGCCACCCGGCCGCTGTCGCTCGCCGCCGAGGGAGCGCTGCTGGTCGCGGCTGTCGTCGTCGCCGCCGGGGGACGCACTGTCGAGGTGCGTGTCACCGGTTGCCTCGCGGCGGTGGGTGCGGCGTCGGCGCTGGCGGTGACGGCTCCGCTGGTCGCCGGGCTGACGGTACGGGCGGCCGCGTACCCCCTGTTGGCGGTGGCCGTGCTGGTGCTGGCCGTCGCCGCCGCAGTGACGCCGACGCGGGCGCTGGTGGGTCGGGTGCTGGACGCTGCCGCGCAGGCGGTGGCGCTGATGGCGGCGGTCCTCGCCGTCGAGGTGGCGCGACACCTCGCCACGATCTGCGTGCTCTGGGGTGTCGCCGTCGCGGTGCGGCTGTTGCGCCGGGGTGAGCCGGCCGGCCGACGGTGGGCGTTCGCCGGTGTCGCCGCCGGCAGCGAGCTGCTCGGTGCGTGGGTGCTGTTGGCCGCCGGCGGGGTGACGGTGCTGGAGGCGTACACCCTGCCGGCTGCGGGCCTCGCCCTCGGCGCGGGCCTGCTGGCGCTGCGGACCCGGCCCGGACTGACCAGCTGGCCGGCCCTCGGCCCGGGCCTGGTCGCGGCGCTAGCGCCGAGCCTCGTGTCGGTGTTGATCGGCCCGGACCCGCAGCCGTGGCGGCGACTGCTCCTCGGTGCGGCGGCGCTCGGCGCGGTGCTGGCCGGAGCGACCCGTCGCTGGCAGGCGCCGGTGCTGCTCGGCGGCGGGGTGTTGACGTTGTCGGCGCTGCACGAGGTCGCCCGAGGTTGGGATCTGCTGCCCCGGTGGATCTATCTGGGGGTCGGCGGGCTCGCCCTGGTCGGGCTGGCCGCCACCTACGAGCGGCGGCGACGCGACCTGGCGCGGCTGCGCGCCGCGGTGGGCCGGCTGGGCTGAGCCGAACCCGTAGGGGTAGGGCCTGCCCTACCTCCCATTCGGGGGCTGTCGGGGTTACTCAGCGCTACCTCGGTCGGAAGACTTGCCAGTGAGCCCGAGCCACCCTGGAGCGGGCGCAAGCTGATCGGGGGCACGAATGGCGCTCGGAGCGGTGGCGGAACCGCCGGTACGGCGACGAGGCAGTGACTACGCACAGTTGTCGCGACGGATCAGTCAGGCCGGTCTGCTGGAGCGCCGCCCCGGCTGGTACCTGGCTCGCATCGTGCTGACCCTCGGCGCGTTCGTGGCCGGTTGGGTGGCCGTGTTCCTGCTCGGCGACTCCTGGTGGCAGCTGCCGCTCGCGGCGCTGATGGCGGTGGCCACCACCCAGGTCGCGTTCCTCGGTCACGACGCCGGGCACCGGCAGATGTTCCGTCGGCGCGGGCCCAGCGAGCTGGTGGGGTTGTTCGCCGGCAACCTTGCGGTGGGGCTCAGCTACGGCTGGTGGGTCGACAAGCACAACCGCCACCACGCCAACCCCAACCACGAGGACGAGGACCCGGACGTCGGCGCGGGCGCCCTGGTGTGGACGCCCGAGCAGGCACTGGCGACCCGTGGTTTCGGCAGGTGGTTGGCGAAGCGGCAGGCGTACCTCTTCTTCCCGATGCTCCTGCTGGAGGGTCTCAACCTGCACGTGTCGAGCATCCGGGCGATCGTCGGGCGGGAGCCGGACGGTCGGTACCGCACCCCGATGCGACACCGGGCGGTCGAGGCGGCGCTGCTCGTCGCGCACACAGTCGGCTACGTGGCACTGCTCTCGGCGGTCATGTCGCCGGTCAAGGCGCTGCTGTTCGCCGTCGTGCACCAGGCGCTGTGGGGCCTCTACATGGGCTGCTCGTTCGCGCCGAACCACAAGGGCATGCCCATGCCGAGCGCCGAGGACGAGCTGGACTTCCTGCGTAAGCAGGTGCTGACCTCGCGCAACGTGCGGGGCGGCCGGTTCGTGGACACCGCGCTGGGCGGGCTCAATTACCAGATCGAGCACCACCTCTTCCCGAACATGCCCCGCGCCAACCTGCGCCGGGCTCAGCCGATCGTCCGCGCCTACTGCGTCGAGCAGGGCATCCCGTACGCGGAGACCGGGCTGATCGAGTCGTACCGGCAGGCGCTCGGCCACCTGCACGAGGTGGGTCGGCCGCTGCGCGGCTGAGCGGCCGAGCGGTGTGACCGCAGCGCGACCGAGCGGTGTGACCGCAGCGCGGCCGAGCGGTGGCGTGTCCGTCCTGCCGGACACGCCACCGGTAGGGTCTGGTCATGGCAGACCTGCTCACCGCGGACGCGGTGCGAGAAGAGCTGAGCGGGTTGACCGACTGGTCGGGTGACCCGACCGGGATCGGTCGTACGGTCCAGCTCGGCAGTTTCCCGGACGTCATCGCCGTGGTGAACCGGGTCGCGACGGTGGCCGAACAGATCGACCACCATCCCGACATCGACATCCGATGGCGGACCCTGACCTTCCGCTGCGTCACGTACTCGGACGGTGGGGTCACCCACCGCGACATCGCGCTGGCCCGGCGGATCGACGAGATCATCCGGAGTGCGGCATGAGATTCGAGATCAGCAAGGTGCTGGACGCCATCGAGGGGCGCGTCTGCACCGACCCGTCGCTGGCCCGGGCCGTGGTCGACCTGGCCGAGGTGATCCGTTACCAGGACATCGACGGTGGTCGGCCGGCGAGCCTGCTGCGGCTCGGCATGGTCATCGACGCGCTGTCCCGCGAGTTGGAGGAGGACAGCGTCCAGGTCTACGCGGTGGTGCACCGGGCCCTGCTCTCCGACGCCGACCTCACCTCGAACGAGCGGATGGTCGTCCGCCGCTGGGCCGACGACGGGCTCGTGGAGGTGCTCGACAACCCGGGCGACCGGATGCTGGAGGTGGCCGACCTGCTCGGGCTGCCGGTGCTCAGCCGGGTTCGCTTCGACGGGCTGCGCGGTCGGTTCCCGTGGCTGGTCGAGCAGCCGGGTCGGGTCGTCGCCCCGGTACCGGGCGCCGGCGGCCCGGTCTTCATCGCGCACGTCGGCGGCGGCCACGCACCAGTCGCCGGCAAGCGCTCGCCGGCCGGGGTGAAGCTGCTGACCCGCCAGTGGCGCTGCCCGGAGTCGGGTTGCGCGCTGTTCGGCGGCGGTGGTGGAGGTGGCGCGTTCGCCGACCTGGCCGGGGGTGCGGATCGCAGCCCCGCGGCGCAGCCGCCGCCCGCGCTGCGCAACGGCGTTCCGACCTGCCCCCGGCACGGCGTCCGACTCGGCGACGGGGGGCCGCGTCCGCGTACGGAGGTGCTCGCGGTCCGCATCGGTGGCCTGGTCCGGCGGCGGTTCGTGCTCAGCGAGGAGCAGCCGTTGGTGGCCGGCCGGGCCCCCGAGCAGGACGGCGGGATCATGCTCGGGCAGTGGCTCAACGACGAGGCCCGGCGGTGGATCAGCCGTGGTCACGTCCGCTTCGAGTTGCGGGTCGGCGAGGTCATCGTGACCGACGTCAGCACCAACGGCTCCGGCATCCGTCCGGCCGGTTCGATGGCCGAGTCGGACCGCATCCCCCTGGCGCCGCAGCAGTCCCGGGTGCTCGGCGAGAACGACATGGTCGAGCTGTACCCGGGGGTGCAGATCGGCCGGGCGGAGGAGTTGCCCGCCGGTGCCCCGTTCACGCCCACCTCGGTGATGGCCGAGGCCCCGACGATGGCGATGCGCCTACCCCGCCCCTGACCCGCCCGCGCCCCGCCCCGCCCGCTGCGCCCCGCCCCGCCCGCTGCGCACCGCCGCGGGGCAGGCGCGGCGCGGGACGCGGCAAGATCCGCACAAGAACAGGGAAAGTGCTGCCTCGACGTCCTCTGAGGCAGCACTTTCCCTGTAGTTGAGCAGATCTTGGCCGGTGCGGTCCGTCAGGCGGCGAGCACGTTGGCCGGTGCGGTCCGTCAGGCGGCAAGCACCTCGGCGAGTGCGGTCACCGCCAGGTCGATCTCGTCCTCGGTGATCACCAGCGGCGGGGCTAGCCGGATGGTGGAGCCGTGGGTGTCCTTGGCGAGGATGCCGCGCTCCATCAGCCGCTCACACGCCTCCCGTCCGCTCATCAGCGTCGGGTCGATGTCCAGACCGGCCCACAGGCCGCGAACGCGTACCCCCACCAGGCCCTTGCCGACCAGCCCCTCCAAGCCGGCTCGCAGCCGCTCACCCAACTCCGCCGAACGGCGCTGGAACTCGCCGGTGGCCAGCAGCCGGACCACCTCGACGGCCACCGCGCAGGCGAGCGGGTTGCCGCCGAAGGTGGAGCCGTGCTGGCCGGGCTTGAGCACGCCGAGCACGTCGGCGTTGGCGGCCACCGCGGAGACCGGCACGATGCCGCCGCCGAGCGCCTTGCCGAGCAGGTACATGTCGGGCACGACGCCCTCGTGGTCACAGGCGAAGGTCGCACCGGTACGCCCCAGACCCGACTGGATCTCGTCGGCGATGAAGAGCACCTCGCGCTCGGTGCAGACCCGCCGCACGCCCGACAGGTAACCCTCCGGCGGCACCACCACGCCCTGCTCGCCCTGGATCGGCTCCAGGAGAACGGCCACGGTGTTCTCGTCGATCGCGGCGGTCAGCGCGTCCAGGTCGCCGTAGGGCACGACAGTGAACCCCGGGGTGTACGGCCCGAAGTCGGCGCGGGCGTCCTCGTCGGTGGAGAAGCTGACGATGGTGGTGGTCCGGCCGTGGAAGTTGCCCTCGGCGACCACGATGTTGGCCTGCCCGGCGGGTACGCCCTTGACCTGGTAACCCCACTTGCGGGCCACCTTGATTCCGGTCTCCACCGCCTCGGCGCCGGTGTTCATGGGCAGCACCAGGTCCTTGCCGCACAGCTCGGCCAGCTCCCGGCAGAAGTCGGCGAACTGGTCGTGGATGAACGCGCGGCTGGTCAGCGTGAGCCGGTCCAGTTGGGCGTGCGCGGCGGCGATCAGCTGCGGGTTCCGGTGGCCGAAGTTCAGCGCCGAGTAGCCGGCCAGGCAGTCCAGGTAGCGCTTGCCGTCCACATCGGTGAGCCAGGCTCCCTCGGCGGACGAGATGACCACCGGCAACGGGTGGTAGTTGTGCGCCGTCCAGCGCTCGGCGTCCCGGACCGCTCCCGGCGTACGCAGCATGTCATCGATCACTTGCTTGCCTTTCCCTGACGGAGTCGCAGCGTGCAGCACTTCGGTCCGCCGCCGGCCTTACGGAGTTCGGACAGGTCGACACCGATGGTCTCGTAGCCCCGGTCGCGCAGCTTGGCGGCGAGGTCGGTGGCCTGGGCCGGCAGCACCACGTGCCGGCCGTCGCTCACCGCGTTCAGGCCCAGCACCTCGGCGTCGGACATGGTGGCGTGCACGGCGTCGGGGAAGAGTCGGCGCAGCACCGCCTGGCTGCCGGGGGAGAACGCCTCCGGCAGGTACGCCACGGTCTGCTCGTCGAGCACGGTCAGCGCCGTGTCCAGGTGGTAGAAGCGCGGGTCGACGAGCTGCATGGTGATCACCGGGTAGCCGAAGACCTCCTGCAACTGGGCGTGCGAGGCGTGCGCCGTGCGGAAGCCGGTGCCGGCCAGCAGGTGGTCGCCGGCGAGCAGGACGTCGCCCTCACCCTCGTTGACGTGCTTCGGGTCGTACATCTCGAAACCGGCGTCCTCGAACCAGGCCCGGTAGGCCGGTGCCTCGTCGGCGCGCTGCGGGTCGCGGAACTGCACGGCCATCGCCTTGCCGTCGATCACCGTGCCGCCGTTGGCGGCGAAGACCATGTCGGGCAGGCCGGGCACCGGAGTGATCTCCTCGACGGTGTGGCCCAGGTCGCGGTACGTCTGGCGCAGCTGCTCCCACTGCCGGACGGCCAGCGCGCCGTCGACCGGCGCGGCCGGGTCCATCCAGGGGTTGATCGCGTAGTCGACGGCGAAGTACGTCGGCCGGCACATCAGGAAGTGCTGGCTGGTGGCGTCCATCGTCATTGTCCTGCTCCCAGGGGTCGGGCGCGCCCGGCCACCGTGGCCCACGGGCTGGCGCCGTTGCTCAACGTTATGCGCCGCCACCGGCAGGATCCACCGCTGAGAGTTGCGCAGCCCGAAGATTCGTTGCGTCTAGGCGAAGCCTAGGAGTGATTCGTTGCGCCAGCGTGTCCCGCGCCGGTGGGAGGGGTCCTGGCCGGGGTTCACGGCCCGTGATCGGGCGCGCGACCGTGGCGCGTGATCGGGGTGCGCGACCCTGCGGTGGGGCATGGCCGTGGTCAGGGGGCGTGGCCGTGGGGCGGGGTGCGCGGCCCCAAGATCCGCACGACTTCCCAGATGTTGCTGCCTCGGACGTGCGGGAGGCAGCAATGTCCCCGATGTTGTGCGGATCTTGGGCGTTGCGGGGATCGCGGGCGGGGCGGGGGCCGGAAAACACTTCAGGGGCGGCGAACCGCCGCCCCTGAAAGGGTGTCTGCCCGGCCGGTGAACCACCGGGTCGTTCGGGCTGCCGGCGAACCGCCGGCGTTCGCCGGTGCATCACCGGCGAGCGGAACAGTGCCCGCTAGAATCGATCGACAAACTGTGAGTCAAGCCACTCGCGGAAGCGCTGCACCCAGTCGCCGTCGGTGGTCGGCCAGTCGAACTGGCCGGTCATCGCGAGCACCCCGATCACCACCGCGGCCAGGCCGATGAGCACGCCGAACAGCGCGTCGGTGGTGCCGGCGACGTGCCGACGGCGGGTGGCCATCAGGCCGAACACCGCGAGCACCGCGCCGAACGCGCCGAGCCCGATGCCGTACCCGGCCAGCGTCCCGGTCAGTACGAACAGCGCACCGGCGACGGAGACGATCAGGCCGAGGGTGGCCAGCAGGCTGGCTCGCGGCTTCGGGCCACGCGTCACCGGCGGTTCGGGTGCGGTCCGGTCCGGAGTCGGGTCGGCCGGGCGGTCGGTGGTGACCCGGTCGGTGGTGACCCGGTCGGTGGTGTCGGGACGCCGGGTCGTGCCGTCGAGGTCCGCGTCCCGCTCGGCGGTACGCGTCGCGGTAGCCGTCGCCCC
The DNA here is from genome assembly GCF_029581275.1 of Micromonospora sp. WMMD1155. NCBI lineage: Bacteria > Bacillati > Actinomycetota > Actinomycetes > Micromonosporales > Micromonosporaceae > Micromonospora > Micromonospora sp. WMMD1155. The sequence goes on from NZ_CP120742.1 coordinate 3,831,008, forward strand.
GCCGGTGGCGGCCCGGGTGTCGCTGTCGACGGGTCGCGCGGTGGCGGACCGGGTGTCGGTGTCCGCCGGGCGGGCGGTCCCAGTCCGGGTGTCGGTGTCGACGGGTCGCGCGGTGGCGGCCCGGGTGTCGCTGTCGACGGGTCGCGCGGTGGCGGACCGGGTGTCGGTGTCCGCCGGGCGGGCGGTCCCAGTCCGGGTATCGGTGTCGACGGGTCGCGCGGTGGCGGCCCGGGCCACCGCCGCACGCTCGTTGGCCCGCCGCTCGGCCTCGCCGACCTGGCCGGCGCCGCTGCCGTACGTCGTCTGCTCAGCGCCCCGGTCGGTCGCCGCGGTCTCGCGGCCGTCGAGGTTCTCGTCCCGCGTCGGTGCCGGCTCGGACCGGCGGGACAGCAAAGGAATCCTGACCACTACACACCTCCTGTTGAATGCGTGGTGGCCGTCGGAAGAGGGTGGCACCCACGCGGTACGACCCCTGAACTACCCCGTTGCACGTTTCCTGACACCAATTCCGGGTACGGCCGCCGAGGTCGGCCTCGACCGGCTCTCTGCGGGTGCGGCGTGCAGTACCCGCAGCCCGGCCTGCTGGACGAACACCTCGCGCTTGTCGACGGCCAGGCCCTTGTCGTTCAGGACGTAGCCCGTCAGCCAGACCCACCCCTCGTACGTCGGGCGCTCATCGACGCTCACCAGCCGGAGGCGCAGCGCCCGGTCACCGGTGAACTGCACCGAGCACGCCGCGCCGATCAGCAGCAGATCGCCGGGCTTCAGGTCGGTCATGTGGGCCAGTGCGCACGGTTGATCGGGATGCGGTGCCGGGCCCGGCAGGGCAGGTCCGCGCCGCACCGGCACACCGTGCGCCAGCGCGCCCAACTCCAGACGGGCCGGTGCCGACGGGCGAGGGTCAGTGCGGTGACCAAAAGATATTCGTTGTACGACACACGCATGGTGGCGTCCCTCCGAGGAATAGCGGGCGCTCCGCCGAGGGCGCGCTATTGCCGACGCCATTAACGGCGTCACTTCTGGGCTTCCTCGACGGGTGACAGCGTGTTCCATGCTGGCCACCTTGTGCAATCTCCCGCCCCGCCCTAGCCTCAGGCCGAAATGACGCACGAGGAATGGAATGGAAATGCGTACGGGTTGAAACATTCCATGTTGCACGAGGAGAGCGGTGATGTTGCATGACGGATGAAACAAGCGGGTCCACGGTTCCTCGGCGGCAGCTCGGGAGGCTGCTCACCCAGCTCAGGGAGGAAGCCTCGGTGACGCTGGACGCCGCAGCCGAAGCGCTGGACTGTTCGCGGCAGAAGGTGTGGCGCATCGAGAAGGGGCTGGTTCCGGTGCGGGTGGTGGACGCCCGCGCGATGTGCGCTCTCTATCAAGTGCCCGAGACGATGGGGGACATCGTCGCCGGTCTCGCGAAGGAGACTCGCGCCAGGGGTTGGTGGCATTCGTACGGCGATGTGGTCCCGTCGTGGTTCTCGCTGTATGTCGGCCTGGAATCGTCGGCGTGCGGGTTGCGCCAATACGACGCCGAGCTGATCCCCGGACTTCTGCAGACCCGCGAGTACGCCACCGAGTTGTTCCGCCGGAAGAATCCGACCCTGACCGCCGACGAGCGGGAGGATTTGGTTCAGGTGCGGTTGCAGCGGCAGGGCATCCTCGTCCGCCGGTTACCCGCCGCGCCCACACTGCGGGTGGTCCTCAGCGAGGCGGTGCTGCGGCGCACGATCCCCGACCACCGGGCGATGGCCCGACAACTGCGACACCTGCTGGACGTGGCCGCGCTGCCGACGGTGAGTCTGCGGGTGTTGCCGCTCGCGGCGGGCCCGCCGCTGGCCAGCGAGACCGGCACCTTCGTCCTGTTGGATTTCCCGCAGGCGGTCGGTCGGGCGTCGACCGAGCCGACCACCGTCTACCTGGAGAACATCACCGGCGCGCTCTACCTGGACAAACCGACCGAGGTCGCCGCCTTCGAACACGTCTGGTCGGACCTGGAGGCGCTCGCCCCGGGTGAGGCAGAATCAGAGAAGCTGATCACTTCGATCATCGAGGAGCATCATGACTGACCTTGCCGGTGCCACCTGGCGCAAGAGCACCCGCAGCGGCGGGAGTGGCGGCAACTGTGTCGAGGTGGCCGACAACCTGCCCGGCGTCGTGGGCGTACGGGACAGCAAGGACCCGGCCGGGGCGGCGCTGGTCTTCGCCACCGCCACCTGGGCCGCGTTCGTCGACTGTGTGAAGGAGCAGCGCCAGGGCTGACGCGAGTCGATCATCGGGGCCGCGCGCCTGGCTATCCTTGGTACCCGTGCCAGAGGGACACACGATCCACCGCCTGGCGGCCCGGCACGCCGAGCTGTTCGCCGGGGACAAACTGCACGCCGCCAGCCCCCAGGGCCGCTTCGCCGAGGGCGCCGCCCGGCTCTCCGGGACGGTGCTGGAGAGCGCCGAGGCGTACGGCAAGCACCTGCTGCACCACTACGCCGACGAGCTGACGCTGCACGTACACCTCGGTCTGTACGGCAAGTTCAGCGACGGGCCGGGAGAGCCGCCCGAGCCGGTCGGTCAGGTGCGGCTGCGGCTGGCCAGCGACCGGCACTGGCTGGACCTGCGCGGGCCCACCGCCTGCGAACTGCTCACCCCGCCCGAGGTGGCCGCCCTGCGGGACCGCCTCGGGCCCGACCCGCTGCGCGTCGACGCCGACCCCGAGCGGGCGTACGCCCGGATCTCGCGCAGCCCGACGCCGCTGGCCGCGCTGCTGCTGGACCAGTCGGTGGTGGCCGGCACCGGGCTCATCTTCGTGACCGAGGCGCTGTTCCGGGCCGGACTGCCGCCGACGATGCCCGGTCGAGGGCTGAGCCGCGCCGGCTGGGACGCGCTCTGGGCCGACCTGGTCGATCTGATGCGGCTCGCGGTCGAGCACGGCCGGATCGACACCGTGCGCGACGCGCACCTGCCGGAGGCGATGGGGCGGCCGGCGCGGGTGGACCGCCACGGCGGCGAGGTGTACGTCTACCGCCGCCCCGGCGCGCCCTGCCACATCTGCGGCACCGAGGTCAGTCGCGGCGAGTTGGCCGGGCGGAACCTCTACTGGTGTCGTACCTGCCAGCCGGGCTGACCCTGCGCGCTTGATCGACTCCAGGTCGGCGATGTGGCGGTGTCGTCGCCCCAGGATGGCACCACCTCGCCGATGTGGAGTCGATCATCGGCGGGCTTGAACACGCGCCCGGACATGAAGGATCCTGTGCTGATGCAATCGGCACCGTTCCTCTTGGACTGCCTGCGCCGAGCCGGGATGAGCGATGTCGTCACGATCGAACCGGCGACGGGTGGGCTCGCGGCGCTCGCGGGCATAGCCACCCGCGGGGAGGCGCCGTCGGTGTTCGTCAAGGCCTTCGCCGAAGCGCCTGACGACGACGTCTTCGTCGCGGAGGCCGAGGGGCTGGCCGCCCTGCGGGAGTTGGGCGGCGTGGTGACACCCGAGGTGGTCCTGGTGGACCGGGAGCTGCTCGTGTTGTCGGTGCTGCGACCGAGACCGCGCAGCGAGGCTTTCTGGGAGCGCTTGGCGCACATGCTCGCTCGTCTGCACCTGAGCACGACGCATCCGCGCTTCGGCTGGCACCGGGACAACTGGCTGGGCCGCCGCCGGCAGACGAACGACTGGAACGACGACGGCTTCGTGTTCTTCGCCCAGCACCGACTGCTCCGGTGGCTGAGGGAGCCCCGCGTCGAGGCGGCACTCGACCGAGCCGATCGGGTGGCGCTGGAGAGGCTGTGCCACCGGCTGCCCGACCTGCTGCCGGATCGGCCGGCGTGTCTGACGCACGGCGACCTGTGGGCGCAGAACGTCCTGGCCACCCCGGACGGGCGGCCCGCGCTGATCGACCCGGCGGTGTCCTACGGGTGGGCCGAGGTCGACCTCGCCCACGTGTGGTCGACCGCGCCTCCGCCCGAGGCGCAACGGTTCTTCGCGGTCTACGCGGAGCTGACCTCCCTCGACAGCGACTGGCGGGCCCGGATGCCGATCGTCCAACTGCGACAACATCTCGCCGTGCTGGCCCAGTTCGACGACGACTGGGGCGCGGCTGACCAGATCCGAGCCACGCTCGCCCCGTTCCGGACGCGATCCTGACCGGAGGGCAGACGGTAGGGGCGGCTCGCCGTCTCGCCGTCGGGGACGCCGGCGACCCGCCCGACGCGGACGTGCCTGCCCGGCGCGGTGTGACGCAACCGGAATTGACAGTTGACCTGCCGCCGGAGCAGGGTTGCAGAGTGACAACGATGTCAACGGACAGAGAGGGAGGAATCGCACGGATGATCCCTCCGCCCGCGCGACCGGTACGGCCAGCCGGTTCGTGGGGTCCTGTTGACGGTTCTCCGGCGCGGACCCGGTCCGCCCGCCGATCCTGGCCGTATGTCCCTTTCCTACCCGACGGTGACCAGCTGAGATGACCGACCTGCCCCGATCCGACGCCGCCCCGACCCCCGCTCCGGCCGGGTCACCCGAACTACCCGACCTGGACGAGTTCCTCGCCGACCAGACCCGCACACTGCTCGACACGGCTGGTCGGTCGGTCCGCCCCGAGGGCGGCTTCTGGTGGCTCACCGACGACCGCACCCCGGACCGGGACGAGCCGGTCTTCACCTGGATCACCTGCCGGATGACCCACGTGGCCGCCCTTGCCCATCGCGGTGGTGACCCGGACGCCGCCGCCCTCGTCGACCACGGCGTCGCCGCGCTCAGCACACTGCTGCGCGACGACCGGTACGGCGGCTGGTTCAGCGCTGTCGACCAGCAGGGCGCACCCGTGGACGACCGGAAGGCCGGCTACGACCACGCGTTCGTGCTGCTCGCTGCGTCCAGCGCCGTACGCGCCGGCCGGCCGGGCGCGGAGCAACTGCTCGCCGACGTGCTGGCAGTGGTGCGGGACCGGTTCTGGGACGACGAGGTCGGCGCGGTCCGCGAGTCGTGGAACCGGGACTGGACGGTCACCGAGGACTACCGGGGCGCCAACAGCAGCATGCACATGGTCGAGGCATTCCTCGCGGCCACCGCCGCGACCGGCGACGCGAGCTGGGCGGACCGGGCCCTGCGGATCGCCACCCACCTGGTGCACGGTGAGGCCGCACGGCACGACTGGCGGCTCCCCGAGCACTTCACCGCTGACTGGACGCCGCTGCCCGACTACAACCGGGATCAGCCCGCCGACCCGTTCCGGCCGTACGGCTCCACCATCGGCCACTGGCTCGAATGGGCCCGCCTGCTGCTGGAGTTGGAGGCCGTCCTTCCGCAGCCACCGCGCTGGCTGCTCAGCGACGCCCGTGCCCTGTTCGCCGCCTCCGTACGGCGTGGGTGGGCGGTCGACGGCGCCGACGGCTTCGTCTACACGATCGACTGGGACGACCGGCCGGTGGTCCGCTCCCGGATGCACTGGGTCCTCGCCGAGGCGGTCGGTGCGGCGATCACCCTGCACCGGCGCACCGGTGACGAGGTCTACGCCGACTGGTACCGGGTGTTCTGGGCGTACGCCCGTCGCAACCTGATCGACGGCACCGGGTGGCGGCACGAGCTGGACGCGCAGAATCTGCCCTCGGACACGGTCTGGCACGGCCGACCGGACGTCTACCACGCGTACCAGGCGGTGCTGCTGTCCCGCGCGGCCGACGGTCTCGGCGGCACCGGCCCACTCGCACCGGGGGAGGTGACCGCGTGATCGTGGTCGCGGGTGAGGCGCTGATCGACCTGGTGGTCACCGCCGACGGAGAGCGGGCCGTGCCGGGGGGCTCCCCGGCGAACGTGGCGGTCACTCTGGCGCGGCTCGACCAGCCGGTACGACTGCTGGCCCGGCTCGGCACCGACGACTACGGCCGGCAGGTCGCCGAGCACCTGAGGGCCAACCAGGTCGACCTGGACTGGGCGGTCCGCGCCGAGGAGCCAACCTCGGTGGCGGTGGCCACGTTGAACGCGACCGGGCAGGCGAGCTACGAGTTCCGGCTGGCCGGCGCGGCGGACTGGCAGTGGACGCCGCAGGAGCTGCCCGAGCTGGCCGGGTCCTCGGCGGTCGCGTTCCACACCGGGTCGCTCGCGCTCGCGCTGGCCCCCGGCGGGCAGGTGTTCGAGGACCTGCTCGCCCGCGAACGCCACCGGGACGGGCTCACCCTCTCCATCGACCTCAACCTGCGGCCGAGCATCGTCACTGACCGGGAGGCCGAGCAGCAGCGCGTACGCCGGCAGGTGCCCCTCGCGCACCTGATCAAGGCCAGTGACGAGGACCTGGCCTGGCTGTATCCGGACCGGTCGGTGGCCGACGTCATGGCCGAGTGGCGTGAGGTCGGGGTGTCCTGCGCGGTGGTGACCCGGGGTGGTGAGGGCGCCTGGCTGCTGGCCCCGAACGGTACGCTGCACGAGGCGGCGGCGGTACGCACCACTGTCGTCGACACCGTCGGTGCCGGCGACTCCTTCACCGGTGGCCTGCTCGCCGCGTTGGCCGACCTCGACGCGCTCGGCGACCGACCGGCCGACCGCCTCGCCGCGGTGACCGAGCAGCAGTGGGACGCCGTGCTCCGGCAGGCTGCCACGGTGGCCGCGCTGACCTGTGGCCGCCGAGGCGCCGACCCACCCCGTCTCACCGAGCTCAACGCCCTGCTGACCCTGCAGACCTGACCCGGACGCGGGTCGGCGCCGTGGCGCGCCGGACTGCCGGGACGCGGCACCGGTGATCCACTCCACGTCGCCGATGTGGGGGTGTCCGAGTGCCCGGGCATCGCCACATCGCCGATCCGGAGTGGATCACCCGCCCTCACCCTGGGCGACGCGGGCGGGGGAGTGGATCAGGACAGGCCGCGAGGCATCAGGTGTGTGGGGAGCACTGTGGTGGCGGGTGGGGAGTCGTCGCCGGCGATCCGGCTGAACAGCCGCTCGGTGGCGACCCGGGCCAGCTCCCGGGTGTCGTACGCGACGACGGTCAGCGGTCGGGGCATCAGGTGGGCCAGTTCGAAGTCGTCGAAGCCGACCAGTGCCGCGTCGTCGCCCCGGCGGTGCAGCTCCTGGAGCGCACCCACGGTGAGCCGGTTGTTGGCGCAGAAGAACGCGGTGGGCGGATCCGGAAGGTCGAGCAGTTCGCCGACCGCCCGCCCCGCCTCCTCCGGGGCGATCAGCCTCTCGCGGAGCAGCGAGTCGTCCGGCTCGACACCGGCGGCGACCAACGCCGCCCGCGCACCGGCCAGCCGCTCGCGCATCGTGGGCACGCTCGGTGCGCCGAGCAGCAGGCCCACCCGGCGGTGCCCCTCGTCGAGCAGCGCGCCCACCCCGGCGTGGCTGCCGCCCCGGTTGTCCAGCAGCACCGCGTCGGCCTGCAGCTCCTGCGGCGGCCGGTCCAGGAACACCACGGGCATTCCCAGCTCGACCTCGCGGCGCAGGAACGAGTGGTCCAGGCCCGCCGGCACCACCAGGAGCCCGTCCACCCGACGTTGGGTGAAGTCCTGGAGCAGGGCGCGTTCCCGCTCCGGGTCCTCCTCCGAGGAGGCGGTGATCAGCATGGTGCCGTGGGCGGCGGCGATCTCGGCGGCGACACTGGCGATCGTCGCGTAGAACGGGTTGGCGATCTCCTCGATGAGCAACCCGACGGTGGCGTTGAGCTGCCGGGAGCGCAGGTTGCGGGCGATGTCGTTGCGCCGGAAGCCCAGCTCGGCGATGGCGGCCAGCACCCGGCTGACCAGCTCCTGCCCCACGGGCTCGTCGTTGACCACCCGGGAGACCGTCTTCAGGCTGACGTCGGCACGGCGGGCCACGTCGACCATCGTCGGGCGTCGGCGCACTGTCGGCCGGGTCGGGGTCTGGGTCACGGGGTGGTCCTCCACGGCGAACGCGGGTCAGCGGTCGAGCGCGGCGAGCGCATCGACCGCTTTTCGGGCGGCGATGAGCACCGGGTCCCACACCGGCGCGTACGGCGGAGCGTAGCCCAGGTCCAGTGCTGTCATATCGTCCACCGTCATGCCGTTCCAGAGTGCCACGGCAAGTGCGTCGATCCGTTTAGCCGCCTCCGACCAGCCGACGATCTGCGCGCCGAGCAGCCGACCGTTGGGACGCTCGGCGATCAGCTTCACTGTCATCGGGCGGGCACCCGGGTAGTAGCCGGCCCGGTTGGTCGACTCGGCGATCACCGAGACGAAGTCGAAGCCGGCCGCCTCGGCCTCGCCCTCGCGCAGGCCCGTCCGACCCACCTCCAGGTCACAGACCTTGGTCACCGCCGTGCCGATCACCCCGGCGAACGTGGCGTACCCGCCGCCGATGTTGATCCCCGCCACCCGGCCCTGCTTGTTGGCGTGCGTGCCCAGCGGCACGTGCACCGGCATCCCGCTGACCCGGTGCAGCGTCTCCACACAGTCGCCGGCCGCCCAGATGCCGGGCATCCCGGGCACCCGCATCCGGCGGTCCACCCGGACCCCACCGGTCGTGCCGATCGGCAGCCCGGCAGCCGCGGCGAGCGCGGCGTTGGGGCGTACACCGAGACCCAGGACCACGACGTCGGTGGGCATCGGCCCCTCGGCCGTGACCACCGCGGACACCCGGCCGTCCCGCTGTTCCAGGCCGGTCACCGGCAGGCCGGCGCGGATCGTGATGCCGAGGCCGCGCATGGCCTCGGCCACCAACTCGCCCATGTCGGGGTCCACCGTCGACATGGGCTGCGTGCCCGCCTCGACCAGGGTCACCGAGAGGCCGCGCTGGATCAGGGCCTCGGCGATCTCGACGCCGATGTAGCCGCCACCGACCACCACGGCCCGGCGCGGTCGCGGCTCGGCGTCCAGCCACTCGCGCAGCGCCGCCCCGTCGTCCAGGGTCTGCATGCCGAACACGCCACCCGCGTCGGTGGCCGCCCACGGTGGCTTCACCGGCACCGCGCCGGTGGCGTACATCAGCTCGTCGAAGCGCTCGCGGACCTCGCCGCCGCCCTCCAGGTCCCGGGCCACCACCTCGCGGCGCTCCAGGTCGATGGCCGTGACCTCGTGCCGCATCCGCACGTCCATCGCGTACTCGGTGCGGAACGTCTCCGGATCCCGGGCGATCAGCGCCTCCGGGCCGGGCACCAGGCCGCTGATCCAGTACGGGATGCCGCAGGCCGAGTAGGAGGTGAAGTGACCGCGCTCGAAGACCATGATCTCCAGGTCGTCGCGGCCGCGGCGGCGACGGGCCTGGGACGCCGCCGACATGCCGGCGGCGTCCCCGCCGATGACGATCAACCGTTGGGCCACGGGATCATCCTGTCACGAGGTGTTCAACCGCGGGTCTGTCGCGCGACGTCCTGCACCACGTCGGTGAGTCGGCCGGTGCGCGCGTACACCGCGCGTTGCCGCGCCGCCCCGCTGCCGTGCCGGCGCAACCCACCCAGCAGGTCGGTCACCTCGGCCCAGTCGCCGTGCTGCTCCAGCGCCGGTCGCATCCGGTCCACGAACCGGTCCAACAGTTCCCAGGCGGTGGCCAGCTCGCCGGTGGTGACGTCGACGGCCTGGCCCTCCAGGCCGTCGTGGGCGGCCCGCCAGTGCGCCCCGACCAGCAGGTGATGGTCGGTCCGCAACGCCGGTCGGCCGGCCTCGACGTCCGCCATCGCGGTGGACACCAGGGCCCGGACCAGCGCGGCGACCAGCACCGCGTCGTCCACCGACGGGCAGACGTCGCCGATCCGCAGCTCCACCGTCGGGTACTTCGCCGACAGGCGGGCGTACCAGTAGAGCATCCCCTCGTCGAGCATCACCCCGCTGGAGATCAACTGGCGGATCAGCCGCTGGTAGTGCTCGTGCGACTCCAGCCACGGCGTCGGGGCCACCGACGGCCAGCGCTCCCACTCCACCGACCGCCAACTGGCGTAGCCGGTGTCCGCGCCACGGGCGAAGGGCGAGTTGGTGGTCATCGCGTGCAGCAGCGGCAGCCACGGCCGCACGTGGTTGAGCACCTGCACGCCGGTCTCCGGGTCGGGCACGCCGACGTGCACGTGCATGCCGTTGTTGCCCGGGCCGGGGACGAGCAGCTGGAACCGCTCGATCATCCGGTCGAACCGGGGCTTGTCCACCACCGGCGGCACCGGGCCGTCCACCGGACCGGTGCCGATGGCGAGCAGGCGTACGCCGGCCCGCTCGGCGGCGTCGGCGAGCGCCCCGCGCAGCACGCCGAGGGAGTGGCGGATCGACGAGAGCTCCAACCCGGGTGGGCTGCCGATCTCGATCTGACTGGTCTGGAACTCCCGCTCGACCTGCCCGCGCAACTCGGCCGGCACCTGCTCCATGACCAGGTCGACGGCCGGGACCGCAGCCCCGGTGTGCGGATCGACGAGGAGGAACTCCTCCTCGACACCCACGGTGAGCAATCCGGTCGCCGCAGCCGTTCCGCTGGGCGCCTCCGCCACCTGGCCGGTCATCGACACCACCGTCCGTTCCTACCGTTCGCGGTCCGTCCGCGTCGGTCCGCCGTTTGGTTACCCAACGTGGCGAGGCCGGGAAACGTGGCGACGGCACCTCGTGACCGGCTTGCCGGTGATCGGCCGGACGACGTGACACGGAGTCCTATGCTGAGCCCGTGCCGGTGCCGCTGGGATTCCTCGGGTTCGCGTGGTTGTCCGCGTTCGCCCAGCTCACAGTGCTCGCCGACCGGCCGGTCGACCTGCTCGCGGGTGCCGCGCTGACCGCACTGGTGTTGCTCGCCGTGGTGCTGCTGGCGCGGCTGCGCGACCGCTCGGGTGCACCCGGCGTCGGGCCCCGTTGGGCCGGCCTGCGGGCCCGTTCCCGGGGTCGACGGATGCCCCGCCAGATCGACCCGGACGCCGCCGGTCGACCCCGTCCCCGCGCTCCCGGGCACCCCTCGGCCGCGTAGCGCCACGCCGCCGCGCGGCCGATCCCGCCGTCACCGGTCCCCCTGCCGAGCGCACGCCGCCGGAGGGGAGACCGCACCGGAATCGGACCGAGGGGTTTCCCATGCTCGCCTTCGCACCACTGCACGGCGTTGTCGGCGCTGCCGGCACCGCGTTGTCCTGGCTCACCGATCTGCTCGAACCGCTGGCCGGCGGCATGGCGACCGCCGCCGCCATCGTGCTCTTCACCATCGCCATCAGACTGCTGATCTCGCCGCTCACCGTCGTGCAGGTCCGCGGCGAGCGACGCCGCGCGGCCCTCGCCCCGCAGGTGCGTGAGCTTCAGCGGCGGTACGCCGACGACCCGGCCACCCTTCAGCGCGAGGTGTTCGCGTTGTACTCCGAGGCCGGCGCGAACCCGATCGCCGGCTGCCTGCCGTTGCTGCTCCAGGCGCCGTTCCTGCTGGTCCTGTACCGGCTGTTCACCACGAGTGAGGGCGGCACCGGCCTGCTGGAGGAGCGGCTCGCCGGGGTGCCCCTGGGCCACCATCTCACCGACGGGCTGACCGGCGCGGCGGGTCCGCTGTTCGCCGTGCTGCTGGCGGTGCTGGTGGCGGTGGCCTGGTGGTCGTCGCGGCGGGCTCGTCGGGCCTCGGCGGCGGTCGGCACGGTGGCCGGTACGCCCACCGAGGGGCCGGGGGCGGCGGTGCTCGGGCGGCTGCTGCCCCTGCTGCCGTTCACGACCGTGCTGGTGGCGCTGGTGCTGCCGCTCGCCGCAGTGATCTACCTGGTGACCACGAGTCTGTGGTCGGCGGCCGAGCAGGCGGTGCTCCGTCGGCCGCAGGCGGTGTCGACGAACGCCGACGCAGATCGACGTTGACAAATGTCATGACCGAGGCGTACAACCCTGAGAGAGCGCTCTCTCGACCCGTCTCCGTAGAGAGGCACGTCCATGACACCTCCTTCGGCGGCCCCCGCCGCCCCGCTCGTCCGACGCCGGCTGCGGCTGGCCTCCGTCCTGCTCGTCGCCACCACCACCGTCCTGGCCGGCGTCACCGTCACCGCGCAAGCGGCCGTGCCGCCACCACCGACCGGCTGGAGCACGGTCTGGAGCGACGACTTCACCGGTGCCGCCGGCACCCTGCCCTCGTCCGCCAACTGGATCATCGACACCGGTCACAGCTATCCCGGTGGTCCGGGCAACTGGGGCACCGGCGAGATCCAGAACTACACCGCCAGCACCGCCAACGTCAGCCACGACGGTGGTGGCAACCTGCGGATCACGCCGCTGCGCGACAGCGGAGGCGGTTGGACCTCCGCCCGGATCGAGACCGTGCGCAGCAACTTCAAGGCCCCGTCCGGCGGCGTGCTCGCCATCGAGGGTCGCATCCAGATGCCGAACGTCACCGGCGCCGCGGCGGCCGGCTACTGGCCCGCGTTCTGGGCGCTCGGGGCGCCCTACCGGGGCAACTACCAGAACTGGCCGGGCATCGGTGAGTTCGACGTGATGGAGAACGTCAACGGCATCAACTCGGTCTGGGGCGTGCTGCATTGCGGCGTCGCGCCGGGCGGGCCGTGCAACGAGTCCAACGGCCTCGGCGCGTCCCGGGCCTGTCCGGGGTCGAGCTGCCAGTCCGCGTTCCACACGTACCGGTTCGAGTGGGACGCCTCGATCAGCCCGCAACAACTGCGCTGGTACGTCGACGGGCAGCTCTACCACACCGTCACGTCCAGTCAGGTCGGTGCGTCCGCCTGGTCGCAGATGACCTCGCACCAGGGCTACTTCCTGCTGCTCAACGTCGCGATCGGCGGGGCCTTCCCGAACGGTGTCGCCGGCAGCGGCACGCCGACCTCGGCCACCGTCCCGGGTCGGCCGATGCTCGTCGACTACGTGGCGGTGTACCAGCGCGGAAGTGGCACCACCCCGCCGCCGACCACACCGCCACCCTCCGGCACGAGGGACGCGTACGCGCAGATCCAGGCCGAGTCGTTCAACGGTCAGAACGGCGTGCTCGTCGAGGCGTGCTCGGAGGGTGGGCAGAACATCGCCGCGCTGCGCAACGGTGACTGGGTGCGCTACGACAATGTCGAGTTCGGCTCCGCCTCGCCCCGGGACTTCCTGGCCCGGGTCGCCTCCGGCGCGGGTGGCGGTGCGAGTGGCCTCGTCGAGGTGCGGTTGGGCAGCCCGACCGCGACGCCGATCGGCAGCTTCGCGATCGGCAACACCGGCGGTTGGCAGAGCTGGCGCTCGGTGCCCGGCAACGTGGGGGCGGTGACCGGTCGGCACTCCGTGTACCTGACCTTCACCAGTGGCCAGCCGAACGACTTCGTCAACGTCAACTGGTTCACCTTCCGCCGCTGAGCGGGCCTTCCCGGTTCTCCCGTCGCGTCGGCGCGCGGCGGGAGGCCGGTCACCCGTGCCTCTGGACAGGAACAGTTAACTGTCTTAATAATAAGCGGAACGTCGACGTCCATAGATGCCCGAGCCGGGCGCGGAGGGCCGCATGAAACGCTCCAGGTCATTTGTCCTGTCCCTGGTCACCGTGCTCGCCGCGACCCTCGGCGCGGCCTGGGTGGCACTGCCCGCGTACGCCGCGGGGGCCACCGCCAGCTTCGTCAAGACCGCCGACTGGGGTTCCGGTTGGGAGGGGAAGTACACCATCACCAACGGTGGCACCTCGACCATCAACGGCTGGAGCCTCGCCTTCGACCTGCCGTCCGGCACCACGCTCGGCAGCTACTGGGACGCGCTGCTCACCTCCGCGGGCCAGCGGCACACCTTCACCAACCGGTCCTGGAACGGCACCATCGCCCCGGGCGCCTCGGTCTCCTTCGGCTTCCTGGCCAGCGGCTCCGGCTCGCCCAGCGGCTGCCAGCTCAACGGCGCGTCGTGCGGCGGCGGCACCCCGCCCACCACACCACCGCCCACGACTCCGCCGCCGACCACGCCACCGCCCACCACCCCACCGCCGACGAACCCGCCCACCGGTGGCCTGCCCGAGCATCTGCTCACCGGCTACTGGCACAACTTCGACAACCCAGCCGTCGAGCTGCGGCTGCGTGACGTCCCCACCGAGTACGACCTGGTGGCGGTGGCCTTCGCCGAGGCCACCTCGACACCCGGCGCGCTCACCTTCGGCGTCGACCCCGGTCTCGCCGCGTCGCTCGGCGGCTACACCGACACGGACTTCACCAACGACGTACGCACCCTGCACAGCCGGGGCAAGAAGGTGATCCTCTCGGTGGGCGGTGAGACCGGCCGGGTCACCGTGAACGACGCCGCGTCGGCCACCGCGTTCGCCGACACGGCCGCCGCGCTGATCGCCCGGTACGGCTTCGACGGTATCGACATCGACCTGGAGAACGGCCTCAACCCGACGTACATGGCGCAGGCGCTGCGCGCGCTCCGGGCCAAAGTCGGGTCGAGCCTGATCATCGCGATGGCCCCGCAGACGATCGACATGCAGAACCCGGCCGGCGGTTATTTCAAGCTGGCGCTCGACATCAAGGACATCCTCACCGTCGTCAACACCCAGTTCTACAACTCCGGGGCGATGCTCGGCTGCGACCAGAACGCCGCGTACGGCCAGGGCACGGTGAACTTCATCGTCGCGTTGGCCTGCATCCAACTGGAAGCCGGGCTCCGCCCCGACCAGGTCGGCCTCGGTCTGCCCGCCGGACCGGGGGCGGCCGGTGGCGGCATCGTCGCGCCCAGCGTGGTCAACGCGGCGCTCGACTGCCTGGCCCGGGGCACCAACTGCGGCAGCTTCCGCCCGCCGCGCACCTATCCCGGCATCCGCGGTGCGATGACCTGGTCGGTGAACTGGGACGTCAGCAACGGCAACACCTTCGCCCGCACGGTGGCCCCGCACCTGGACACCCTGCCCTGACAGTCCTGGCTGGCGTCTGTGCCAGCGGCAACCGTTAGGGCGTGTGTCAAAGCCCCTGGCCGGCCTGCGGCGGGCCCAGACGACGCCCGGCTGCGTTGGAGATGGGCTCGGATACAACACCGGTATCCGAGCCCATCTCCGCCTTGCCGGATCGCCGCCTGGACTCCGCCTCGGCTCGACCGAGGACTTTGATACACGCCCTAGTAGTGCTTTGTTAGGTTCTGTGGCGTTTGTTGCGGTGTAAGGGTTTCACGGGTTGGTGGCAGGTGAGGCAGGCGCCGGTCCAGGTCGCGAGGAGTCGTTGCAGCTCGCGGATGACCGCATAAAGGGTCAGGCCGGCGCATCCGCTTTTGGGTCGAGGCGCAGTTCGGTGATGAACAGGTGCGCGGCGGTGGCCAGGGTGACGTGGCGGTGCCAGCCGATCCAGGAGCGGCCTTCGAAGTGGTCCAGGCCGAGGCCGGTCTTGAGTTCGCGGTAGTCATGTTCGATGCGCCAGCGGATCTTGCCGTAGCGGATCAGGTCGGTGTGGCTGGTGGTGGCAGGGAGGCTGGACAGCCAGTACTTCACCGGTTCGGCCTGGTCGTCGGGCCACTGGGCGATCAGCCACCGCTGCGGCAGGAGCCCGTTGGGGTCACGGGCGACGCGGTGTCCGGCCGGGCGGACTCGTAGGAAGATGAACTGGGAGCTCATCGTGCCTTTCGAGCCTTCCCGCCAGGTGATCGTTTCCGTGGCCGCTCGTCCAGCGGCGCGAATGTGCTCGACCAGGCTGACCGCAGTCTTCGAGTAGCGCGGGTCGGTGCGCGTCGGTGGGCGACCCCGCCCGGACCACACCCGCGTCACCGGCTGCACGTCTGATGTGTGGGCGAGGGCATCGCCTTTGACCTGCATGATGTAGTCGACGGACCGCTCGTCCAAAGCGCCGCGGAACTGGCTGTTATCGCCGTAGCCGGCGTCGGCTGCCAGCAACGGCGGGCGTAAATTTTGCTCGGCCAGCTCATCGAGCATCTCCACGACCATCGACCACTTCGGCCGGTGATGCTCATCGGCAGGTATCCCGCACCGGGACCGGCGAGCGATCACCTCAGGGCGGTCAGCCTCGTCAACAGCCTGGTCGTCCCACGACGTCGGCAAGAACAACCGCCAATCCAGCGGACACGACGCGGCGTCAGTGACGGCGTGGACACTCACCCCGATCTGGCAGTTCGCGACCTTGCCCAACGTGCCGGAGTACTGCCTGGCCACGCCCGGCGAGCCCTTGCCGTCTTTCGGGAAACCGGTGTCGTCGACCACCCACACCACCGGAGCGACCACCTCGACCGCCCGACGGGCCAACCGCATCCGCACCGCCTCGGTGTCCCACGTCGAGGTCGTCACGAACTGTTGCAGCCCCTGATGATCCACCCCAAGCCGATCCGCCATCGGCTGCATCGACTTACGCCGCCCGTCCAGCAACAGCCCTCGCAGATACGTCTCACCCTTGGCCCGCTGATCCGAGCGCACCAAAGGGGTGAACACATCCACGGCGAACGCCTCAAGCCGTTGCCGCACAACCAAAAGCTCGTCAGGAGTCACCGCAACATCGAACTACTCAGACCGCCCCGATGACCCCACGACACGCCGACCTAACAAAGCACTACTAGCGCGGATCAGCGACCGGCGGTCACCGGCCGCCGGTCGTCGCGGTCCCGGCGTCGCCGAAGCTTGCGGACCACCCAGGCGACCACCATCACCACGAAGACCGCGCCGATCGCGTAGTTGAACCAGTCGCTGTAGCGCTCGACGTCCTGCCACCGGCTGCCCAGCGCGTAGCCGGCCCCCACGATCAGACCGTTCCACACCCCGCTGCCGATCGTGGTGAACAGGATGAACTCTCCGAGCGGCATCCGATTGGCCCCGGCCGGCACGGAGACCAGACTCCGGACCACCGGCACCACCCGGCCGATCAGCACCGCCCACCGGCCGTGCCGCTCGAACCAGCGGTCGGCCCTCTCCAGGTCGTCGCTGTCCACCAGCGGGATGCGGTCCAGCCACCGCTTGAGCCGGTCCTCGCCGAGCGCGGCACCGAGCCAGTAGAGCACCAGCGCGCCGACGAGCGAACCGACGGTCGCGGCCACCACCACGACCACCACGTTGAACCGGCCCTGGTGAGCCAGGAAGCCGGCCATCGCCAAGACGATCTCGCTGGGGATGGGTGGGACGATGCTCTCCAACGCCACCAGCAGCGCCACGCCGACCGGGCCCATGGCCTCGATCACGGTGGCCACCCACCCGGTCAGCCCGGTGAACTCGGACGGGTCGCCACTCCGGGCGTACGCCATGGTCGTCCTTCCGCGTCGGCTCCGGGGGATCGGGTGGTCATACCCAACGGGCCGGTCGTTACACCTCCGGGTGCAGCGCGGCGTCCGCCGGCCCCTGCCGCCAACCAGTGAACACCACGGTCAGGCCGGCGCGGGACGGCGCGCAGCAGAACGGACCGGCCACCGCCTCCGCCGTCGGATCCAGCGGGGTGAGCCGGACCAGTCGCCACGGCTCGTCGTCGGCCCGGGCGCGGACGGTCAGCGCGTCGCCGGCGCGGCTGACCCGCACTGTCACCTCCCGGCCCGACCACTGCGGCACCGGCGCCACCGACCAGTCGGAGAACTCCCGGGTCACCACCGCGCCGAGCTGCGACTCGCCGTCACTCATCTCGACACCGGCCTTGGTCCAGGTCCGTTCGTCGACCCGGACGAGCACACCCGCCTGGTCGAACTGCGCCGAGAAGTCGAGCCGGAAGCCCACCTCCATGGCCGTGCCCACGGGAAGGGGCGCCAGCAGGGCCGGAGCGTCGTCGTGGACGAATCCGTAGCTGGTCCGCCGCCACAGGTCGCTTCCGGCCGCCGGTTCGACGACCAGCTCACCGGTCGGCCGCTCGTCGACGCGTACCGGCGGGTGCAGCCACCGCCCCCGGGACCAGTCCAACGGTTCGCTCGGTGGTACGAGGTCGTCTCCCATGACGGGCACGATAACCAAGGGTTTGCCGAGCTGATCGTTCGGAGATGTTCCTCCGGCATGGGTGACCGTTGGTATTCCGAAGCCGTCGTCTACTGCCTCGACATCGACACGTACGCCGACTCCGACGGCGACGGGGTCGGTGACATCCGGGGGCTGATCGGGAGACTGGACTATCTGGCCCGTCTCGGGGTGACCTGCCTGTGGCTGCACCCGATCCACCCGTCGCCCAACCGTGACGACGGCTACGACGTCACCGACTTCTACAACGTGGACCCACGTTTCGGCACCCTGGGGGACTTCGCCGAACTGCTGCACCAGGCGCAGAACCGGGGCATCCGCGTGATCATCGACCTGGTCGTCAACCACACCTCCGACGAGCACCCGTGGTTCCAGTCCGCCCGCTCCTCGCCGGACTCGCCGTACCGGGACTGGTACGTCTGGTCCGACACCGAGCCGGACGACCGGCACCAGGGCATGGTCTTCCCCGGCGAGCAGAACGAGACCTGGAGCTACGACCGGACCGCCAAGGCGTGGTTCTACCACCGGTTCTACAAGTTCCAGCCGGACCTGAACTTCGCCAACCCGGAGGTCCGGGCCGAGGTCAAGAAGATCATGTCGTTCTGGCTCCAGCTCGGCGTCTCCGGCTTCCGGATGGACGCGGTGCCGTTCATCATCGAGCTGACTGAGCCGGGCAACCCGAACTCCCCGAAGGACTTCGAGTTCCTCACCGAGATGCGCCAGCACGTGCAGTGGCGCCGGGGCGACGCCGTCCTGCTGGCCGAGGCGAACGTCGAGCCGGACCAGCTACCCACGTTCTTCGGCGACTCCAGCGGCTCCGGCAACCGGATCCACATGCTCTTCGACTTCATGCTCAACGGTCGGCTCATGCTCGCCCTGGCCCGGGAGGACCCGGAGTCGTTGATCGACGCGCTGCGCGACACCCCGACGCTGCCGGTCGGCGGGCAGTGGGCCACCTTCCTGCGTAACCACGACGAGATCGACCTGTCCCGGCTCACCACCGAACAACGCAACCAGGTGTACGCGCAGTTCGGCCCGGACGAGAACATGCGCATCTACGACCGGGGCATCCGTCGCCGGTTCGCCCCGATGCTCGGTAACGACCGGCGGCGCATCGAGCTGGCGTACGCCCTGCAGTTCTCGATGCGCGGCACGCCGGTGTTGCGCTACGGCGAGGAGATCGGGATGGGCGAGAACCTGTCGCTGCCCGGTCGGGAGGCGATCCGTACCCCGATGCAGTGGTCGTACCAGCCGAACGCCGGCTTCTCCACGGCGGACCCGGAGAAGCTGGTCCGCCCGGTGATCGACAAGGGTGAGTTCGGCTACCAGAACGTCAACGTCACCGCCCAGCGCAGCGACCCGAAGTCGCTGCTCGCCTGGTTCGAGCGGATGATCCGTACGCTGCGCGAGGCCCCCGAGATCGGCTCCGGCTCGACCACCCACATCGACGTGGCGATGCCGGCCGGCGTGCTCGCGCACCGGGCGGACGGGCCGACCGGGACCATGGTGTTCCTGCACAACCTGGGCACCGACGACGTCGAGGTGGACCTGAGCAGCCTCGAACCGGAGGCCGACCTGCCGATCGACGTGCTCACCGACCGGGGCTACGGCGAGTTGGGCAAGCTCGGCGCGGTGAAGGTCTCCGGGCACGGATACCGGTGGATTCGCCTATGCCGGGGCCGGGGGTTCTGACGCTAAGCTCCTCCGATCACCCCAAGTTACTCGGAGGTAGTCATGTCGGAGGAGCCCCGCGTCGCCATCGTCACCGGAGCCGCGCGCGGTATCGGCGCGGCCACCGCCCGGCGGTTGGCCGCCGACGGGATGGCTGTCGCCGTGGTCGACATCGAGGAGGCGGCCACCAAGGAGACGGTGGACGCCATCGCCGCCGCCGGTGGCCGGTCGCTCGGCGTGGGCGCCGACGTGTCCGACCGGGAGCAGGTGGAGGCGGCCGTGGAACGGATCGCCGCCGAGTTGGGCGCGCCCACCGTCCTGGTCAACAACGCCGGTGTGCTGCGGGACAACCTGCTCTTCAAGATGACCAGCGCCGACTGGGACACCGTGATGGGCGTACACCTGCGGGGCGCGTTCCTGTTCAGCCAGGCCGCGCAGAAGCACATGGTGGAGCGCAAGTGGGGCCGGATCGTCAACCTCTCCAGCACCTCGGCGCTGGGCAACCGGGGCCAGGCGAACTACGCCGCCGCCAAGGCCGGCCTCCAGGGCTTCACCAAGACGCTCGCCATCGAGCTGGGGCCGTTCGGGGTGACGGTCAACGCGGTCGCGCCCGGCTTCATCGTCACGGACATGACCGCGGCCACCGCCGCGCGGATCAAGGTCGACTTCGACGACTTCCAGAAGCACGCCGCCGCCGAGATCCCGGTGCGCCGTCCGGGGCGGCCGGAGGACGTCGCGCACACCATCTCGTTCCTGGCGAGCGAGGGCGCCGGATTCGTGTCCGGCCAGGTCATCTACGTGGCCGGCGGCCCACGGGACTGACCCGTACTCCCGACGGGGTCGCTCCTTCGCGAAGGGGTGGCCCCGTCGCCGCGTCAGGCGGCCGCGCGCTGTCGCCGGGTCAGGCGGGGTCGCGGCGGGTGCGCCAGAGCCAGATCAGGCCGAGCACCGGCAACACCAGCGGGATGTAGCCGTAGCCGCTGCCGAACTGCGACCAGACCGTCTCGTCCGGGAACAGCTCCTTGTCGACGAGGCTCAGGCCGCCGACCGCGACCACGCCGACCAGCTCCACGGAGCAGCAGGCCAACGCCACCCGTCGGCCGGTGTGCCCGGCCCGGGCCAGCCCCACGGCCGCCACGATGTAGATGAGCGCGGCCAGCGCGGACAGCAGGTACGCGACCGGGGCCTCGTCGAACTTCGTCGCGATCTGCAAACCCGCCCGGCTGGTCGCGGCGATGGCGAAGAGCAGGTAGACCGCGATCAGCAGCCGACCGGGACCGGAGTTCGTGCGGCGTCGAGCCGACGCGGTCTCAACCACCGAGCACCTCCCAGGTCTGCTGCAACCGGACCACCACCACCGGGGTCACCAAGCAGACCGCGCACACGATGGCCGAACCCCACCGGGTCGGCTCCATCCGGGCCAGCACCCAGGCCAGCGGTGGCAGGCACACGAGCGTGACCAGGTAACCGAAGAAGGCTCCGGGCTCGCCGGGCCGGTCCCCGCCGCCCACCGCGACGAGCGCCGGCACGCCCAGCACGAGCAACGACACCTCGAGTACGGCCAGGCCGACGAACTGCACCCGGTCCGGCGGTCGTCGGCGCACCGCCACGACCAGCGCCCACACCGCGACGAGCAGCGACAGCACGATCGGCACCGTCGCGACGATCCCGTCCACCGGTGAGTCGACGCCCACGCTGGTCACCGGCCCCACCCGGTCGTTGCCTCGGTCACCGGCACAGCCTACTAACCGTCGTAGTAAACGGCTGAACCCGCCTCGGCTCGGGTCCGCCGAGCGGTGCCTCGGACGGCAGTCAGTCGCTGCCCGGCAACCAGTACACGGAGACGGCGAGGAGCGGGTCCGGTCCGTCGTTGCGGATCTGGTGCGGCACCCTGCTGTCGAACGCCGCGACGTCCCCGGCCCGCAGCACGCTCGTCTGGTCGCCGAAGGTCAGGGTTCCGGTGCCCGACACGATGATCCACATTTCGCGGGAGCGGTGGACATCGAGGTCGTTGGAGGTGTTCGGCGCGACCGACCAGCGAGCAACCTCGAACGGTGCGGGCGCGCTCGCCGGGAACGGCAGCAGACCCTGGTGCACGGGCCCGCCCTCGGCGAAGTCGTACCAGTGGGCGAAGGCGACCGGGCCGCTGGTCGACGGTGAGTTCGTGTTCGGCATGCCGTCGAGGCTGCCGCCCGGAACCCGGTGTGTCTGGCGGCGAACGGACCTGGCGTTGCCGGAGAAGGGGCGCTGGAAAGCGGGGGAGTGGGCCGCTTCGATTGGTCGAACCCGCCGCCGTCGTGGCTGGTCGGGCGACTAGCGTGGATCACGTCCGTGGCGTCGCCACGGCGGGGGGAAAAGCGGAGGTACACGTGCTGCGGTTCGGTTTGTTCGGCACCGGTCACTGGGCGATCGAGACGCACGGGAAGGCGTTGCACGCCCACCCGGACGCGGAGTTGGTCGGGGTGTGGGGTCGCAACCCGGAGCGCGCCGCCGCGCTGGCCGAGCGGTACGGGGTGCCCGCCTACGCCGACGTCGACGCGCTGATCGAGCAGTGCGAGGCGGTCGCCGTCGCCCTACCGCCGGACGTCCAGGCCGACATCGCGGTCCGGGCCGCCTCCGCCGGGCGGCACCTGCTGTTGGACAAGCCGCTGGCGCTCAGCGTGGCCGACGCCGACCGGGTGGTGGCCGCCGCCGAGGAGTCCGGGGTCGCCTCGGTCGTCTTCTTCACCCAGCGCTTCCAGCCGAACGTGACAGCGTTCCTCGCCGCGACCTCGGCCGCCGGGGGTTGGCAGCACGGCCGGACCACCGCGTTCGCCTCGATCTTCCAGGAGGGCAGCCCGTACGGTGGTTCGTTGTGGCGTCGGGAGCACGGCGCGCTCTGGGACATCGCCCCGCACGCGCTCTCCATCCTCCTGCCCGTGCTGGGTCGGGTGACGCAGGTGGCGGCGATGGACGGGCCGAGCGGCATGGTGCACCTGCTGCTCACCCACGAGGGCGGTGCCACGAGCAGCGCCTCGCTCTCCCTGGACGCCCCGACCGAGTCGATGACCCGGGAGTTCGTGTTCTACGGCGAGAACGGCATCGAGAACGTCCCGTCCGGCGAGAACGACGCCGCCACCGCGTTCGGCGTCGCCATCGACCAGTTGATCGAGCAGGTGCGGGCCGGTACGCGGGACCACCGCTGCGACGTCCGCTTCGGCCGTGAGGTCGTCGAGATCATCGCCGCCGCCGAGACCGCCCGCGCCGAATCCCGCACCGTCCCCCTCCCCGCCTAAGCCCACCCCCCCGCCCCAACGCCCTGGTGATCACCCCAGGCCCACGCCAAGATCGTGCTCGATCATTGACGTAGTGGTGTCGGCGCGCCCGTGAGGCCACTACTTCCTGGTTCGAGCACGATCTTGGCGCGCACATCCTCTTCCCTCGGTGATCAAGAGGTTTGCGTCACGACACGCCGTGTCGCAGGACGAAAACCGCCCACCCGCTGGGTCGTGCCGCCCCCACCCCGGCACGCGCGGCACCGGCGAGGGGCGGGCCGCACATTTCCCGGGGTCAGGCGCCCGGATCGCGCCAAGATCCGCGCACTTTCCGGGATGTTGCTGCCTCCAAGACGTCCGAGGCAGCAACATCCCCGAACTTGTGCGGATCTTGGCCACTCGGCCGCCGGGGGGCGGGTTGCGGTTTGTCGGTGGGGCGGTCGGGTAGCCGCTGGCATGCTGGTTCAGCGGCTCGGCGCGCCGAGCGATTTCGACCCGTTGCTGGAGCGCGTCCGGGACGCCCGGGTGGTGATGATCGGCGAGTCCACCCACGGCAGTTACGACTACTACCGGTTGCGTGAGCAGCTCACCCGTCGCTTGATCGCGGAGTGCGGCTTCTCCTTCGTCTCCGTGGAGGGTGACTGGCCGGACTGTGATCGGGTGCACCGGGCGGTGACCGCCGCGCCGGGCGGCGCGCTCGAACCGCAGCTCGCACTCGACCAGTTCGAGCGATGGCCGACCTGGATGTGGGCCAACGCCGAGGTGGCCCGATTCACCAGTTGGTTGCGCGCCTGGAACGTGGAGCGGCCGGAGGACCAACGGGCCGGGTTCCACGGGCTCGACGTGTACAGCCTCTGGGAGTCGATGCAAGCGATCTTCGACTACCTGGGGGAGGAGGACCCGAAGTCGCTGGAGGCGGCGCAGGACGCGTACCGGTGCTTCGAGCCGTACGGCAAGAGGGTCGAGGAGTACGGCGCAGCCTCCAGGTTCGTCTCCGCCCGGTGCGAGGAGGAGGTGGTCCGGCTGCTGGCCCGGACCCGCGAACACGCTCTCTCCGACGGCCCGGACAGCTTCTCGGCCTGGCAGAACGCGGAGGTGGTGGCCGGCGCGGAGCGCTACTACCGGGCGATGGTGGCCGGCGGGCCGGATTCGTGGAACATCCGCGACACCCACATGCAGGACACCCTGGACCGGCTGCTGGACCGGTACGGGCCGGACGCCCGAGGGATCGTCTGGGCGCACAACACGCACGTCGGGGATGCCCGGGCCACCGACATGGCCGCCGACGGGATGGTCAACATCGGTCAGTTGGCCAGGGAACGGCACGGCGAGGACGCCGTCGCCCTGATCGGCTTCGGTACGTACCGGGGCACGGCGATCGCCGCACCCCGCTGGGGTTCGCCGGCCGAGGCGATGGTGGTGCCTCCGGCCCGCGAGGGGTCGATCGAGCGGCGGTTGCACGAGCTGATGCCGGAGCGGGCGGTGCTGATCTTCGGTGGTGACGACCAACCGGGTTGGGTCACCGACACCACTGACCATCGGGCGATCGGTGTCGTCTACGACCCGTCGTTCGAGTCCTGGGGCAACTACGTCCCGACCCGCCTGGGTGACCGCTACGACGCCTTCATCTGGTGCGACGAGACGACAGCCCTGCACCCGCTGCCGGTCCCGGCTGCCCCCGGCGAGATGGAAACCTACCCCGCGGGCGTCTGAGTCGCGTCGATCATGGAGTTGTGGTGCTGGACGAAGGCCCCGGACCGGGGCGCGACGGGCACCACAACTCCATGATCGTTCGAAGCGCGATCAGACGGAGGTCGGGGTGCGCTCCTTGAGCTGGGTGCGCAGGCCCTCGCCCTCGATGTCGACGTTCGGCAGGGCGCGGTTGAGCCAGCGCGGCAGCCACCAGGCGCGGTCGCCGAGCAGTGACATGACCGCCGGGACGATGGTCATCCGGACCACGAACGCGTCGATGGCGACGCCGATGGCGAGAGCGAAGCCCATCGACTTGATCACCGGGTCCTCCAGGAAGACGAAGCCCCCGAAGACCGAGATCATGATCAGTGCGGCGGCGGTCACGACCCGCGCGCCGTGCCCCATGCCACTGATGGTGGCCTGGCGGGCCGACTCACCGTGGACGAAGTCCTCCCGCATCCGGGACACCAGGAAGACCTCGTAGTCCATCGCGAGCCCGAACAGGATGCCGATGAGCAGGATCGGCAGGAAGCTGATCAGGGGGCCCGGGGTGTCCAGGCCGACCAGGTCGGCGAGGTGTCCCTGCTGGAAGACCGCCACCGTGATGCCGAACGTGGCGGCGACGGTGAGCAGGAAGCCCAGCGCGGCCTTGACCGGCACCAGCAGCGAGCGGAACACCAGCATGAGCAGCAGCACCGAGAGCCCGACCACCAGCAACAGGTAGACCGGTAGCGCGTCGGAGAGCTTCTCGGAGACGTCGATGCCGATCGCCGTGACGCCGGTGAGCAGCACGTCCGCGTCGCGGATTCCGCTCACCGACTCACGGATGTCGTGCACCAGGGTCTCGGTGGCCTCGTCGGTCGGGCCGGTCTTGGGCACCACGCCGAGCAGCGCCGTCCGACCGTCCGGGCTGAGCTGCGGCGGGGCCACCGCGAGGACGTTCTCGGTGCGTTGCAGCAGCGCGGTCACCTGCGGCACGGCGCCCGAGGTGGCCTCGGGCGTGTCACCGGCGACGACCACCGCGAGTCGGCCGGTGAAGCCCGGTCCGAAGCCCTCGACGGTCAGGTCGTTCGCCACCCGGGCGGGTGAGCCGACGGCGGCCGTCGCGGCGCCCGGCAGGGCCAGCCGCATGTCCGGCGTGGGCAGCGCGAGCAGGCCGAGGCCGAGCAGACCGACCAGGATGACGGGTACGCGGAACCGCGTGACCATCCGTGCCCAGCGGAAGCCGAACGCGGAGCGGTCCTCGACGGCGGCCGGTCGGTCGGTGACGTCCGACTGGGTGTCCGACGTGTCGTCGGTGGCCGTGGTGCCGTCGGTGGCGACCGTCCGCAGCCGACGGGGGAGCACCCGACGGCCGGCGAAGCCGAGCAGTGCCGGCTGGAGGGTGATCGCGACGAGGACCGCGACGGTGACCGTTCCGGCGGCGGCGAGACCCATCACGGTGAGGAACGGGATGTTCACCACGGCGAGCCCGGCCAGCGCGATGACGACAGTGGCACCGGCGAAGACCACCGCGGAGCCGGCGGTGCCCACGGCACGGCCGACCGCCTCCTCCGGGGACAGGCCGTCGAGCAGGTTCTGCCGGTGCCGGGAGGTGATGAACAGTGAGTAGTCGATGCCGACCGCGAGGCCGAGCATCAGCGCCAGGATCGGTGCGGTGCTGGTCAGTTGGATCGCGCCGCTGAGCGCGAACAGGCCCGCCATCCCGACGCCCACACCGATCAGCGCGTTGAGCATGGTCATGCCGGCCGCGACCAGGGAGCCGAACGTGATGATCAGGACGATCGCGGCGACCAGGACGCCGAGCGCCTCGGTGGAGCCGATCTCGGGCTCGCCGCCGAGCACCTCGCCGCCCGGGGCGACCTGCCATCCCTGGGCCTTCGCCGCCGCACCCACCTGCTCGTACGCGGTGCGCTGCTCGTCGGTCACCTCGTCCCCGCCGGTCGCGAACTGGACCTGGACCAGCGCGTACCGGCCGTTGGGGGTGACCGCGCCGACCTGGAACGGGTCGACGGCGCCGACCACGCCGGGCAGTGTGGACGCCTGCTGGACCAGCTCCCGGACCACGGTCTGGCCCTCCGGGGTGGCCAGTCGGCCGTCGGCCGGCGCCTTGACCGTGATGGTGCCGGTGGCGCCGCTGGCGGCGGGGAACTGCTCGGCGAGCAGGTCGAGCGCACGTTGGCTCTCGGTTCCGGGCATGGTGAAGTTGCTCGCCGTCGGGCCGCGCAGGGTCGCCGCGGCCAGGCCGGCGACGACGAGTACGACGAGCCAGAGCGCGACGACGAGCCGTCGCCGGCGCAACGCGCCCCGGCCGAGCCGGTAGAGCAGGGTGGCCATCAGGAGTCCTTGTCCTCGGTCGTGGGTGGTTGGGGCAGGGGAACGGCGACGGGCTCGACGGCCCGTCGGACGAGGGTGAGCAGGGCGGGGCGCAGTTCGTCGTCGGGGATGTCCGCGAACTCGGCGCACGCCTCGGAGATTCCGGCGAGCAGCACCAACGCGGCGATCCGGGCGCCCGGCCGGTCGGAGTGACCGGCCAACGCGTCGCGCAGCCGGTCGGAGATCTGCTGGATGTGTGCGAAGGCCGGCTGGCACAGCAGTTCGGGGAACTCGCCGCGGAGCACCGCGATCTCTCGCCGGAACCGGACCGCGAGGTCGACGAAACCCTGCGCGGCGACCTCCTGGGCCGCCGCTCCGGTCAGGCCGGTGAGCCGGTCGTCGAGGTCCCGCAGCACGCCGATCGCCGGGGCCATCAGCTCGGCGAGCAGGGCTTCCTTGTTGGCGAAGTGGTAGAGGACGGTGGCCTTGGAGCAGCCCACCTCACGGGCGATGTCCTGCAGCGAGGTGCCCCGGTAGCCGCTCACCGCGAACCGCCGCGCCGCCGCGGCGAGGATCTCGCCGTGCGTCTCGGACACCGCTCTGGCCATCACCGGTCCACCTCCGCAGACCAGCATGCCTGACCGATCGGTCAGACCCTGACCGATCGGTCAGAACGAAGTGGTGGCGTTCGCCACACCCCGGGTGCGTCTCACTCGGCGTGCTCGGCGTCGTACCTGGTCCGCGCCTCGGCGATGGCCCGGCGATGCCGCTCGGCCCAGTTGGTCAGCGCCACCAGTGACTCGTAGAGCTCCAACGCCATCGGAGTCGCCGTGTACTCGACCTTGGGCGGGACGGTCGGATAGACCGTGCGGCGCAGCAGGCCGTCCCGTTCCAGGTTGCGCAGGGTCAGCGTGAGCATCCGGCGACTGATCCCCTCGACGTGCCGCTCCAACTCGCTGAAGCGGACCGGGCCGTGGGAGGCGGACACCAGGATGCTGATGCTCCATTTCCCTCCGACCCGGTCGAGCACCTCGCGGACGGTGCACGCCCGTGCCTGGCCCGGGCTGAACGGCACGTTGTCGGCCGTGCAGGCCACCTCGCCTGCGACCTGCGCGGACACATCGCTGTTCCTCTGGGACACAACAGTGCCTCCTTCCGCTCCGGCTCATGGTCACAGACGATGACCTCGGTAACAAACCGTGCACCTAGGAGGAGTGTCGTGCAGAGTGTCGTCCCATCCCGCTGGCCTGCCCTGCTGGTTCTCTGCGCCGGCAGCCTGATGATCATTCTGGATGGCACGGTCGTCGCGGTGGCGCTGCCCGCCGTACAACGGGATCTGGGTTTCACCGCCGCCGGTCTGGCCTGGGTGGTCAACGCCTACCTGGTCGCGTTCGGCGGGCTGCTGCTGCTCGCCGGGCGCCTCGGTGACCTGCTCGGCCGACGGGCGGTGTTCCTGGCCGGCGTCGCGCTGTTCACGGCGTCCTCGCTCGCGTGCGCGGTCGCCACCGGACCGGCGGTGCTGGTCGGCGCACGTTTCGGGCAGGGCGTGGGCGGAGCCCTGGCGATGGCGGTCAGCCTCGGCATGATCGTGCGGCTCTATCCCGAACCGGCCGGACGGGCCCGTGCCATCGCCGTGTTCAGCTTCACCGGGGCCGCCGGCGCGTCGGTGGGCACTGTCGCCGGAGGGGTACTCACCGACGTGGCCGGCTGGCGGTCGATCTTCCTGGTCAACCTGCCGATCGGTGCGGTCATCCTGCTCGCCGCCGTCCGCCGGCTCCCCGCCGAACGGGGGATCGGTCTGCGAGCCGGGTTGGACGTGCCCGGCGCGCTGCTCGCCACCGCCGGTCTGATGGCCGCCGTGCTGGGCATCGTCGGCACCGCCGAGCACGGCTGGACCAGCACCCGCACCCTCGCCACGGCGGTGCTCGCGGCGCTGCTGCTCGGTGGGTTCGCGGTACGTCAGCGGACGGCGGCCACCCCGCTGTTGCCGCCCCGGGTGCTGCGCGTCCCGGGACTGGTGGCGGCGAACGCGGTGCAGTTCCTCATGGTCTGCGCGTACTTCGGCTTCCAGTTCCTGCTCGCCGTGGAGCTGCAGGTGGTGCTCGGGCTGGGCGCGTCGGCCACCGGCTGGGCCTTCCTACCCACCCCGGTGACGATCGCCGTGGTCTCGCTCGGGTTGGCCGGTCGGCTGATCGCCCGCTGGGGTGCCCGGAGCGTGCTCCTCGCCGGGCTCGGCCTGGCGACTGTCGGTTTCCTGCTGCTCGCGCGGCTCCCCGACGACGGCGTCTACGCGGTGGACGTACTCCCGGCGATGTTGATCTTC